>NZ_JBEXGT010000004.1:0-323812 GCF_040607475.1 Sphaerisporangium sp. NPDC005288 | reverse complement strand
CCGCCCTCAACGCCTTCGCCATCACCTTCGAAGACCGCCTCACCCCGACCACCCGATAACCAACAACCGAGTTACACCGTTGGCTGGACAGACCCTCGGGTGTGTCAATTTAACGGCCCTGTCTCACTTTCGGTGGTGACGTAACGTGCTGCTATCCGAGGAGGATGCGGTGGCGTAGGAGGGTGAAGCCTGCTCGTCCGTGCATTTGGCGTGCGATGCGCTTGGTCTTGGTGTTGACGCCTTCGGTGGGGCCGTTGCTGTACGGGAGGGTGAGCGCGGCGTTCACGGCATCGCGGTCCCGTTCTAGGCCACGGGTGAAAGCGTGGAGGTGGGGCAGGTCGGTTGCGCGGACTTGGACGATCCAGCGTGAGAGCGCGTCGGCGTTTCCTGCGCAAGGTGTCAGGAGCTGAGCGAAGTTCCTGATGCCGGCGACCAGTTGGGTCATCTCAGGGCAAGTTGCGGTGAGCTTGGCGAGAAGGTCGTGGTGCTCGGTCTTGAGGTTGTCGGGCCTGGTGAGGATCATCCGGGCGAGCCGGCGCGGTGAGATGTGGCTGCGGTCGGCGTCCGCGCGGCCTTGGTTGATGTACTTGTGCAGGAGATTGAGGCAGCCGGTGAAGCCGAGGGCTTTGATCTCGTCGAAGAGGTGCCTGATGGGGACGGCGGGGTCCTCGGCGCGGCGTTTGCGCAGGTGCTCGCGGTAGGGATCGACGAGGCCGGCACGGTATTTGGGGACGCGGAGCATCCGCTCGGGCCGGTCGGCTCGCGCATAGCGTTTGACGGTGTTCAGGGCCAGTTGCAGGCGTCGTGCACATTCGAGCAGGCCCACGCCTTGGTCGAGCAGGCCGTGGACCTGGTGCCAGCGCTCAAGGGTGGTCTGCGCACGCGGCCCGTCGTAGATCGGTGCGTCCAGTGCAGTGGCCCAGCAGATGCTGTGTGCCTTCACCTCGCTCAGGGCGGCTTGGCACAGGTTGTGCCACACATGCCAGCGGTCAGCGACCTGCACCGCGTCGGGCAGGGCACGGCGGATGGCCTCGGCGTAGGTTGCCGAGCCGTCACGGCACACGACCTCGATGCCCGGATGCCCGCGCAGCCAGGCCTCCAGAGTGTCGGCCGTGCGGTCGGGCAGCACGTCGACCCGCTCATGGGTCTCGGCGTCGATCACCACGGTGGCATAGCGGTGCCGCCGGCGCAGAGCGAAGTCGTCCACGCCGATCACTCGGGGCGTCCGCCCTGTGGGCAGCGGGATGCGCAGCAGCGTGCGCAGGGCCGTGTGGCGAGACAGGCCCACCGCAAGGCCCGCCAGCAAACGCGCCCCGGCCCGGCCTGCCAACTCCCTGACCACGGTCTTGATCTGCCTGGTCAGGCGGGCCGTGCGCCGCTGATATCGCTCCAGCACTCCAGGCAGCTGCTCACGAAAGGTCTGTCGGCAGCCGCGCGTCGGGCAGATCAAGCGGCGGATTCGCACCACGACGAGCACGCGGCGGGCGTCGACCGGAACATCAGCCACGCTCCGCTCGTGATAGCCGTGCACACGCGCTGTTTCGGCTCCGCAGACCAGACAGGTGACCGATCCGCCCGGGGTTCGCGCCCGCACCCGGATCCACTCGCCCTGGTCCGCCACGTCCTCCACGACCAGAGGCGATAAGCCCGAAAACACCATACTTACGAGCTCATTGACATCACGCATGGCTCACCGTGACGCATCAAGACGTACCGTCACCACCGAATGTGAGACAGAGCCGTTGGCTGGACAGACCCCCTCTTGAGCGTCTCATGTTCTGGCAGGTCGCGTACGGCCTCGACCAAGGCAGCAACCCGCTTGTGCGGGATCAGCTGGACGCGTTCCTCCGGCAGAGAACTGACCAGGATGCTCACTACCGCTGAAGCTACGTTGACACCGCGGCGGCGGTAGCTCGCCGCGCCAGCGCGTGGAACCGGGTGATCCAGTAGGACGGCGGTTGTTTGCGCCGGTGCCAGCGTGTAGGTCAGCCGCAGGTTGCCACGCTTGACCACGATACGTTCCGGCGCGCCGTCCTTATAATGTGCACCGGTGTCGCCGGCGATGACTGGTCCCTCATCCAGGACGGCGATCTCGCTGAACTGCTCGGCAGTGACGTCGACCAGGTGTCTCAGAGTCGGCAGCCACACCACGGTGTGCCCGTGGATCATGTTGTCTTCCCATCGCGGAATCAGGTTGCCGTGGGTGACGCTGGACTTGTTCGCGGTGTTGGTGACGACAAGTTCCGTCGTCCGTACCTGCGCCGGGATGGCGAACTGGGCGTAGGCGTGCAGCAGAGTCATGCAGTCGTCCAGGCACCGTTCGGCTGGTGCCAGCCGCTCGGCCGCGGCCACGTCCATGAACAACGGCAACAGAGTCGGAAGGGTGTAGCTCTTCCCCAGTGACTGGCGCGATCAAGCCGTGAGGGAGTACTCGTCCTGGTAGCCGCTCTGGTGGACACGTTCGTGTTGCCGGGCAAGATGAAAATGCCAGAATAGGCCGGCCCAAATGCTTGACCTCCCCGGGCACGCCGCTTATTAGCAGGCCACCGGAACTTTGTGCGCGGGGCCGGCCTGCGACCTGTCGGGCGGCAGGCCGTACATCGCCGGCGAGTACGTGCCGGGGCCGAGCCTGCGCCAGGCGATCGACCGGGGACGCAGGTTCGCCGGGGACGACCAGCACAGGCTGGCCGCGGCGATCGCCACCGCGCCGACCGCCGTGCACGAGTCGGGCGTCGTGCACCGGGACCTCGAACCGGACAACGTGCTGCTCGGCGCCGACTGGCCCCGATGAGTTCGCTGACGCTCGCAGAGGTCGGGGTCAAGTGGACTGCTCCGGGCACGGTGGAAGAGGTCGACCCCCGTACCGTGATCAACCAGGCTCAGAAGCCACTCGACGCTGCCCCTCGGGCCGGTCGCACGCGTGGCGCTCGGACGCGGGCCCTGCACGCCTGCATGTACTACGCCGCGCTGCGCCCCGAAGAGGCAGCGGGACTGAAGCGCGCGAACTGCCACCCGCCGGACGAGGATGGGGCCTGCTGACCCAGGAAAAGACGTGGCCTGCGACCAACAAGCGATACACCGACTCCGGGGAAGCGCACGACGAGCGCGGCCTGAAGCATCGGGCCGATAAGGACACGCGAGCCGTGCCGATCCCTCCGGCTTTGGTCGCGATCCTGCGGGAGCACATCGACAAGTACGGCCTGGCCGACGACGGCCGGTTGTTCGCCACGAGCAAGGGTGGTCTCTACACCGCCTCGGCGATTTCGCGTGTGGAAGGAGGTTCGGAAGTAACCGGAGTTTGAACCCGCGTATTGACGCATGTGGCACCTGCGGATAGCTTCATAATAAGCGAACAACCAGGTGGCAGGGGCGCCGGTTCCTCGAAACTTTCGGAACAGGCGCTCTGCTCCAGCCCTCGATCGAGGAAAAAGCGCGACGGGGGTACCACGCTAAGTGCGGAAATGATCACTGAGGGTAGGATGACCGTCTAGAAGATCATGCACTATCTCGGGGGAGAAAGTGAATGTGGTTGGACGAGCCGCAGTTGCCCCAACTGCGGCAGCGGGGCGTCAGCCGTCGGATCGTAGGGCCACCCGAAGAATGTGGCAGCTTTCCGCGGTATCCCGCCGGCGTTCGTTCTTGACCAATGGGAAAGATCGGCCATGCGCAGCCGACGGGAACGCTGACCGCCAGACTGACTTCCCGGCGTTCTGCAGGCAGGGTGCTGATCTCGCGATGACGCCCGACGGTCGACGACTTGGGCTCTGCAAACGTCGATCGTCGCCAGTCGCAGACGCTCACCACGCTGAGGCCGCGGTTCGAGTGCCACCCGTAAGACCTTGTGTGTCGGCAACTCTCCGCTGCATACGATGTCTGCAGTACTCGAGCCATGATGATCGCGGCCCTACTGGACGCACCTCGCATTTTCTTGCGGGCGTGTCGCACGACTGCCATTGCCGTTGTGCCCCGCGGCTACCGATACCCATCTATGCGAAATACCTATGGCCGACAGAGTCGGGTGAAGTTTTTCGCGATGCCCGCATAGAAACCGACCGGAACTCTGTTAAATCGCTGGACAAACGGGGGCGGAGGAGGGCCGTGTCGTAATGTTTACGCGCGCTGGTTGTCTGGAAAGGTTTCGGGTGCAATGAACGAGATTACAGAAGGCCGGTCCTACCATCTGAACGTAGGGCTCATCATCGGGAACAAAGTGGTCGCTGCGGGTATGGAATCCCTGTTGCAGCGCCTCGACAGAGTCGACTCCATACTTTTCTGGGATTCCCGGCTGCCGCAGACATGGCCCTGGTCCAGAAAATGGGACATCCTCATCGTTGCCCTCGAAGAATGGCATCTTCTTGAGGACGTCGAGGCGCTGGACGTCGAACCCTTGCCACTCGTGCTGGTCCTCGGCGACAACATTCACGAGTATCACGCAGAGGATCTGGCCAGGCTTCCGGTCAACGGATTTCTTTCGCTGATGGATATGTCGGTCGAGACACTTGATGACGCGCTCTGCCGCGTCTCCCTGGGCGATCTGCCGCTCCCCACCTCGCTGGCCCGTCAACTCCTGGCGAGCAAGCAGGCCCCCGTCTACCTGAAACACAATCGAGCTGTGCGATTAACCTCCAGAGAGAGGGAAACCCTCTCCCTGCTCGCCGACGGCATGAGCAACAAACAGATTGCCCGAAGGCTGAGCATCTCCACCCATGGTGCGAAGCGGTTGGTGGGGTCCATCCTCCTGAAGACCGGATCGCCGAACCGCACAGCCGCGGTGGTCACCGCGATCCAGATCGGTCTCGTGTAGCACCGGGCACAACGGAAGTTCCGTGTGGTCCTGGTCCGCCGCCGGGCGGAGCAGGACCGGCTCGGCTCGCCGTCGTCGACGAGCCGGCCGCACCGACCCACGGCGAACCGGATCGGAGATCAACCTCCAGGGGCCGGGACTCCGCTGTCCGGCCTGCCGCCGATGAGGCCGACTCGTGTGCTGACCCTCGGGTTGAGCAGCCAGGCTCAGTCGATCCCGAGCTTGCCTCGGCCGAGTCCCGCGAAGACGTTGAGCCGCTGGACGTTGGTGGTGCCCTCCATGTACTCGATGCCCCTCGCATCGCGGGCCCACTTCTCCAGCAGCGGATGTTCCAGGAGGGCGCCGGGACCGAAGAATTCCGGCGCGCTCATGGTCACTTCCTCGGCGACGCGGGCCGCACGCATCTTGGCCGCGGAGGCGAGGTATCCGTCCGAGGGATCGGCGGCCACGGCCATCGCCGCACGCCGGGTCAGCTGCCGCACGGCCTCGATCCGCTGCCCCATGCCGGCCAGCCGGATCCGTTCGTCCTGACGCAGAACCCGCCGGCCCGTCAGCACGTAGTCGTACGCGGCCTGAGCTACGCCGATCCCCATGGCCGCCACGGTCGGACGCAGCAAGTTGAACGTGCGCAACCAGCCCCACATGCCGCGCCGGGTGGACGTGAGGTGCCTGCCGAGCAAGCGCTCGGCGGGCACTTCCACGGAGTCCAGAGTGATCTCGCCAAGCCGGGCAGCCCGCAATCCGAGGGTGTCCACCGGGGTGGCCGTGAACCCTGGCGACCGGGTCTCCACCAGAACCGCCCGTACCGAAAGCGGCCCCGTTCCGGTCCGGGCGAAGATCACACCCACGTCGGCCCTGGTCGCGTTGCCCACGTGGCGTTTTGCTCCTTCCAGCAGCCAGCCCGCGCCGTCGGGCCGTGCGGTCAGGGTCGTCTTCAGGTCCAACGCGGCGGAACCGCCTGCCGGTTCGGTGAGGCCGAAGAAGGTCCAGACGGGGCGCTTGCGTACATACTCGAAGAACCATTCCTTCTGTGCGTCGTCACCGAGTTCGGCGACGAGCACCCCGGCCATGGGCGCACCAGGGGCCCCGAGGAGCATGCCGAGGTCCCCCCGGGCCAGTTCCTCGAAGCACACCACCCTTTCCAGCGGGTCCATCAGGTAGAAACGGTGGCCGCCTGCTTCAAGGGGGTCGTCGTTGTACTCGGGAGGGATCTGCAGGGAGGCCAACCGGGAAAAGGCCGGGAGGTCCAGATACCGGTCCAGGGAATCGGGATGCCGGTCCGCCTCCAGCGCATGGTCCCGCAGGGAGTCGGCCCATGCGCGGGCGTGGTCGCGCAGCGCGGACAGCCGGCCTTCCAACTCGATCACGTCGCGGCTCCCGTTTCCTCGGTCGTCTGCCCGGCGTAGACGTCCCCGAGCAGTTCGGACACGTACGTCCACCGGCCGGGTCCGTCGGCCGCGAAGCCGTTCGCGCCGAGCAGCCGCAACTGCGCCCGGTCGACGCCCGTGAGCTGTCGGTGCACCAGGGCGAGCACGGCCCGGTCGGGAGCGGTGCCGGCCAGCAGCGTCCGGATCTCGGTGAGCTCGGCCGCCACATCGGCGAGCGCGCCTTTCACCAGCTGCTGGTGGAGCAGCTTGGACCCGCCGGACCACCGAGAATCGAGTGACGTCGTACAAGCGCTCAGGAGACGCTCCGACAGCCCGGCCCTCAGCCACGCCAGGCCCGTTGTCCAGTCCGTGTCCGCCTCGCTCGCGCAGACGCCCGCATGGCGCAGAGCGACCAGGCCGAACCGCGTCAACCGGGCAGGTGTGCACACATCTTCGGTCCGTGTCACCCGGTCGACGTCCGAGCCGCCGACTCGCACCCGAGTGGCGCGGTGAACGATCTCCTCTGGCGCGATCGAGTGGCCGCCCGGCCCGCAGCGCAGCACCTCACCACCCGTGCTCTGGTGGAGTGCGACCAGGGCCTGGTACGGGTCGTCGTGCCGGGCGGCATCATGGAGGCGATTCCACGAGTCGTTCACCGGGTTCTCCCTGTCGCGTTCAACGGAGGGCCTCACACGTAGTTCCGCAAGACGAGCCGTGCCACACATACGGGGACACGTCGTTCCCTCACCTCGAAGACCACCTTGAGCTTCGTCTCCACTCCGCCCCGCACGGGTTCCAGCGTTTCCAGGGCGGCACCGGCACGCAGCTCGGCGCCCACTCTGACCGGACCGAGAAAACGCACCCGGTCACAGCCGTAGTTGACGCTCATTGAAAATCCTTGCACCTCCCAGATGTCGGCCAGCAACATCGGGGCGAGCGAGAGGACCAAATGACCGTGGGCGACGGTGCCCCCGAACGTGCTCTCCGCGGCGCGCTGCGGATCGACGTGGATCCACTGGGCGTCACCGGTGAGATCGGCGAACCCTGTCACTTTTTCTTGCGTGATCAGCGTCCAGCGGCTGTACCCCAGGTGGCGTCCCACCAGTTCGCGGAGTTCCTCCGCGCCCCTCGCCGTCACCATGGGGAAATCCTCTTGACGGCATTCCGGGGGATTTCTCCGGATTTCACCTTGCGGGGAATTTGAATCATCTCCCGGCCACTCTCATCTTGTCATGCAGGAAGAATCACTTCCTCCTTTATGGGTGATGAGTGGTTCGTCGAGGTAGTCGAAGTCAAGCGACCAAAAGATACCCATGGGGACGCGGTCAGGCGGCCAGTCGGACTCGTCCAGCAGGCCCCAGCGTGCCAGGACGGTGAGGAAGAACGGGTCGGCCGGCACCCATTCACCATCCATCAGGAACTCGATCCAGAAGTGGCGGTTAGAGAAGGGCCTCGACAGGAAGAGGCCGGATGCGCACCGAACCTCGATCCCCAGCTCCTTGCCCCGGGTGGCGAGGAACTCGGCCGCCAGCCGGCAGTCCGCGAGCCCGAGTCGGCGAGGAACGCCAGATCCGTGTGCAGGTCGCGATCGGCACGTGGAAGAACTCGATCCGGGTGATCTCGTCCATCAACTGCCGGTGCGCGGCGGACAGTGAGAGGTGCCAGGCGGCGCTGCCCCGCAGAGTGACGTCCACTTCGAAGTGACGGTCTCCGAGGGCCCGTACGTCTGTCACAACAGCGCTGCGTGACACCTGCGCTGCGAGTTCGAACTCGCAGCGCCCGTCGTGCCCCGGATCCGGGCACCTCCCCTGGATGCTGACGGTGCGCCGGAGCTCCCTGTCGTGGTCCCCATCGGTCAGCGCACGGGACATCGACTTGAGGGTCTTCTGCTGTGGCGAGGGAATCCGGAGGCCCAGGACGATGTTCCGGAGATCCATCCCGTCGAAGACAGGGCCCTCTCCGTTCTTCCCAGGCCGGTGCGGCAGGCCCCTGCGAAAAAAGTATTCCAGGACGTCATCGGGTATCCGGTAGAGCGCTTCTCTCGGTCCGCCGGCTGTGAGAAATCTCTGTAGCTGTCCGGAATGCGGCGCAGCCGTTCCATGACTTTTTCCACGTCAGCCTTCGGCACTGTCACGGCGATCATGATGCCCGCCGCGGCGGACGGCAGGCAACGACCACGTTCGGGCATAGCCGTCCGCTCAGGTCCCTCGCGCGATCGCCCGAACCTTCCCTACGGCTTCGTGGGTGACGATGATTTTTCCGGCGAGACGACTTTCCGCTCCCGTGCACCTCCCGACTACTGGAGATGTGACCTTGCACGCAATCATCCTCGCCGGAGGACGTGGATCTCGGCTCGGTCCACTCACAGCCCAGATGCCGAAGCCCCTGTTGCGGCTGGGGCATTTCTCCATCCTGGAGATCACCCTACGGAGGCTGCGCGCCTGCGGTTTCTCCCGAGTGACCCTGTGTGTCTCCTACCGGGGGGACATGATCCGCCAGGAGTTCGGCGACGGCGGACGGCTCGGCCTCTTTATCGACTACTGCTGGGACCGCGACCCGCTCGGTACCGCCGCTCCGCTCCTACTGGTACGCGAGTGGGAGGCCCCCGCCCTGGTGCTCAACGGGGACGTGCTGACGTCCCTCGACTTCGCCTCCGTCATGGCAGCCCACCGGCGGAACGGCGGCCTGATGACCTTGGCCACGCATCGATTCCACGTGCCGGTCGACTTCGGCGTGCTGGACACCGCGGACGGTCGGGTGCGTGGCATACAGGAGAAGCCCCGCATCCCCGTCGATGTCGCGGCAGGCGTCCAGGTCATCGATCCAGTCATCCGGGCCTACCTGCCCGACCACGGTCAACTCGACATGCCGATGCTGGTGGCGGCGCTGATCGCCGAGGGACAGGACGTGTTCGCCCACCCCTTTGACGACCCGTGGTACGACATCGGCACCCCGGCGAGCTACGAGGCGGCCGCCATGGCCTTTCGCGTCGACCCGGCCCGCTACCTCCCCGGTGACCTGCCCGGGCTGGATGCCGAAGCGGCCTCGCACGAGGTGGCGGATGCTTGACCTGCTGCGTCACCGTGCCCGCGACACCCCCGGCCGACCTGCCGTCCAGGGGCACTTCGGGGAGACCTGGCGGACCACCACCTGGGCGGAGTTGTATGCCGCGGCCTGTACCGTCGCCGCCCGCGTCAGCTCCCTGCGTACCGGTCCCGGCCCCGTCACTCTCGTTCTCGACAACTCTGCCGCGAGCATCGCGGTCCTCGCCGGCCTGCTCTGCTGTTCTCAGGAGGTGCTCTGCGTGGAACGCGCGGGCCTCGGCCCGACTGTCGGCCAGGTGATCGCTCCGGTCGGCACGCCCGGCGTGACGCCCGGGCTCACCCATCAGGAACTGACCGAGCCTTTGGCCGGCCTCGTGCAAACACCGCCCGACGAACCGCCCCCGGGCCTAACTGCCGACGAGACGCCCCTGCTCCAGGTCACCTCCGGATCCACCGGCCCACAGCGTGTCGTCCGGCACCGCCTCTCCGCCGTCCTGCACGGAGCCGGGCTCTACCGCGACCTGTACGGCGTCACGGACCGCGACAAGATCCTGCTGCCACTTCCCTTCGCCCACTCCTTCGGTCTGGTGGGCGGGCTCACCTGCGCGCTCCTGTCGGGGGCGGTACTGCTCACCTCACCGGTGTTCAGGCTGCGTACCGTGCACGCCGCCCTCGCCTCCGGCGCGTCCGTCCTCCTCGGCACCCCGTTGCTCTACGACCTTCTCACCGCCAGCGCGGCAGAGGGGCTGGCGGCCCCGGAACTGCGCGTCGCCCTGTCCTCCGGAGGGCCGCTGGCGCCGCGTACGGCGCAGGCGGCGGAGGCCGTCCTGGGTGTGCCGGTGTCTCAGGTCTACGGCAGTACGGAGACCGGGCTGATCGCATGCCAGCGTCCCGGGGAACCCGCTGCCCCCGGCAGCGTGGGCACCGCCGCGCCGGGCGTCACCTGGCGCCTGGGCGCCGCCGAGGAGGAAGGCTGCCGGCTCATGGTCCGCACGGAGACGATGCTCGTCGGCTACCACGGTCCGCCGGGCACCGAGCCGGGCCCGGACGGCTACTTCGACACGGGCGACCTCGCCGTCGTCGACACCGCCGGACGGCTCCGTATAACCGCCCGCAAGTCCGCCTTCATCAACGTGGGCGGTCGCAAGGTCAATCCCCGGCGGGTCGAGGGGCGTGCCGAGGACCACCCCCTGGTCCGCGCGGCCAAGGCCTTCGGCAGGGCTCGGGGCAACGAGGAGGAGGTGCACCTGGCCGTCGTGGTCGAGGACCCGGACGCGATCGACGCGATCGGCATCGCCTCGTTCCTCCGGGGCGGCCTGGCCCCGCACGAGATGCCCAGCCACCTGCACTTCCTGGACCAGCTGCCCAGGACGTCCCTCGGCAAAGTCGACCTTCCCGCTCTGCTGCAGAGCGTCCTGGCAGAAACGGCGTACGACCATGGTCAGTGAACAGAATCGGTCCGACGGCTACATCGCGGTCGTAGGCCTCGGCTATGTCGGCCTGCCGCTCGCGGCATCCCTGGCAGCCCACTACCGGGTCGTCGGCGTGGACACCAATCCCGCGGTGCGCGCAGCCGTCGACAAAGGCTCGGCTCCCTTCCGCGAACCCGGTCTCGACTCCTTGCTGAGGTCGCTTCCGTCCGGTGCGCTCACCACCGCCGAGGCACTGCCGGAGACACCGCCCGACGCGGTGGTGATATGTGTCGGCACGCCTGTGCACTCAGGCTCGGCGGAGCCGGACATGACGCAGCTGAAGTCGGCCGCGGAGCATGTCGCGCAGCACATGGCGGACACGACCCTCGTCGTGGTGCGCAGCACGGTCTCCGTCGGCACCTGCCGGGGCACCGTCCTGCCGATCCTGCGCTCGGCCGTCGCATCTCCGCTGCTGGCGTTCTGCCCCGAGCGCATCATCCAGGGCCAGGCCCTGCATGAGCTGGCGTCACTTCCGCAGATCGTGGCAGGCCTCGACGGGCGGTCCGCACAGCGGGCGGGGCAGCTCCTGGCCCCCCTGGCGGCCGACCGGGTCACGGTGTCGTCGCTCGAAGCCGGTGAAATGATCAAGCTGATCTGCAACGCGCACACCGACCTGATCTACGGATTCGGCAACGAGGTGGCATTGCTGGCCGACCGGCTCGGCCTGGACGCCCACGAGCTGATCGAGAGCGCCAATCTGAGGTATCCCCGGCCGGATCTATCCCGTCCCGGATTCGTCGGCGGCAGCTGCCTGACCAAGGATCCGTACCTCCTTCTCCACGCTGCCCGCCAGAGCGGTCATCACCTGCCCATGGTCGCGGCGGCCAGAACGGTCAACGAGAGTCTTCCGGGCTATGCCGTCGAGCGCGTCACGCAGGCGCTGGAGGCCGCCGGCCATGACCCGGGCCGGGCCGCCGTTCTGGTGGCGGGCATCGCGTACAAGGGCCGCCCCGCGACGGACGACGTACGGGGTGCGGCGTCCGGTCCCGTCGCCGAGGCACTGCGCGACCAGGTGGGAGTCCTGCGTGGTCACGACTTCGAGGTGGATCCGGAGAGCATCGACCGGCTCGGTTTCCTCCCGACCGGACTGGACGAGGGGTTGCGCGACGCGCACGCGCTCATCCTGCTCACCGACCATCCGGAATACGGCGCACTGAACGCGGAGCGTCTGCTCTCGCTGATGTCCCCGTCACCGGTGGTCTTCGACATGTGGGGGAACCTGCATGCCGAACTGTCCGGGGCGAAGGGCCTCACGTACATCGGGCTGGGCCATGGCTGACCGAGTGCTGATCACCGGCGGCGCCGGGTTCATCGGGGCCCATCTGGGGCGGCGACTGGTCTCCGACGGCTGCGACGTCACCCTGCTGGACGACTTCTCGCGGGGCGTCATGGACGAGGAGCTGGCAGGGCTGTCCCGTGCGGCGCGTCTGGTCCGCCACGACCTGTCCCAGCCCATCACTGACGGCTCGCTGCCCGGCGACTTCGACGTCGTCTACCATCTCGCGGCGGTCGTCGGCGTGCGGCGGGCCCTGGACGATCCGGCGGGTGTCCTGCGCACCAACGTCCAGGCCACCGTCCATGTGCTGGACTACTGCGACCGGAACCCGCCGGCCGCCGTCTTCCTCAGCTCCACGAGCGAAGTAGGCGACGGAGCCGCGCAGCTGGGCCTGGCCGGCCTGCCCACGGCGGAGGACGCCCCGTTCGCACTGGCTCGCGTCCATCATCCGCGGGCCTCCTACGCACTGAGCAAGGCGGTCTCGGAGGCCATGCTGCATGCCCGGGCCGACCGTTTCCGGGTGCGGATCGGCCGCTACTACAACGTCTTCGGCCCCCGGATGGGCAGCGCGCACGTCATCCCCCAGTTCATCGAGAGGCTCGGGTCCGGGGTGGACCCGTTCCCGGTGTACGGCGGCGATCAGCGCAGGGCCTTCTGCTATGTCGACGATGCGGTTGAGGCGACCGTGCGCCTAACCGCCCTTCCGTCGCAGGAGCCGGTCGTGGCGAACATCGGCAACGATCGGGAAGAGATCACCATGTTCCAGCTCGCGCACAGGCTCATGGACATGACGAAGGCCCGGCGCACCGTGTCCGCCATGCCCCCGCCCTCGGCCTCGCCCGCACGGCGCCTACCGGACCTGCGGACGCTGCGGACGCTGCTGCCGTCCCTGCCGGTCACCGACCTCGACACGGGGCTCCGCGAGGTGCTGCGCTGGTACCGGCAGCGGGGATTGCCGACCGGTCTGGAGCGGACGCCATGACACCGGAGGTGGCCACGGCTGCACCGAGCGTGCTGACCGTCTTCGGAGGCCTGGGCCCCGGCGCCCTGTCGGGCGCCGAGCGCATGGGCTGGCGTACCACGGCGCACCTCGCCAGGCGCGGCCTGCGCGTGGCCGTCCTCACGGACGCTGAGCGTCCATCCGATCTGATGGACACACCGTGGCCCGTGTACAGCTCCGTGGCGGAGCTGCCTCATGACGGCCTCGGGTTCCGTCCGGACATCGTCCACGTGTACGACCTGGCCATGCCCGCCCACGCGGCGATCGGGCGGGCCCTTGCCCGGCGCTTCGACGCGCGGTTGGCCCTCACCCCCGCCTCGGCGCCCGGGGCATGGCCGGATCGTGGCCTGGGAGCGGATCTGTGCGCGGACGCGCACGTCGTGTACACGCTGACGGCGACGGAGACGCGGGCTGTCCGCTCATTGTGCGACGCGCCGGTCCGGGTGGTCGGCCTGCCGCAGGCCCCGGACCTGACCGGGCAGCCCGACAGCGGACGGTTCCGACGGGAGCACGGTCTCGCCGGGCGGATAGTGCTCTTCCTCGGCCGGAAGCTCGCCACGAAGGGATACCGGACCCTGCTCGCAGCGGCCCCGCTGGTCTGGCGACACGTCCCGGACACGACGTTCGTCTTCTGTGGGCCCGATGCGGACCCCGGGGCCGGCGAGTCCCTGCGGGAGGCGCAGGACGGCCGCATACGTGATCTCGGCGTGCTGACGGATCAGGCCAAGCATGACGCCCTGGCGGCGTGTGACGTGCTGGCACTGCCCTCCACGCTGGATGTCTTTCCCCTCGTCTTCGCCGAGGCCTGGTGGTGCGGAAAGCCCGTCCTGTCCGGCCGGTTCGAGGGGGCGGAGAACGTGGTGCGCGACGGCGTGGACGGGCTCGTGGTCGAGGCGCGGCCGGCTGACGTCGCCGACGCGCTGATCCGGCTGCTGACCCATGACGGCTTGCGGATGGCGCTGGGGGCGGCCGGGCGGTCCCGGGCGCGCGGCGGGATGGGGTGGGACCGGGTCGCCGAAGCCGTCGCGGCCGGTTACGGGTGACCGAGAGGAGAGGTTCTGTGACGCTCGCCGGGAAACATGCCGCACGCAGCGTGTCGTTGGCCGACAACACCATCGGCGCCGAGGAGGTCGCGGCGGTGACGGACGTGCTCACCTCGCGCTGGCTGACTGCGGGCCCGGTCAGCCAGGCCTTCGAGACGGAGTTCGCCTCGGCACTGGGCGTGTCCCACGCGGTGTCCGTCAGCAGCGGAACGGCCGCGCTGCACCTTGCCGTGCTCGCCCTCGGACTGCGTCCCGGCGACGAAGTGATCATGCCGTCGCTGACATTCGTGGCGTCCGCCGCGGTGGTGGCCCTGCAAGGCGGGGTCCCGGTCTTCGCCGACGTCGTGTCGGCCGCCGAACCCACCGTGTCCCCTGAGGAGGTCCGTGCCCTGATCACACCGCGCACCCGTGCGGTGGTGGCGATGCACTACGGAGGATACCCGGCCCGGCTGGAAGAGCTGCGGGACATCGCCAGGGCCAACGGCCTTGCGCTGATCGAGGACGCGGCGCACTCCCCGGTGGTCCGCGGGGCCGGTAGGGCCCTGGGGACCGTGGGGGACATCGGCTGCTACAGCTTTCACGCGACCAAGAACATGACCACGGGTGAGGGCGGAATGGTGGTGGCGCGGGACCCTGCTGTGCTCGACCGGATCCGTGCGATGCGCTCGCACGGCATCACCCGGACATCGTGGGACCGTGCCGTCAGCGGCGGATCCGACTACGACATCGTCGACCTCGGCCTCAACTACCGCCCGACCGAGGTGGGATCCGCCATCGGCAGAGTGCAGCTCGGCCGGCTCGCGGCCGACCGGGAGTGTCGCCGCGCGCTGACCCGGGCCTACCACGAGCTGCTCGCCCGGCACCTACCGGACGCAGTCGTCCCGTGGGCGGGCCGAACGGAGGACTCCGCGTACCACCTCATGGCCATGGTTCTTCCGGAGCAGGTGAATCGAGCGGGCGTGCAGGCCGCGCTGCGGGCGGACGGCGTGCAGACGTCCGTCCACTACCGGCCCGTGCACTCCTTCACCCGCTTCCGTGCCGCCGACCGGCCCTGCGACGTCGCGCGGCGTCCGCTGCCCGTGACCGAGCAGATGGCCGACCGGTTACTGACCCTGCCCCTGCACAGCCGTATGACCACGGATGACGTGGCCTACGTCGTGGACCGGCTCTCCGCGGCGCTCGGCCGCCTGGGCGACGGAGTACGGCCGTGAGTGCGTTCACCGTCGCCGACGGACGCATCCTCCGTGACGGTGAGCCGTTCACACCCCTGGGTGTCACCTACCAGGCGCCTGCCGCGGGGTGCCGGATATGGACCGACTGGCGGCCGACCGACTTGCGCGAAGACTTCCGACGCATCTCCGATGCCGGTTTCAACACGGTCAGACTCTTCCTGTACTGGCGAGACGTACAGCCCTGCGCCGACGAGATCAGCTCCGCGGTGATCGACCGGCTGCGCGAGGCAGTGGGCGCCGCGGAGGAGGTCCAACTTACCTGTGTCATCTCGCTGTTCACCATCTGGATGAACGGGCAGCTGCTGGATCTGCCCTGGCGGCAGGGCCGTGACATCTGGCGGGATCCGGAATTGCTCGGTGCGGAGGAACTGCTGGCCCGCCAGGTCGCCGGTGCGCTGGGCGGGTACGGAAACGTCCTCGCCTTCGACCTCGGCGACGAATTGTGGAACATCGATCCGGACGCTGCGCGGCGACTCACCCACAAAGAGGTCGCGGCCTGGCAGGACCGGCTCACCGAGGTGCTGCGGGAAGAGGCCCCGGGCGTGCTGGTCATGCAGGCCAACGACGCCTCGGCGGTCTTCGCCCCCGGGCCGTTCGGTCCGGACAACAGCGCCGGCCTTGACGTCGTCGGCACCCACGGGTTCCCCTCGTGGGCACCCGGGTCGATCGAGTCCACGCTGTCGTTCAAGGCGACACATCTCGTTCCCTTCCTGGTCAAGGCGTCCGCTGCGCACGGCGTGCCGCTGGTGGACGAACTGGCCAGTTACGGAACAGACGAGACGACAGGCGCCGCGTACCTGCGCGCCACGGTCGCATCGGCGCTCGGCAACGGTGCGTCAGGGGTCCTGGTGTGGTGCTGGCAGGACATCACCTCAGGGCATGCGCCGTACCGGGAGCGCCCCATGGAACGGCTGACGGGACTGCACCGGGCCGACGGGAAACCGAAGCCTGCCCTGCATGCCGTACGGAAGGCGCTCGCCGCAGCCCTCGGTCCGGCAGTCCCGCCCCCTCCCGCACCGACGGCGGTGTACCTGCCGGAGCACGTGCGGGGCACCGGCAGCAGCTACCTCGACGCCCCCGGCTCCACGGTGGCGACGTTCTATGCATATCTGCTGCTGAAGCGCGCCCACTTCGACTTCGACCTGGTGGCGGGCGGGACGGCGGGACGGCGCCTGGTGATCTGCCCGTCGCCTACGCGTCTGACCCTGGGCGACATCGAACGTCTGGCACACGCCGCACAGGCGGGAGCAACCGTGTTCCTGTCGCTGGGCGACCACCTCCACGGCTTTGCCGGCCCTGATCTGGTGGGCGCCGAGATCGTGGACTTCGACCGGTGCGCGGACGGTAAGTCGGCCCTTCTGTGGGAGGACGCACGGTGGCCGCTGTCCTGGGAGACGGTCCGGACGGTGCCCACCACTCTGCGCACTCTGGACGCCGAGGTGCTCGCCCGCTATCCGGACGGATCCCCTGCCCTGGTCACGAAAGCACTCGGCAAAGGACGCGTGGTGTTCACCAACGCGCCGTTCGAGGCTCAGATCGACGGATACGGAAGGCTGACGGCGGCCGACTGGCCGGAGCTGTACCGGCGGCTGGCCCGGCTCGCCGGTGTCGGCCCGGCCGTGGAGTGCCCCGATCCGGACGTCGAGATCCTGTCCCGCCCCGGGGAGCGTGCGCTGGTGATCAATCACGCCGCCCGACCTGCGCAGGTGGAACTGGTGCGCGGTACGGCACGCCGCAGTGTGCACGTGGCTGAAAAGGATTGGGTGATCGTGGATTTCGGGTGTCAGGACGGTCTCGTATGAAGGGCGTCGTCTTCCGCCGGCCCGGTGCGGTCCAGGTCATGGACGTGGCGGAGCCACTGGTGCGCCATCCGCGGGACGTGGTGGTGCGTGTCACCCGGTCGGCCATCTGCGGTACGGACCTTCATCCGTACCGCGGCGAACTGCCGGGGTTCGCGGAGGGCACGGTGATGGGGCACGAGTTCGCCGGCGTCGTCCACGAGGTCGGCGACGAGGCGCCGTTCCGTGCCGGGGAGCGCGTGTTCGCCTCTGACGTGGTTGCGTGCGGCAGGTGCGTCAGGTGCCGACGGGGGTGGCACTACCAGTGTCCGGAGGTGGGACTGTTCGGTTACGACACCGTGGTCGGCGCCTCGCTCCCGGGCGGCCAGGCGGAGTTCGTGCGGGTCCCGTTCGCCGACGTCGTGCTGGAGCGCACGCCCGACGACGTCTCCGACGAGCAGGCGGTCTTCGTCGGAGACGTACTCAGCACGGCCTATGCCGCGGTATCGGACGCGGCAGTCACGCCCGGCGACACCGTCGCCGTCGTCGGAGCCGGCCCCGTCGGGCTGTTGGCCGCCGTCTGTGCCTCGGTGGCCGGTGCGGCACGGGTCGTCCTCGCCGATCCGGTCCCGGAGCGGCGCGAGCGGGCCGCTGACCACGGCTTCGAAGCGGTGGAGCCCGGCGCGCTCTCTGCCGTGCTGCACACCGGCGCCGCGGACGGGGCCGAGCGGGTCATCGAGGCGGTGGGCAGCGACGCGGCGCTCGTCTGCGCCCTGCACGCGGCGGCCGTACACGGCACCGTGGTTGCGGTGGGCGTCCACCACTCAGCGGCCACGCCCTTTCCGGCCGGGCTGTCGTTCGCGCGGGAACTGACGCTGCGCTTCTGCGTGGGGGATCCGATCCGCCTGCGCGACCGGGTACTCGCCCTGATCAGGGCCGGCCGGGTGGATCCCGCGACGGTGGTCTCACATCGCCTCTCGCTCGACGAAGCCCCGCTCGCCTACCGCGCGTTCGACCGTCAGGAGATTTTCAAGGCCATACTGATTCACTGACGGGGCGAACACCTGGACCTGAATTTTCGAATCTAGTAGCCTCGCGAGCAGCGCATCTCTGCGCAGGCTCCGCGTATTGAGGCCGATTTTTCGTTGTCCCCTGGAGGTTGCGTGTCCCATCAACCGGTCGTCTTCGCCGAGGAACTGACCAAAGAATTCGGTGACACCACGGCCGTCGACTCGATCACGTTCGGCATCGAGCGGGGAGAGGTATTCGGTATTCTCGGCCCGAACGGTGCGGGCAAGTCGACGACAATGCGTATGATAAGCACCGTCTCTCCGGTCACCAGTGGCACGCTGCGAATTCTGGAAATGGACCCGCAGGCGCACGGGCCGGACATCAGGGCCCGGATGGGAATCATTCCCCAGGACAACCTTCTGGACCAGCACCTGAACGTCCGTGAAAATCTGACCACCTATGCACGCTACTTCGGCATGAGCCGGTCCCGGGCGCGTGAACGCGCCGCGGAGCTGCTGGACTTCGTACAGCTCCGCGAGCGGGCGGACAGCGAGGTCCAACCGCTGTCCGGCGGCATGAAGAGGCGTCTGGCGATCGCCCGCGCCCTCGTCAACGACCCGGAGCTTGTCATTCTCGACGAGCCGACGACCGGACTCGACCCACAGGCCCGGCATCTGCTATGGGAGCGTCTGTTCCAGCTCAAGCAACGGGGCACGACGCTGATCCTGGCCACGCACTACATGGACGAGGCCGAACAGCTCTGCGACCGACTGATCATCATGGACCACGGCCGCATCGTCGGCGCCGGCTCCCCGCGCACGCTCATCTCCTCCCTCGTCCCGCCCGAGGTCGTGGAACTGCGTTTCGACGCCCCGTCGCTGAACGACTACGCAGGAAAACTCACCGAAATCGGTGACCGTGTGGAACAACTTCCGGACCGGATCCTGGTTTTCGGGGACAACGGGGACGCAGTGGTCGCTGAGATATACCGCCGCGGACTGCCCCCGAGCAGTGTTCTGGTACGCAGATCGACGCTGGAGGATGTGTTTCTCCTCAAAACCGGCCGTCGGCTCGTGGATTGAGATGCCTCATGGAATTCCTTGTGTCGCATCCTACGATCACGGTACTCGAACGGCATCTGCTGCTCTACCGGCGGCTGTGGCGTGCCTCGGCATTCTCACTTTTCGTCGTGCCTGCCCTGTTCCTGCTCAGCATGGGCTTCGGGGTCGGCTCCTTCGTGCCCAGGATCGGCAACACCGACTACGCGATGTGGATCGTGCCCGGGCTGCTCGCACTACTCGCTTTCCAGACCGCGGTCAACGAATCCACCATGGGGATCTACACGGACTTCGAGTGGATCGGCGCATTCCACGTGATGCGTCACACGCGCGTGCGGATCACCGACATGATCGTGGGCTGGCTGCTGTACGTCCTGGTCGTCGTTGAACTCGCCACCGTCGCCTTCCTGGTGGTGTCCTGGGCGTTCGGCGTCCCTCAGCCGGCCCTGGTCGTGCTCGTCGCCCCCCTCGTGTGTGCCCTGCTCGCCGTGAGCGTCGCGGCGCCCACGACCGCGTTCGCCGCCACGGTCCGCGACGAGGGCCACTTCCACCTGCTGAACCAGTTCGGCGTCATGCCGACGATCATGGTTTCGGGTGTGTTCTTCCCGGTCGGACAGCTTCCGGCACCGGTGCGGCCCCTGGCCTGGATCTCACCGCTGTGGCACGCCACTGAGATCAACCGGGCCGCCGCTCTGGACAGTTTCACCGCCGGGCCGCTGACCCTGCACGTCGCAGTCCTGCTGGCCTGGGCCGTTCTCGGTCTCGTCTGGGCCCGCACGGCCTTCCAACGCCGTCTGGCCAGCTGAGGGGAGACAGCACATGGCAGCAACCACCACAGCACCGGGCCGGCACGTCGCGGGACGCGTCCTGTCCGTCCTGGAACGCAACGTCCGCGCCACCCGCTTCGGCCCGTCCTACTGGGTGATGGTCGTGGCCGGACTCTTCGAGCCGCTCTTCTACCTGTTCACCATCGGAGCCGGGATCGGGGCGCTGATTAACCGGAGCGTTTCCTACGCGGGGCTCAGCGTCACCTATCCCGAGTACGTGGCGCCGGGCACGCTCGCCGTGTCCACCGTGTCGGGTGTCTTCGGCGTGTCGGTCTACAGCTTCTACAACAAGCTCCGGCACGCCCGTGTCTTCGAGGTCATCCTCACCAGCCCCGTAGGGTCCTTCGAGGTGATCCTGGGCGAGCTGATCTGGGCCGTCGCCCGCAGTGGTCTGTTCGGCGCACTGTTCCTGGGCGTCATGGCCGCACTGGACCTGGCCGCACCGCTCCGCCTCGTGCTGGCCTTCCCCGCGGTCCTCCTCGTCGGCACCGCCTTCGGTGCCGTGGGCATGGCGATCACCACATACGTACGGGGATGGCAGGACTTCGATGTGGTCACCATGGTGCAGACCGGTCTGATGCTGTTCTCCGGCACCTTCTTCCCCGTCACGCAGTACCCGGCTGTCGTGACGGCTCTGGTAGAGGCATTGCCCCTGTACCACGCCATCGAGCTGCTCCGCGGACTGGCGCTCGGCGGGAGCGGACTCGCCCTGTGCGGGCACGTGGGATACCTGGTCGTGATGCTCCTCGCCGGGTTGTCCGTCACCCGCCGGCGTATGGACCGACACCTGCGGGCCTAGAAATGCCGGCACCCAGTTGAACGCGAGAAGGGCAGAGAAGAAGATGACCGCATCCGACGACGAAGTGTGCTGGTGGCCAGCCCGACAGGTGGCTGAAGCCATCGCCGCCCGCCGGCTCTCCGCTCGGGAATACCTCGCCGCGCAGCTGGACCGCGTCGAGCGACTCAACCCGCTGCTCAACGCGGTGGTGACGATCGACGAACGCGCCGCGGCGCAGGCCGCGGACGCGGACGCGGCAGTGATGCGGGGACAACCTCTGGGGCCGTTCCACGGAGTCGCCATGACGGTCAAGGACTGCATGGCCACCGCGGGCCTGCGCACGACCGGTGGGCTCCCGGGACTTGCTTCCCATGTGCCTCGTGAGGACGCCTCGGCGATCGCCGCACTCCGGGATGCCGGGGTGGTCGTCTTCGGCAAGACGAACGTCCCGGCAGGCTCGGGCGATCTCCAGACGTACAACGAACTCTTCGGCGTCACACGCAATCCATGGGATCTCGGCCGCAGTCCCAGCGGTTCGTCCGGCGGTGCGGCGGCGGCGGTCGCCGCGGGACTGTCTCCCCTGGAGATCGGCTCCGACGTGGCCGGCTCGATCCGGTTGCCCGCGGCCATGTGCGGAGTGTTCGGCCACAAGCCGAGCCACGGCCTGGTGCCGACCCACGGCCACGTCCCCCCTGCCCCGTACAAGCCGGGCAACGTGGACATGAACGTCGTGGGGCCGATTGCCCGCACTGTGGACGACCTGGGCGCGGCCCTCGACGTGATCGCGGGTCCGCATCCGTGGGACCGGAGGGCCTGGCAGGTGTCGCTGCCGCCCGCCCGGCCGCTGCGCCGGGTCGCCACCTGGTTCGACGATTCGTACTGCCCTGTGGACGCCGCCGTACGGCGGGCACTGGAGGACGCGGCGCAGCGGCTGAGCGCCGACGGAGTGGCCGTCGAGGACGCCAGGCCGCCGGGTATCCGTCTGGAGGCCAGCGACCTCGTGTTCCGGCGCCTGCTCGCCGGTGTCGCGGTCCACTCGTACTCGGCGCAGGACGTGGCAGCCATGGCCCACGGCGAGCACCCGCCCGGCGAGGAGCTGGGCGGCCGGTTCGCCGGCCAGAGCTACCGGGACTGGGCGGAGGCCGATGACCGCCGTACCCGGATGCGAGCGCGCTGGCACCAGTTCTTCACCGAGTGCGACGCCATCCTCCTGCCGGTGGCGCCGAACACATCCATCCCGCACGACCACCGGCCCTTCGCGGAGCGCCGGATCGTCGTCGACGGAACGGAAAGGCCGTACTGGGACCAGATCGTCTGGGCGGGACTCACCGGTGTGAGCTACCTGCCTTCCACTGTGGTGCCTGTCGGCCTGGACCCCGGGGGAACGCCCATCGGCCTGGCGGTCGCGGGCCCCTATCTGGAGGACCTGACGACGCTTGCGGTGGCCCGACGACTGGCCGGGCTCCTGCCACCGGCCGCGCCCGCACCGCTCACCCGCACGAAGGACGCGGCCGCGTCTGCTGCCGCACTCACGAACTGAGCCCTGCGGGGCCGTCTCACCGACATGAGGACAGACCCGACGTGTCCGAAAGCATCGATCTCATCGTCCCGAACATCGCCGAGTTCAACCTTCGTCATCCGTCCCAGCGTTTCGCCCCGGCCGTCGAGAAGGCCTTCTCCGACTGGGGCACGGGCCTGGCCGACCAATGTGTGTTCTGGAGCGCCCGACGCCGCGTCCTGGTGCTGCCGCACGGCGTCGACCGGCTCTGGCTGGAAGACGTACACGTGGCCCTGGGCCAGGCTGTTCCGCCCGTCGTCGCACCGCGACCGCGCAGCGGGCTGCTCCTTCAGGACCTGCTGGGCGACGGACGTTCTCTGGCGGCCCTGCGCGGTGCAGTGGAGGGCCACGAGCGGGTCAGACTGATCGTCTGGGGCGCCACCCCGGGGGTGTACGCGCTCGCCGCCGCGGTACGGAGCTGGGGCTGCGAGGTAGAGCTGGAAGGGACAGACGAACCCCACTACTGGGCCAGTCTGTACCTGGACTCCAAGCAGAGCTGCCAGGACCTGGCGGGATACGTGCCGGCCGTGCGAGTGCCCAAGACCTTCACTGTCACCTGCGACGTGGAGCTGGAGGGAGCTGTACGGCACCTGACGGCCAGCCACGGGCAGGCCATAGCCAAGAGCATGTTCGGCGTGGGCGGCAATGGTTCAGCGGTCGTCGGCGTCGGCCGAAAGGCCCTGGAACGCTTCTGGTCCACGGCGCACCGGGAGCCGTTCCTGCAGACCTATCCGCTGCTGGTGCAGGAGTATGTGGAACGGGCACACGATCGGGGCTGCCCGGCGGTGGATCTCTTCATCGACGACGGCGGAGTCCGGCGGATCGTGCTCAGCAGCATGACAGTCGACGGACATCGGTTCCGCGACGTGGCCGTGGGCACGGAGTCGGTCACACCGGACGACGGCAGCCGGATCCGCTCGGTGGGTCATGCCATGGGCGCGAGCGCGCACGCCCTCGGTTTCCGGGGATGGTTCTGCGTCGACTTCCTCGTCACCTCGGCCGGTGAACTGTACGTCACGGAGATCAACGCCCGCCGGAGCGGCGCCGCACACTCCATCGCCCTGCTGGATCTCCTCGGTTCTCCGGAGGAGTTGGTGGCGCGCTCCTTCGACACCTTTCCCGTCGCGCTGCCCGCACCCGTCTCGTACGCCGACGGGATCCGTCCCCTCTTCCAGCGTCTCTGGGAGGAAGGGATACGTGCCTATCCCACGACGGTGCGCGGCCTGACACGCTCTCGGCCGATGATCGGCCTGGTGACCGTCGGTGCCTCAGAGCACCAGGCGAACGAGATGGCTGCCGGGATCCGGACCGCGCTGAGCAAGCAGGACTCCGGCAGCCGCGGTCTGGTGACGGCCACGGAATGACGGCGTGCCCGGCCGGTGCCACCGGACCGATCAGGACCCGAACCCTCCGGTCCTCGGCGGACCGCCCGGCCCGGCCCCGCGCTCAGGAACGACACGCCTGCGCCGTGCGCAAAGTCATGCGGCGGCGTGTCGCCCAGGCGGCAGGCACCAGGTGATCTGCCCTCGTGCCGTCAGGCAGCCGGCCCCTCGGCGACGTTCAGCACCTTGACACGCGTGTACTCCAGCAGGCCCCAGTACCCGTACTCCAGGCCGACGCCGGACTGCCCGTGGCCGCCGAAGGGCACGTCGTACCGTAGGTCGCCGTGCGTGTTGATCCACACCGTGCCGCATTCAAGTCCGGCCGCCACGGCGCGCGCGGCCTCGACGGACCCCCACACGGAGCCGCCCAGCCCGAAGCGGGTGTCGTTGGCGCGCGCCACCGCCTCCGGCACGCTGTCGTAGGCGATCACCGGGATCACCGGGCCGAACTGCTCCTCCTTCTCCAGAGCCGTGCCGGGCGGCAGGTCCGTGACGATGGTAGGAGTGAAGAAGTAACCGGGGCGCTGAGGTGCCTGCCCGCCGCGGACCACCCGGCCGCCCGCGTGCACGGCTGCGGCGACCAACGCGGACACCTTGGCCCGTTGGTCGCCGCTCACCAGCGGGCCGAGATCCGTCATGGATTCGAGACCGTCTCCCAGGACGACTGAGTCGGCCTCCGCAGCCAGCGCGTCGGCAAGCTGCGCGGCCTGGTCGCGGGGCACGTACACCCGCTTGACGGCCGCGCAGAACTGGCCGCAGTTACGCATGGCCGCGGCGAAGACGGCCGGGGCCACGGCGGACACGTCGGTGCCGGGCAGGATCAGACAGGCGTCGTTCCCGCCGAGTTCGAGAACGACGTGCCGGAGGTCGGAGGAGGCTGCCCGGGCGATCGCCCGGCCCGTGGTGTCGGAGCCCGTGAAGGACACCATCCGGATATCGGGGTGGGTGACCAAGGCCGTCCCCGTGTCGGCCCCGCCGCTGACCGCATTGAGTACGCCGGACGGAAGAACTGATGCGAACATCTCGGCCATGCGCAGCCCGGACAGCGGGGTCAGCGGGGAGGGCTTGAGCACCACGGTGTTGCCGGCCAGCAGCGCCGGCGCGATCTTGACGACCGCGAGGATGATCGGGAAGTTCGACGGCGCGATGGCGGCGACGGGCCCGTGCGGCACCCGCACGGCCGTGATGTGCGCGGTGTCGTCCCGCACGTATTCCTGTGGTTCCAGGGACAGTTCGGCCGTCCGGTGAAACCAGTCGGCGGACAGACCGACCTCGGCACGCGCGTCGCGCAACGGCTTTCCCTGCTCCTGGGTGACGAGTTCGGCCACGTCGTCGAGGTGACCTGCGAGCGCGTCCCCGCACGCCCGCAGCAGGTTCTGGCGCTCGGGCTGCGAGAGTCCGGCCCAGTCGGATGCCGCGTCCGCGGCGGCCGACACCGCGGCGTCGACCTCGGCACCAGAGGCCGACGGAACCTTGGCGAACACCTCGGCCCGCGCCGGGTTCTCGACCTCAGTCCAGTCAGTGGCGGCAACGGGCTTCCCCGCGATGGTCATGTGTCCCAGCACGGTCCGATCCGTCCTCTCGGTCGTTGGGCCCGGCACCGGATGCCGTTGCCGGGCTCAGTATCGGCGCCGACCTGCCCACTCCGGCACGCCTCCTTGCGGCATGCCCAAGCTGTCAGACCCCCCGGCGCGCCCACCCGAGCATTGCCGCCCGCACAGCGAACAGCGAGAGTGACTCGACAGCGCCCGGGCCCGGTTCGCGCCGCCCCGGTAGCGGCACGCGCCGCGCCGTGCGAGCGATGAGGAGTTCTCTTGACGTCGATCGAAGCCGTCTCGGTGCATGTACCGGCGGAGCGTGCGCCGGTCGGTGCCCGCCTGCGTCCGTACGAGACGGACGAGAACCGGCTGCGGCTGTACGAACGCTTCTACGGTTTCTCGGAGGTCAGCCTGGACACCTCCGGCACGCTCACCGGCCTTCTGGTCGCAGCTCTGGAGGGACTCCCCGAACTGGCGTCGCTCCGGACCCGCGTGCGGTATGTGGTGCACGCCAGGAGCATGCCGGTCGCCGCCCCGTACCCCCTCAATCCGCTGCGGGAGGCGTGCGAGTCGGTCGGGCTGGGCGGGGCGGCCACCTTCAGTGTCACCCAGCACGCCTGCGCGTCGCCCCTGCTGGCAGTGGACCTGGCCGGCCGACTGCTCGCGGACGACGGTGATCCCGACGCCCGGGCGGTAGTGCTGACGGGCGACAAGACCTTCACGGAAGCGGCCCGGATCATCCCGGACAGCGCAGTCATGGGCGAGGCTTCGGCAGCCGTCCTGGTGCGAGCCGGCGGCAGCCACGACCGGATGCTGAGCTACGCGACGTGCACCCACGGGCGGTTCAAGGACGGCCCGTGGATGTCCCCCGAGACCAGCGCCGCCTTCCAGGGCGCCTATGCCGGGGCCCTCGCCGACGTCATCTCCGCGGCCGTGCGAGCCGCGGGAATCGGCGTGGACGACATCGCCCTGATTCTCCCGCACAACGTCAACCAGCTGTCGTGGCTTCGTGTCCTGCGGTTGATAGGCGTCACCGCCAAACGTCTCTTCCTGGACAACTTGCCGCGACTCGGCCACTGCTTCGGCTCGGACCCCTTCGTGAACCTGTGTTCCGCACGGCAACAGCACAGGTTGCGCCGGGGCGACCGCTACGTCCTGACCGCGGTCGGCCTGGGTGCCACGTTCTCCGCGATGGTCTTCGAGCACTGACCCAGGAGGGATGCGCGTGCCGGCGCACGAGATCACCCGCCGCCTGCGGCGGATGCTGACGGGTTCGCCCGACACCCCGTGCGTCGCGGTCGGGAACTTCGAGGTCGAAGAACAGTGGGCCAAAGGCGAGCTGGGTCTGCCCAAAGTGCGGGCCGTGCGGAGCAACGCGACGGTGGGCCGTATGGAGGAGTTCACGCTGTTCCTCGCGGACTCCGGCGATGCCGTCGTCCTCAGGGAATCGCCCGACGACGACTACCTTTCCTACCTCGACGAGCTGGGGGTGGGCCTCCCCGACGTCGTGGTCGTCGCACGGTCCGCTGCGGACCGAACCGTGACGGAGGACGCTCTGGACGATCCCGGCATCGTCACCAAAATGGAGCGTTATGCCCGGCGCGGTGCTCACCTGTGGCCGCACGGTGTGTCCGCCTCCGAGGAACGGCTGGCAACTGTCGCCCATCTGCCGTTGGCCGTGTCGGGTGCCGGCGTCAGCAAGGAGGTCAACAGCAAAATCTACAGCCGTCTGGTGGTCGGCCAACTCGGCCTGCGGCAACCCGAAGGGACGGTGTGCCGGAATCTCGACGAGTTCGACGCCGCCGTCCGGACGGCGCGGGAATGGCTGGCGGCCGGTCGCAGTGTCGTACTGAAGGACGCCTTCGGCGTCTCCGGCAAAGGCATCCTCGTCGTGCACGAGGCCGCGCGGCTGGAGCTGGCCAGTCGGATGATCCACCGTCAGGCGGACCGGCATGGTACCGGGCGACTGGCACTGGTGATGGAGGAATGGCTGCCCAAACGCCAGGACCTCAACTACCAGTTCACCGTCGGGCGGGACGGTTCGGTCCGCTTCGACGTGGTGAAGGAGGCGCTCACCAGGGCGGGGGTCCATCAAGGACACCGTATGCCGGCCGAGCTGAGCAGCGCGCACCTGGCCGAGTTGCGCAAGACGGCGAAAGCCGTGGGGCTGCGTCTGGCAGACGACGGCTACACGGGGGTGGCCGGAATCGACGCCATCATCACCGTCGACGATGTGCTCCACCCGGTGATCGAGATCAACGCGCGCAACAACATGTCCACCTACCAGGAGCGGTTGCGGGAGCTGTTCTTCAGCGACGGCGAGGCCGCGGTCGCCCTGCGGCATCCGCTCACCCTGCACAGTCGGATCTCGTTCGGTGACCTCCGCCGCCGGATCGACGATCTCCTCCTGAGTCCCGGCGGCCGGGCCGGGGTCATCGTGCACAACTTCGCGACCGTCAACGCGGAGGCGCCGACGGCCGGTGCCGAACCATCCGGCTTCCCGGGCCGCCTCCACGCCATAGCGGTGGCTGCGACCCCTCAGCAAGCCGATGCCCTGAGCCAGGCCCTACAGGCTCGGCTCGACGAACTCACCGCACCACAGGACCAGGTCACCGGGCGATCAGCCACGGCCGAATAGGAGCAGACATCCATGGAACACATCCCCGCCCCGACGGTGTCCCAGGCAACCACACCGGCCGGCGACGCCCTCACCCACGCCGTGATCCACTCGGTGGCCACCCTGCTCAATCAGGACGCCACCACCATCTCCCCTCAGACCCGGCTCTTCGAGGATCTCGCGCTGGACTCCACCGGAGTTCTGGAACTTCTCATGCAGCTGGAGAACGACCTCGGAGCGGAGTTCGACCCCGAGACCCTGGAACCGGCCGACTTCGAGAACGTCGAATCGCTCGTGGCCTACGTCGCGAAGCAGGGCGATGCCTGAGGTGATCCACTCGTTCACGCCGCCGGCTCCGCCGACGGCGCCGGGTGACCAGGTCCCGTTCCCGCTCGGGCTGGCGCGGATCGAGCACGCGGTCTTCCACCACGAGGGCGAATTCAGCGACGGCGAGCGGACCTATTTCACCGATCTGATGGCGTCGTACGCCATGGGCCCTAACGATATGGCGCTCGCCGGCGGACGCACCTCCTTCACGGACATGGTGACGGCCGTCCTCCCACGCCTCGGCCTGTACGCCTCCGGCTTCGACCTGGCCGTGCTCTGCGGCGCGGTTCCGGACGCGCAGCCGGGATTCCCGATGGGTCACCTCAGCGACGCCGTCCCGGACGCAGGCCTGGGTGTCGCGGTGTTCGACCAAGGCGTCATCGCTCCCTTCACGGCGCTGCGCCTGGTGGCGGCGGCTGCCCGGACCTCGGGATGCCGGCGCGCTCTGGTGCTGGTGACGGATCAGTCCTGTCTGCTGCACACCCGGCACGTGCCGGACTGGCTGAGGCCGGAGCAGGACTCGATGGTCGTCCTCGCCCTGGACGAGGGGCCCGGCACGGATGCGGTCTGCGCACCGCAGTCGTCCACGGCCCGCCCCCAGGACGTCGCCACGCTTCTGGAACAGCACCGGGCGCTTGTCGGCACTGCCGCGACGACCACCGTGGTCGGACACGGTCTTGCCCGCTGTCTGCCGGATCCGTCATCCACACCCGACACGGTCGTGACCCGGCCCGGGGCGCCGTGCACCGGGCTGTGGTCCGTCCTCGCCGGCAGACTCGACGAATGGCGGGAGCAGGGGAGGAACGTGCTGCTGGCCGACTACGACGAGACCCAGCAGCGGTTGAGCACCTGCGCACTGCGGCTCCGGCCGTCCCGCGAAGCGGCCGGCCGCACGGCGTGAACAGTGCCCAGCCGCTGCCGATCCGGGCTGTGCGAGCAGTCCCCGACGGCGCTGCGGCGGCCGTGTGGAGTCTGAGGATTCCTCGGACAGAGCAGGCAGCGGGTCACCTCATGCAGTACCTGGCCCCCCAGGAAGGCGCCTTCCTCGACCTCCTGACGGACAGCGGCAGACGTTGCGAGTTCGTCGCCGTGCGCGCCATGACGCGGATCACCCTCAGCCGGTACCTGGGCATACCGCCGGCTGCCATTCCGCTGCGCCGCGGCCCCTGGGGGAAACCAGAGGTCGCGGTCCCGGGAAACACCGTCGGGTTCAACGTCTCGCACCACGGCGGTCTGGCGCTGCTGGCCGTGGCCGCCCGGACGCAGGTCGGAATCGACGTCGAAGGCCACCGTCCGCGCAGGAACGTTGAGCGGATCGCCGCGCGCTATTTCGCCGCCGACGAGAACATGCGGCTCGGCTCGCTGCCGCCGGCCGAGCGAGAGGCTGCTTTTCTCCGGTTGTGGACGCGGAAGGAGGCGGTCGTCAAGGCTGCCGGCGGTCGGCTCGCGCAGGGGCTGCACCTTCCTGTCAGCGGTGACGCGCCGGTCCTGGTGCACGATCCCGCGGAGACCCTGCCGGGTACGTGGCGGTTGCACGACCTGGAGGTCCCCGCCGGGTACGTCGCGACGCTCGCGGTGCCCTCGTCCGGCACCGCGGCGGCGTCGTGACGTCCTGCTACTCCGCGGCCGTCGCCTGCACTTCGGTGAACAGACGTTGACGGCACATGATGTCTTCCGGCGTGTCCCGCTCCCGTACCAGGTAGGGGCGCCCCTCGTGTACCAGGACCTCGGCGGGGTAGCCGTGGCTCAAGAAGAGACCCGGCGATGCGGTCGGCCCGTACGCGCCCGACCGCAGGACGCCGATCAGGTCTCCCGGGGAGACGGGCGGCAACGGGACGTTCTTGCCGAGGAGGTCACTGGGCGTGCACAGCGGTCCCGCCACTTGCCAGGTCTGCGGCTCGACCGCGTCGGCCCGGCCCAGCAGACGCATGGGAAAGTTCCGCTTGACGAACGAGCCGGTACCCACCGCTGCCATGTGATGGTGGGTGCCGCCGTCCGTGACGGCGAAGCGTTCTCCCCGTGAGGTCTTGACGTCGACGACCCGTACGACGTACACGCCGCTCGGCGCGGTGAGATAACGCCCCAGCTCCATGACCAGCCGGGTGTCCGGATGAGCCGCACGGAAGTCGCCGAGCGGCGGAGCGATCCGGTCGGCAACCAACTGCGGATCCAGGTCCCGCTCGCCGTCGAAGTAGGCAACACCCAGGCCGCCCCCGATGTCGACCGTCTCCAACGGGAACTCCAGCCTGTCCGAGAGGCGCTGTGCGAGATTCAGGATCCGCCGTGTGTTCTCCGCGACGACCTCCTCGTCGAGGATCCGCGTCCCCATGTAGACGTGGACGCCCATCAGTCGTATGCCCGGGTGCCTGCGGGCGGGCGCGACCGCGGCGAGCAGGTCCTCCTCGTCGATGCCGAACTGGCGCGGCCGTCCGCCCATCGTCAGGCGGGAACCCTTGACCGCGAACGCGGGATTGACCCGTACCATCACGGGCACAACGCGGTTGCGGGCCCGCGCAAGTTCGTCGATCACCGCGATCTCGCCGAAGGACTCGCACACCACGGCGTGGACGGGCGTATCGAGGGCGGCTTTGAGTTCGGCACGGGACTTGCCCGGACCGACGAAGACGATGTCCTCTCCCGCGAAGCCCGCCCGTCGCGCCGTCATAAGCTCCGCCAGCGAGCTCACCTCGGCCCGCGCCCCGAGCGTGCGCAGCACCGAGGCAACGGAGACATTGGGGTTGGCCTTGAGCGAGTAGAAGATCTCCAGGTCCGCGGGGAGAACGGATCTCAGTTCGCCGAACCGCCCGGCCAGGACGGAGGCGTCGTACACATACAGCGGCGTCCCGAATTCCTCGGCCAGTCTCGCGTAGCCGACGCCCTGCACCGCGATTGGGTCAATCACGGCCAAGGCTCCCCGTCGTCTCCAGGATGATCGAGGCGACGCCGGCCGGCGTCGCCTCGTCGAACATGGCCAGCAGAAGCCGAGCGGCAAGTTCCGGCTCCTCGCCCTGCGGGCGGGGGGCGTAGCGGGCGCAGAGGCGGTTGATCAGTTCCACGGCCCGGAGCGAGTCTCCGCCGAGCAGGAAGAAGTCCGCTTCCGGCTCGAGCGGTGGCTGGAGGAGGATGTCCCCCATTTCCTTCGCCACGCTGTCCGTGACCTCCGCTGCTGTCTCTCGCATTGCTTGTCCATCCCCAGTCGTCGTGCCAGCCGCGTCACGCTCCACGGCTCGCCAGTGTTTCGGGTCCGTCCTGCGGCCGGAGCCCCAAGACGCGCGCACCACGGGCCTGTCCCATCGGCCATGGCCATGTTCGCCGTTCCATATGCGCCGTTCGGCTCGCTACAGTCCGGCCCATGAAGGAGACTCCCGTTGTCCCGCCCGGTGGCATCACGGGCGTGGCGAGTACGGCACTGTGGACCGCTGCGGCCCGCGCGCGTGAGACCCGGCGTCCCGACCGGCTTTTCGCCGACCCGTTCGCCGACCGGCTGGCGGGGCCCGAAGGCGTCCTTCTCCTCGACCACTTCCACACCTCACGGGCGGCTCCGGAGGGCAACCCCTTCCTGCCGATCCGCACCCGGTGGTTCGATGCCTTCCTGCGGTCCTGCGTCGGCCCCGGTGACCAGGTCGTGGCCGTGGGATCCGGTCTCGACACGCGTGCCTACCGCATGGACTGGCCCGAGGACGTCGTACTGTTCGAACTGGATCAGGAGCCGCTTCTGTCGTACAAGCGAGACCGGTTGCGGCAGACCCCGGCGCGTGCGCGGTGCTCGCACCGGCCGGTGCCCGCAGACCTCACGGGCCGCTGGGAACACGCGTTGCTCGGGGCCGGGTTCGACCCGGTGCGACGCACCGTCTGGTTCGCCGAGGGCCTGCTCTTCTACCTGCCCGAGGAAGCCGCCCGTGACCTCCTGGAACGCCTCCTCGCCGTGTCGGGCCCTGGCAGCCGGCTGGCGGCGGATCTCATCGGCACCGGGGTATTCCGGCTGCCCTACACCCGCCCTTTCCTGCGGCGCCTGGCCGAGGCAGGGTGTCCGTGGCTGTTCGGTACGGACGACCCGGCGGGGTTCGTCACCTCATGCGGCTGGCAGGTCGACGAGTTGACCGAGCCCGGGCGACCGGGTGCCCAATTCGGGCGCTGGCCCCAGGGGGCGTCTCCTGGCAACATCTCTCTGCTGCCCCGCAGTTATCTGTTGTCCGCGTCCACGAGCGCATAGGCCCGCACCGGGAAGGTACCCATCCCGGACACGGCCACGGGGGCCGCGTGGAACCTGAACCCCTGTGCGGGAAGGCGATCGAGCCCCGTCATGTGTTCCACGACGGGAATGCCGGCGGCGAGCAGCGCAGTGTGGGCCGGACGAGTCGCGTCCGCCATGTCGTCGATGTTCACGGAGTCGATGCCCACCACGGACGGTTGGCGCTCAGCGAGCCACCGCACCCCCTCTCCGCTGAGGAAGGGATGGCCGGGCGCACCGTAGCTCTCTGTGCCCCAGTGGACATCCCAACCGGTGCGGATAAGCACGGCACGTCCGGTCACTTCGAGCCCGGCCAACTGCTCCAGCCCGACGCCCGGTTCCTTCTCACCTGTCACGTCCAGGCACAGACCCGGGACGTCGACGAGTCGAGACACGTCCAGCTCCGCCAAGTCCTGCCCCTGGGAGAAGCGGTGGAAGGGGGCGTCGAGATAGGTACCGGTGTTGGCGACCATGGTGATCCGCCCGATATGGAACTCGGTGCCGGGCGCGTATTTCTCGTGAGAGTCCTCACGGGTCATGTGATCGCATATCTCTGGACCCGGCAGGCCCGGGTAGGTGACCATGCCGTGCCGGACCACATGGCTCAGATCGATGTAATGCCGCTTGGCGGCGTCGCGCTCACTCATGCCGGTGTGCCCTTCGTGTCATTAACGACGGCTGGATGTGCCCAGTGTGGAGAGACTGAGCCAGGGGGCGTAGGAATACTGGTGCATCCAGTCGTGGAATTCTTGCCCCAGCCTGCTGTAGTAGCGCCCGTTTGAGGTCTCCAACCGCACGACAGTCACAGTCCCCCGGTGCAGTCTCAGGCAGATCGTGCCGGTCACGGGTCCGTCGAGATCGGCCAGGCAACGGGCGAGGGACTGCCCGAGGTGACCGAACCAGCCGCCGCCCACGACCGTGTTGGTCCACTCCGTGGCCAGCTGGGCACGTACGGTGTGTTCCCGCGTGTTGAAGATCGCGTTGGAAAGCGCACGGTGGGCGGCCGTGATGACCGCCGCGGCCGGCGACTCCCGCACCTCGTGGTTCTTGACGCCGAACGCAGTGTCCTCCAGTCCCACGAATCGGCCGATCCCATGGTTGCCGGCCAAGGAGTTGAGCGTGCTGACCAGGTCCGCCATGCTTCGCTCCGCCCCGTTCATGGCAAAGGGAAGGCCGTTTCGGAAAGCGAGTTCGATGTCTTCCGCCGCGGCAGGAGTGTCAGCCAGGGGCCGGGTCAATACGAACACCGAATCGTCGAGTGGGTTCTCGGGGCTCTCCAGCGTGCCGCACTCGATGACCCGGGACCAGGGATTTGTGTCGATGCTGTGGATGCCGGTCGAAAAGGAGACACCCGCGCCCGCCAGCGCGGCCAGCTTCTCGTCCCGAGGGACATCGGAGCCCAGGAACGGGGCCGCCACATCGATGTCCGGGGCCAGGGCGGCGACGGACGCACTGATTCTGAGTGCGCTGTTCTGCATGTACGTCGCTGTATGCCCGACCGCGTCGCAGCCCAGCCGCCGGGCCACGGCCACGGCAACGCGCGCCATGAGCGGCCGGGTCAGTGTGGATCCGACGGGAAACTGCCCCTGGTAGAAGGCGTCCGCGTGAATGGCGGCCGGCAGGAAGTCGGCGAAGAACTCGTGGGTCGCGTCCACTTCCATGAACTCCGCGCCCAGCGCTGTCGCATGAGGGGCGGCATGGCCGATCTCCTCCTTTCCCTCGCCGATCCGCACGTTCAGCGCCGTCACTTTCAGCTCCGCACTGCCGAGCCGGTGCAGCAGGTAGGACCCGTCCACTCCACCCGAGTAGAGCAGCAGCAGGTGGCGCGGCGGGTGCTCGGTCAACTCCGCGAAGGAGGTGAGGAACCGTCCCATCACCCACCCACCCGGGCTGCCACGCCGGCGTCGCTGAGCCGCTCCGCCGTCATGACACTCAGCGGAGCGCAGATCCGGGAACCGGCCTGCCGCGAGCCCCGCGAGCGGCGCAGGTCGACGACGGTGAAGCAGCGGCGAAGCCACCGATCCCGGCCGTCGAAGCGGGCGGTGAAGCCATCGCGCCCGTGCACCGCCACGCGGTTGTCGATCACCAGCAGGTCACCGGGTTCAAGCACTCCGCCGACCACCACCTCGGGCAGTTCCCTGCTCAGTTCGGCCAGGGCCCGGTCGGCTGCCGGTGTCAGCCCTTCCATCGCATGGCAGTCGGCCACCAGGTCCGGGTCCTGCTCCGGTCCGCTCAGGGCGGCCAGCGGAGCCGAGTACCGAACCCTCCCCCCGGTGGCGAAGGAGCTGGCGAAGCGGATACGGAACACCGGCTCGCGCAGCGTCTGCACACATGCGGCGGAGAGCCGGGGCAGCACCCGCCGTGCCGAGCCGACGACGGTACGGCCCCTGCGTTCGTCATCGGTGCGCAGACACAGCAGGGTCACGAAGTCCGGCTTGAAGGGATGAAAGCCGTCCTCGGTGTGGAGTTCCATGAACTTGGTTCCGCTGTTCTCCTGCCGGTTCTCAGCTCCAGGGACGGGTACGACGTCCTGGAGCAACCGCCCTTCCTTCTCGTCGGCGAAGGCGATCACGTCACCGAGTCTCGACGACACCATGAGTTGCGCGACGGATGCGATCGGCACGTCGGCCCAGTCCACCGTGTTCCCGTTCAACGGAGTGGGCCCGATGTCCGGGTCAATCGGCAGGCCACGGACAAGAATTGCCCCGTACTGGTTCCCCTCCAGCCGGAAATCGACCAGCGCACGAAGGAGGCGGGCCGGCAGAGCACATCCGGTCACTTCGATCTCTGCCATGACATGCAGGGTGTCCAGCGAACGGCCGGCGAGGCCGGAGGCGGACCGAGCACATTTCTGACGAGTTTCCCCGGTCTCGTCCTCGGTGAGTACGAAAGCAGCACCTGCCAGAGAACCGCCGTCTGACTCCGCTATGCCCATCATCATTTTCCGGTCCATGAATGTCGGCAAGCCGTTGGCTCGCGGTAAATTCCGAATATTCTGAGACTGCGCAGTGGCACCTGATCAGATCCGAGAGCGCTTTCCCGGCCATAATTCCAAGCGGTGGCGGCGCATCGAAGCCCCGGACGAGCGCCCCGACAGGCTAGCCGCATGACTATGCCACCATTGGGGGAGGATTTTTCTCCGCCGACGGCCAAGACTTCGAGAGGTCCAGAACCGCGACGAAGGGTGCACGCCTTTGAGCGAGTCGAGCGCAACCGGGATCAGGCCTCTCAGCCGCGAGCAGATCGACGCCTATCATCAGAAGGGTTTCCTCTTGCTGCCCCCCGCCTTCCTGCCCCCCGCGTCCCTTGCCACGGTGCTCGACGCGGTGCCGGAGATCCTTGCGCAGGAAGGCGAACACCGGATTCTCGAACGTGACGAGACGACGGTCCGGTCGGTGTACGGCCCGCACCGTTCGCACCCCTCGGTGGACAGCTTCAGCAGGCTCCCCGCTCTGCTGGGCGCCGTGACCCAGCTGCTCGGTGACCGTGTCTACATCCATCAGTCAAAGGTGAATGTCAAGGCCGCCTTCGCGGGAGACCGCTGGGAGTGGCATCAGGATTACGTGAACTGGCTGGACCTGGACGGAATACGATCTCCCAACCTGGTGAATGTCGCCGTATTCCTGGATGAGGTCACTGAGTTCAACGGCCCCCTCACCTTCATCCCCAGATCACACCACAACGGCCTGCTGGCCGGCACCGACAGCACGACGATGCCGGTTGGATACGAAGGCGACGCCCGGTGGGTCGCCACACTCACCGCGACAGAGAAGTTCCAGATCGATCGTGCCGAACTCAGGCGGCTGGCGGGGGAGAACGGCATGGTGGCGCCGAAGGGCCCGGCCGGCTCGATCCTGCTCTTCCACTCGAACGTCCTGCACGCCTCGATGCCGAACCTCTCCCCGTTCCCCCGCAAACTTTTGATCATCGCCTACAACACCGTGAGCAATCCGCCCACCAACACGGCCAACCCGCGTCCGGAATTTCTGGCGTCCCACGAGACGAGTCCCCTCGAACCGGCTCGCTGAGACCGGACTCATTGCCGTGGGACGAGACAGCGGACACGGGAACCTTCGTGATCACACGGCTTCGACACCTGAATGATCACGGATCCGTGTCCGCTCCGTTATCCACCCCAACCCCAACACCAGGGACTTAAGTGGGGTTGGGGTTGACCTGCTGGTCTGAGCGTTGAGGGTCCCTGTTCGGGTGGTGATCGCCGGGGGGCCCGTTCAGCTCAGGCGACACCAACCCGGCCACGACCTCCGTCCCGTCGAACCGCCCCCGGACTGAGCGATGACCTGCACCAACGATACCGAGGGAGGGTCGGCCAACCATCCCGGCCATGGAACCGCGCCCGCCCGCAGCGACATGCGGGCTAACGCCATGCCCGAAAGTCCTGCCCCAGCTCAGAAATCCAGTCACGAAAGCTAAAACTACCCAAATAGCCGATCAGGGCTCACGGAGACAGAAACACCTAAAGTCCCTGGTGTTGACCCCAACCCGCCCCGGCCTCAGGCACGTTGGGCGATCCCGGGAACTTGCGCAAGCCCTGCTCCGTCGGCGGGCCGTCACGCAAGATCGAGTCTGTTCGATGGAGCCTGAAGCGGTACAGGATCGCAACTGGCTGAGCCTGAGCGCTGTCGCCGGGCCGCCAGTGCCGTCGCCAGATCAGCCGGTCCGGCATCGCTTTTCAGCCCTTCCAGAACCAGCCATTCCAGATCGAGCAGGAATTGGCGAGGCGGGAGAAATTTCCGGTCGGCGGAGAGTCTGAGCAGCACCTCGTCGGACACGTCCAAGATATAGAGATAGAATTTCGCTCCGAGCGCGAGGTCAAGACTCCGGTCGGTGACTCTCGTCTGGGACAGAGCTTTCTCGATCGAGTCGAGCGAATGGGGTGGATCGGCCGAAACATCCGTCTCGAAGCCGCTCGCGAGAGCGTTGACCATGCAGCGCCCGGTTGTGGTGATCCCGCGCTCAGTCTTGGCCCGGACATAAAGCGCGGCCACCTTCTGGGGATCGCATTCGCAGTTGGCGTAAGCCTTCATGCTAGCGGCGGCGGCATGGGCCAGGAATATGGAGAAGGGTTCGTCGCGCAGACGGACCCGGAACATTCCAGGGAGGTTGAAGGCCCCGACGAGTTCCCTGGTCTCCGGCCGGAAGCGGGGGGCCACCTGCAACTGCACGCCGACCTCGTTCTCGTCGCGATAGAGCCCCAAGAGCAGTGCCGTCGCCGCCTGCAAGATCATGGCCGACGACATCCGGGTGCGCGATCTGAGCAGGCTCAGCGCCGCTGCCAGAGCCGGCGACGTCATGTCCGCGCAGAGCGGTTCACCGGCTCCGGGGGGGAGATCCTCAAGCCAGGTCCGCGGTAGCTCCCGCAGACTGCGGGTCCAGTGCCGCAGCGCCCTCTCCTCGCGGCGCAACGCACCCGCTGTGGCCTCGTAGGCGGCCCGCTCGAGGGGTTGCTGGGCGCGTGGGGGAAGGGTCCGCCCAGGTTCGAGGAGGGCCGTGAGATCGTCGCTCACGATCTGGAAACTCCACCCGTCGACGGCCATGTGGCTCGCGGCCAAGACCACGGTCAAGGGGGTTCCGTCTTGATCGGTTACTACCGCCGCCCGAACCGGAAGCTGGCCGGTCATGTCGAAGGGCTGAGCTTCGAAGGCGCGCTTGATCCGGTCGACGACCGTGTCGGCCTCGCCCGGCCGGATGGTGTGGACGGCGATGCGCAATTCACCGGATCGCACCACTTCCTGGACGGGGAGCCCGTCCTCCTCGAAGAAGTGGGTGCGAAGCGCGTCATGTCGTTCCACGAGGGCGCGGATCGCGTCCAGAACCTCGCTCAGGCCGCAGTTCGCAGGCGCCTCGCAGGTCCCAACAAGGTTCAGCGTGTCGCTCATCGGCGGACGCGTCTGCAGCCAGTTCCAGAACATCGTCTGCGCCCGCATCAGGGGACCACGTCGGCCATATGGCCCATGGAACCTCACACAGACGTGACTACATTCGCTCATGAAGCCTCCTCGATTTCGCGACCGGATTGTTGTGGACGCATGACCCCCCTGGCCAAGTTCGGGACCAGGTCGGTTGATGTTCGAGGACGGAGTCTTCTCCGGCCTTCGCGATTGCTCCCTGGATCCTTCGGACGGCTGTCCCTGGGATCCGTAACCGCGGACGGATCGCCGCGGGCACCTTCTCGCGCCAACGACGGGTGATCGCCGCGCTCGGGGACTTGATCAAGCCCTGGACATCGCCCAATCCAAGTTCAGTAGTTAGAGAAGTGTCCGGTACACATCCACCGGATACTGACTGCACAGATCCTCCACGGCGTCCCTCGCTGCCGATCGGACTGCGGGGTTGAGCACGTACTTCGTGTCATCGAGCAAGGTCACATTGGACAGAATCGATGTGACGAGGTCTGCGCACACCTTCATCTCAGGCGTCCCCATGCCGCGTTGGGAAACAATGTTGCTGCCAAAGCGCAGCCCGCTGGCAACGAGCGGAGGTTTGGTGTCTCCGGGGATCCGGTTCCGGTTGGCGAGGATCCGGCAGGACTCCAGGGACTGCTCGGCCACGACGCCAGTGAGGTTCTGCCCCGAGAGGTCCAGAAGGACCATGTGGTTATCGGTTCCGCCGGTAAGGACATTATGTCCCATGGTGATCAGATTCGCCGCCAGGGAGCGCGCGTTGTCCACGATGAGAACCGCGAGCTTCTTGAACTCCGGCCTCGCCACCAGCGCAAGGGCCCGAGCCTTCGCCGCGATGGCCGCAGGATTGGGTGTACCCTGCGAGCGGGGGAAGACCCCTTTCTGCATCAGCGCTGTCAGCTTCGTCCTGCCGTCCGGGCCTACCGTGTCCCGTTCGCGGCCCATCAGAATGAGCCCGCCGCGCGGACCACCAAGTTGCTTGTACGTGCTGGTGGTCGTGATGTGTGCGACGTCGATGGGGCTGGGGTGCAGCCCAGCCGCCACTAGCCCCGCGATGTGCGAGATATCGGCCAAGAGATAGGCGCCCACCTCGTCGGCCACCGAACGGAAGCGTGAGTAGTCGATGGTCCGTGGGTACGCGCTGGCTCCGGCGATGATCACCTTCGGACGATGCTTGCGGGCAAGCTTGGCGACCTGGTCGTAATCGATGAAACCCTGTGCGTCCAGCCCATAGCTCAGCGCCTGAAAGTGACGGCCGGTCACCGACGCCGGAGCGCCATGGGTCAGGTGTCCCCCGGCGTCCAAGTCCAGGCCCAGGAATGTGTCGCCAGGGGAGAGCAGGCTGAACAGCACGCTGAGGTTGGCCGACGAACACGAGTGGGGCTGCACGTTCGCGTACGACGCCTTGAAGACCGTCTTCGCCCGTTCCACGGCCAACTCCTCGACGCCATCGAAGGCTCGGCTGCCGGGGTGATAACGGGACTTCGCATATCCTTCGACCGTCACGTTGCCGAGCGCTGAGCCAGCCGCCGACAGGACGGACGCATGGGCCAGACTCGCGTGGGCGACCATGGCCAGCCTATCGCACTGGTCAGCGATCTCCTGGTCCAGCAGTTCAGCGAGCACGGGGTCCTGACAGCGCAGCAGGCGGTTGCCTTCCGCCAGGAAGGCAGCGTGTGCCCCGATACCTGAACCTTGCTGCGAGAGATCAGTCTTCACGCTGCCGATGTCACTCACTCCCTGGATTTCATTGCCTACTGCATACTCGTCAAAATGGGACATCCGCCACGGCCCAGTCCTTCACTGCCAGGTCCGCGGTGCGCGGTGAGCGAGCCGAAGCCTCGACCCACGCCCGCCGGCAAGGATGATTGCGCGCAAAGCACTGTCTCCGTCAAGTTCCGGGACATCCAAGAAAGATATCTTACGTTTCGCTGGAAACATTCCACCATCCGCCCGCGCATCAACACTCTCTGCGCGATCGCACATGGGACCTAGGCGAACGGCTATGCCCACATTGACCGTTGCCCGCGCTTCTTCCGATACGCATCATGGCGGTATGGAACTGTCGATGGTTGACATGACAACCCTGATGGACCGCATCCATCGCATCCCGGACAGTCTCCGAAACTTCACCGAGTCCACGGAACGAGTCAGGCGCTTTTATCGAATACCCGACGAGGTCTTCGACAAGTTCCTGGAACTGGGACTCCCGCATCGACCCGGACCCGGCGGCGAGGCTTTCCTCTTCGACAGCATGGACCTTCGCAACATCGTGCTGATCTTGGGGGTCCCCTCCCCCCAGAAGACCGCGCTCAAAGCCATGTCCCGCGCGTTGATCGAGGGATCACATGCACAAAAGATACAGCGCACCGTGAACGTTCAGGGAAAGTGCCCGGATCCCGGCCACGACGGATCATGCGAGTTCGAACTAGCCGCCGCGGTGCGGAACAACCACCAGGTCACGGCAGTCAGGGAACGCGCGCCCCACCACTTCGAGATCGACCTTGTGCTGGCGGCCGTCGGGGTGGAGTATCTGGATTTTTCCGCCGCCCATCAGAAGCTTGTGGACGAATTATACAGGATAGCGTATCACCATATTCCATTCAGTTTGCAAACCGACCTCGAATTCCTCGCCGAAGCCCAGATTGCGGATTGTCGACTGGCGGCACATTTTGCCGAGCACCGAGCCCGGGAACTGGGCATCGAGGTACGCGGATCATCCGGTCTCGCCCTGTCCAGGCCATTTTCCAACCGGCACTTCTGGACGGAACTCAAGCATGGCGACAAGTGGGTACCCATCGATCCATTCTACCTCAAAGTGCTGTCTCGCTGGGGAGTTTTGGACGAGACCGACTGGCCGCCGAACCGCGCCCTGCTGGGCGCCCTGTGGCGACTCGAATTCGACCACCCCGACGACGCATTGGTGACTCACCGGGGAGGGTGCGACTCCTCATACATCACCCGCTAGCAACCACGAAAGGGCGGCCATGGAGAGTCTGCACACACTGATGTCGGAATGGGTACGGAAGTCTCCGGACTCGACGGCAGTCGTTGACGAAGCGGGCGCCCTGACCTACGGGGAGCTCGACGCCGAGAGCACCCGGATCGCCCGGGCCTTGTGTGCCCGAGGGATGCGGCCGGACGACCGGGTATGCTTGCTCATTCCCAAATCGACACTGGCGGTTTCCGCCATCCTGGGTGTACTGAAGGCCGGCGGGGTCTACATCCCCCTGGATGGAAAGAACCCCGCACTACGAACCTCCCAAATCCTCAAGACCAGCGCCCCGCATTGGACGGTGGTGCACCCCGCGTACGAGGATCTGATCACGGAATGCACAACCCTGCTCGGCGACGAGACCCCGGGGCAGATCTTCCCGCTGCTCCGCAGCGAGCTGGCGGCCGTGGACAGCACCCCGCTCCCCGAACTGCGGGGGCTCAGCGGGCTTGCATACATCATCTTCACCTCGGGCTCGACCGGCAGCCCCAAAGGGGTACAGATCACACACAGCGGCGCCGTTCACTACATCCAATGGCTGGTCGACCACTTCCGCATCGGTCCCGACGAGAGGCTATCGGGACACCCTCCCTTCCATTTCGACCTGTCCGTCCTCGACATCTTCGGCACCTTGGCGGCTGGCGCCCAGCTGCATCTCGTACCGGACGAGGCGAACGTTCTCCCCCATCGCACCGCGAATTTCATCCGTGAGCATCGGATCACCCAATGGACGTCCGTTCCCTCCGTACTGACCGGAATGGAGCGCCGTAAAGTCGTGCACCCCGGCGACTTCCCCGAACTGCGCAGGATCATTTGTTCCGGCGACGTGCTGCCGACATCCGTGGTCGCCTACTGGCTGCAGCGCGCACCCCACATCACCATCGTCAACACCTGGGGCGCCACCGAGACATCTGTCGCCAGCAGCTTCCACGAGCTGCGGGAGGCGCCGTCCGACCTACAGGACCCGATCCCCATCGGCAAGGCCGTTCCCGGTGAGGAACTGGCAGTGCTGCATGCCGACGGCAGCCGGGCCGCCGTGCGAGAACCCGGCAATCTCTGCATCGCCGGCCCCGGACTGAGCCCGGGCTACTGGGCGGACCCGGAGAAAACAGCACAGGCCTTCAAACACTTTCCCTCGCCGGACGGACAGAAGCGCTGGTACGTCACCGGCGACCGCGGGTACGTCGACGAGTCGGGCACCTTTCATTTTCAAGGCCGTACCGATCGCCAGGTCAAGTCGCGGGGCTATCGCATAGAACTCGACGAAGTTGCGGTCGCCGTCAATGCATTGCCCGAAGTGGCCGAGGCCGCTGTCATCTCCCTCCCGGTGGCGGGAATGGAGGGAAGCCGGCTGTATGCGGCATGCGCAGTACGTCCAGGCGTCAAGGAGGACCCGACAGCATTGCGTGCTGCACTACTGAAACGCCTTCCCGAGTACATGGTGCCGACCGGATGGTACTTCCTGGACGACATACCTAAGAGCGCCAACGGCAAGACCGACAACCAAGCGGTAGAAAAGGTTATCAAGTCCCTGTCCGGGGTCACGACGAGGCGGTTCCATGACAAATAATTCCTGGCCTGGCGACTTCGAAACGTTACTCCGCCAACATCTTTCGGCCATACCTGCGGACAATCCGATACCTCCGGATCAGTCACTCTTCGAACTGGGCCTGGACTCGGTGGGTGCCGTAACACTCTTGACAGAGCTGGAAGACCACTTCGACATACAGTTCGACGACGAAGTACTGGATCTGCAGCTGTTCTCCGGGGTCACTTATCTGTGGCAAGCTGTGCGAAAGCTGTCGTAGCGCCGCTCCGTGAGCTCAGACCGAACGGATGACCAGGGCTGATTCGTTCTCTCGGTGATCACGAGTCGTTGCAGGTCATGGGCGTGGGTCGGTTTGACGGGAGACCGTCACGAAAGAACGAAGCTCCAGTTGTTGGGGTGACTTCGCAAGTCGCCCTGAACACCGGGAGCCTCGATGCTCGAGGGACTGTAAGACCAACGGCTCTGTCCCGTAATCGGTGGTGGCGCTGAGTGATCTTCATTGCAGCAAGATGCGGTGGCGCAGGAGGCCGAACCCGGCACGGCCGTGCATCTGTCGCGTGATCCTCTTCGTGCGGGTGTTGACGCCTTCGGTTCGGCCGTTGTGGTGCGGGAGGGTGAGACCGGCGTTCACGGCGTCGCGGTCGAGTTCGAGGCCGTTGGCGAAGCCGTGCAGGTGGGGCAGGTCAGCGGCTCGGGTGGCGGTGATCCAGACGGTGAGCCTGGCGTCGTTGCCTTCGGCCGGGGTGAGGAGGTCGGCGAAGCTGCAACGCGACGTGTTGTGGACGACGCGAGTTAGGGAAATCAATCTTGCGCCGATGGAGCCGCATGCAGACTATCAGCGCCAAGGCCTGGCAGTTGCTAGAGTTTGTGTCCATATCTGAAGGACTCTCTGACCATGAACCGACGGAGGACTCAACAGCCCTTGCACAGCCGCCGCGCTCGTTGCGGCGGCGCCCGCTCTGCCACATTCATACCCGACAGTAAGGGATCAAATGGAAAAATATGACAACGACTTCTATGAAAAATGGCTTCCCCTTGTGCAAAGCTCGGCAAGGGTCATCGTTCCGGTGATCATCGACCTGGTGCATCCCAGGTCGGTGATCGATGTCGGATGTGGTATCGGCGGCTGGTTGGAAGAATTCCTAAGGCAGGGCATCACCGATGTTTTAGGAATGGACGGAGAATGGGTCGATCCAGCCTTGCTGAGAATCCCGAAGCAAAAGTTCCGTGCGGCTGACCTTTCGAACCTTGGCGAGCCGAGCAGGAGATACGACCTGGCGCTCTGCCTGGAAGTGGCTGAGCATCTTGACGATGCAGCCGGGCGGAAATTGGTAACATTCCTGGCAGGTTCGGCTGAATTCGTAGCCTTCTCGGCAGCGGTGCCTGGTCAGGGGGGTCCGGGCCACATCAACGAACAGTGGCTAGACTACTGGATCGAAGCATTCGCCGAACACGATTACCGAATCTTCGACCCGATCAGGACCCTGGTGTGGGACGACCGCTCCGTAGCTCCCTGGTATGCACAGAATCTGGTCTTCTTCACTGGCCGGAAAAGTGATGATGCCGCAGTGCAGCAGTTGGCCGAGGGGCATTCCAAGAACGCGATCCCGGTGAGAGCTGTCCATCCGGTGGTGGCGCGCTGGGGTCTAGGAAGACAGGGCTGATGCAAAAGTCACTGAGATTGATTTCGTGATGTCACATGGTTCATCCAGGTCCTATGGTCAGGCGGGTCTCGGTGAGGCAGTCGTCGATCAGGTGGCTGCGGTACTGGATGTGGCGTAGGCCGCGTCTGATGCGGCTCATGAGGGTTCCGGGGCGGAGAAGGCGAAATTGGACAGCCAGCCTGGTCGCAGTAGTGACCAGACGCCCTCGACGGCGTTGAGGTCCGGGGCGTAGGCGGGGAGCTAGTAGCTACTCCGATGGTGCTGGCGGATGGAGCCATCAGGCTAATGCATCCGTCGTCTCGGGCGTCGGTCCGCGCCCTCCCCGGGCGGTGGTGGTGTGGCGCCGGCCTGGCGCAGGGCAATCCTCGCTCTTGCTGCGCTCGTTCCGGACGGGCAGAGATCTTTTCCTCCTGCGTCGGAGAACATCTTGTCCGCCCGGACCGCGGGATTGCCCTGCGCGGGCGGCCGCCGCAGGGGTTCTTCCGCCGGGAGGGCGGGCCCTCCGCTCCTCCCCCGGACCGGAAGGAACCACAACCAATGACCACGCCCGCCCCAGCCGAGGAACTCACCACTCGGCATGCCGACCTGCAAGACCTGGTGGCGCTGCTGCGTGACCAGCAGGGCCGCAAACTCGACATCGTCACCCCGCCGACAGCGCTGCGAGCCGACCGCGGCCGCCTGATCATCTCCGGCGCCGAGCCCATCCTGAGCTCGACCGGTGTGACCAGCACCGACGGCGCCTATCGGCCGACGGTCACGTGCGAGAAGGGCATCGCGGAGAAGCTGAAGATCAATCTTTCGTACCTGCGGTGATGCCGCAGTGAGGCCGTCGACTTGTGGGACACCAACGTCAACGGCTGGCTGGACCGGCTTCCGCGTGATCAAAAGTTTCTAGTCCGGGCCTTCCGCGGGTCGGGCGGTGGGGCCGGTGTCGCGCGGGCGCTGCTGTCGGACTCCTACAAGCGGGTCGACCACCTGGACGTGCTCACCGCGGCCCTGGACGGCGTGGAGCAAGCGGGGGTCCCGATTCAGGTTCAGGGGTGCGATCTGACCGAGCAGCGGATGTACGTGCGGGTCTTCTCCCCGGCCGTCGAGGTGGTGGCGCCGAGGCTGCTGGAGGGCTATCGCAGCCCGTTCACCGGTGCCGAAGGCGCGGCCAACCCGGTGATCTGGGGCGGGTTCGTCATCACCAACTCCGAGACCGGATGCGGAGCCGCGGCGATCATTCCACGCCTGGTCGTCCGAGTCTGCGACAACGGGTACACCATCACCGCCGACTCTCACCGAGCGGTGCACCTGGGCGGCAAGCTCGACGAAGGCGTCATCGACTGGAGCGGGCGAACCCACCGCAAGAACCTGGAGCTCATCACCGCCAAGACCACCGATGCCGTCCGCCGCTTCCTCACCCCCGCCTACGTGCGGAAGATCGTCACAACGATGGAGGCCAAGGCCGGCGTCCCCATCGTGCGCCCCGCGGAGACGATCCAGGTCGTCTCTCAGCAGCTGCGCTTCTCCGAGGAGCAGCAGGACGCGATCCTGGGGCATTTCATCAAGGGCGGTGATCTGACCGCCGGGGGTGTGATGCACGCGGTCACCTCGGTGGCCCAGAGCCTCACCGACGCCGACGTCGCGCATGAGATGGAGTCACGCGCCCTGCAGGTCCTCCAGCTCGCCGCCCGCAGCTGATCCCTTCTTCCCTTGTGTCGCCGCCTCTGCCTGGCATGCCGCCAGGCGGAGGCGGAGGCGTTTCTTCCCCTGCATAGGAAGTCGCATATTGATGCCTCACCCTCATACCGGTCCAGCGTTCGGTGTTCGAAGCTCCCTACCACCGGATTGCCAGGCTGGTTTCCCAGGCAATGACCAGGTACCGAGCTTTCGCGACAACGGCGTGCCGAAGGTCCCGTCAGGGACTGAGCCCGGTGCCGCAGAGATGTCGGTACACCACCTGGAGCGCCGCGATGGCGTACTGGTCATCTATGTCGACGCAGGTGACATCGTCGTCTACCTCTACGCCGGCCAGCCCACCGATTCGGGCGCGCAGGCCGGGGAAGACCGCGACGCGATCGTGGTCGACGTCCATCGGCGCACCGAAGCAGGCGACAGGCGCCTTCGTGTCCTGCTCGACGGCATACCGGTTGCGCCATTTCCCCTTGCCGGCTCCTGCATCTTCGGTTCCGCATCGTCGGAGCGCGGCGACCTTGCTCTACCTACAGCCCAGCACACCGAAAGGCATCTGCATGAGTAACGACACCATCATCACCGTTGTCGGCAACCTGGTGGCCGACCCCGATCTGCGGTTCGTCCCCTCGGGGCGAGCCGTCGCCACCGTTCGCCTGGCCTCGACCCCCCGTTTCCTCGATCGAAGCACTGGCGAGTGGAAGGACGCCGACACCCTGTTCATCACCTGCAATGTCTGGGGACAGCAAGGCGAGAACGTCGCCGAGAGTCTCCAGCGGGGCCACAAGGTCATCGTGCGCGGGCGGCTGAAGCAGCGTTCCTACGAGACCCCGGACGGTGAGCGCCGGACGGTCGTGGAGCTGGATGCCGAAGACATCGGCCCCAGCCTGGCCACCGCCACCGCCAGGATGACCAAGACCCAGCGCGCCACCACAGCCCTCGCAGCGGACCTGCCTCAGCCGTCCCCCACCTCCTGGAACGCCGCTCCCGCCGACCCGTGGGCGAGCGCACCGGTCCCCGCCGGCGTCGGACAGGACGGATCGCCGTCGTTCTGAGTCGTAGCCGATCAGACACCTAGCCCCTATTGACCACGGAAGGCGCAAATCGCGGCGCGTCCGCATGCTTCCGAGTGAACGGTCCCCTCCGAGACGCACCTCCGTCGCCCGCTGCGCGGACGAGGACGACGGGACGAGGAGAGACGTCCGTAAGGACGAGGCCAGGGCTGCTCACGGGGTCGGGTCCGGTTGTGAACGGCGCTCAGCCGCCGCTGCCGGTGGCCTGTCTGCTCCCTGACCCGGCTTTGCAGTCTGCGCCGCACTGGCCGTGGCCGGCAACCGGGCTTTCGCTGCGCTCATCCCCGGCCTGCCACAGATCTTTTCCTCCTTCGTCGGAAAACGTCTTGGCGGCCGGGACCACCCCGTTGCGTCCCCGGCGGGCGTGCGTCGCAGGCGCCTGCTGCCGGGACGGGGCAGACAACCCCAGGCCGCCACCCAGGGCGGCCGGCCCGCCCGGCAGCAGACCGGGAGGAACCCCCATGAACAGCCAGCTGTCCGCCCACATCGTCGGCCACCTCATCACCGCGCCCCGCACCTTCTCCCTGCGCGAGGGCGTCGGCTGCGAGCTGCGGGTCCTGGTCACCCGCCGCTTCTACAACTCCGCGGGCATCCCCACCACCGCCGAGACCCGCGTCAAGGTCGTCACCTACGACACGGTGATGTCCGAGCGCCTGGTGCGCGACTTCGCCATCGGCGCCTTCGTCGAGATCGTCGCCGACAACGTCCGGGTGGAGAAGCCCTGGCAGAACAAGAAGGGCGAGTGGATCTCCGGCAGCGCCGTCTTCACCCTGGAGAAGATCCGCCACGTCTCGGTCCAGACCCCGCAGACCGACCCCGTCCTTGCGGGGGTCTCTGCGGCTTGACCGGTCATTCGCCCCGGGCGGCCGAGGTCGCCCGGGGCGCACCGGCCCCCATCTGCCCTGCACGGTTCCGGCCGCGCGTGGCCGCCGGATTCCCGCCGCTCTCGCTTCTCCTGTTGCCTGTCGAGGTATGTAAAGGACTTCGCCGTGGATCTTCCCCGCAAGCTCGTTATCACCAGCCCGTCCGACGCCATCGCGATCACGCCGTACCTGCTCGGCTTCCACCCGACCGACTCGCTGGTCGTCATCGGCTTGGGACCGGGTAGCAGTTTCACGTTGCGCTTCGATCTGGTGGAGCGCGAACACTACAGCGCCCTGCTGGCGCACATGCGTGACCTCATGGTTCGTAACGACGCCGAGGCCGCGGTCCTGCTCGGCTACGGCAGCGAGGACATGACGGTCCCGCTGCTGGCGCAGGCGTGGGACACGCTGGCCGACGCCCTCGCCATCAAGGACGTCGTCCGTGTGGACGGCGGCCGCTGGCGGTCTTTGATGTGCACTGATGCGCAGTGCTGTCCCTCAGAAGGACGGCCCTACGACATCAACGCCTCTCACCTGGCCGCCCAGGCCACCTTCGCCGGGCTGGTCGCCTACCGCAGCCGCGAGGAGATGGCCGTGATGGTGGCGCCGGTCGAGGGCGAGGACCGGGTGTGGATGGCGGCCGAGACCGAGCGCGCCCAGCAGGAGTTCCTGAGCGACGGACCGGCCTCCCGGCTGCTGCTCGACGAAGGGCTGCGGCTGGTCCGTCTCCTCATCGGTGAGGACCGCAGGCTCACCGACGAGGAGACGGCGCGACTGTCGATCGTCCTCACCCACCTTCGCGTACGCGACGAGGCCTGGGCCCGGCTGCTCACCCTGGACCCCCAGCAGCAGTTGCGGTTGTGGCAGGACACCACTCGCCGCGCGATCGGCGAGTACGCCGCCGCGCCGGCGGCACTGCTGGCCTTCCTCGCCTACGTCAACGGGAACGGCACACTGGCCAAGATCGCTCTTGAGCGATGCGCCGAGGTCGCCCCGTCCTACCGGATGGCCGCCCTGATCGAGGACTGCCTGCGCTACGGCCTCCCCCCGCAGACCGTGCGTAAGCGCTTCGGCGGCATGCTGGAAATGCTCCCCGACGCCTGAGGACAGGACACGGAGACGCGTCCGGGGAGGCGAGATCCTCAACACCTCCCTAGACGCGCCTGCCGTTTCACCACGATGCTCGGGCGTCGTTCTTCGCCGGGCCGTGGTTCCGCCACATCCAGCACGCCCACTGTCTCAACGGCACCGACGGTATAAGCAGGAAATGGTGGCCGTCGCTACTGCACCGGTCGGCTGGGCGGGTGCCGGGCACCGCATGGTCGCCGGGCGGGCTCCCCCACGGCATTCCAATGCCACGAGCGCAGCAGACCCGTCCGCGTCGCGCAACCTGCCGCGAGCTCCGCGAAGCAAGCGCTGCGCCGACGTCGGCTCCGGGGTTCCAAGATCTTTCTCCTTCGTCCGAAACATCTTGGAACCCCTGGCGTGGAAGTTGCGCGACACGGCCGTGCCCGCTTGGGGATCGAGGCACAGGAACACCGCACGGGAGCCCTCCCCCTCCCGCCCCGGAACGGAGCCCGACCATGAACCACCCCACCCTCCAGACCTTCACCACCGCCGAGCGTCCCGCGTGGCTCCCCGCTCCCGCCGACCTCCGCGCCCTCGCCGCCCAGGCAGCGGACTGCGGTGAGCAGGACCCGTGGCGCGCGGAGATCGCGACGTGGATCGCCAACGCCAAGACCTCCGCCACGGAGCTGCCCGAGGAGACGGCCGCCCGCTGGTGAACATGGGCGCCGGGCGCAGGCGCGGCCTCCGCCCGGCATCCCACCGGAGCTGTGCTATCACCTTGCTCACCGCGAACCGCTGCGAAGCCGGCCGCCCGCGCTGGAGCGCCACCCCGGAGCGGCCGGCGAACGGACCAGGCGCTCCTGTTCTGTTCCGTCTCCTTGGTCAGGATGGGGCCCGCTACTCTCGCGGTCATGGACGCCACATCTGGCAGAACGTCGAACAGATCCTGGCCGGGCTCGACGGTGAAAGCAAACAGCCGTCGGACACCGAGTTGCTTCTGCGAATCCTCAAGGTCTCCGAGGAGGCCGCGGCTGTGGTCGGCGCCTTCGGCCAGAACCCCCGCAAAGGCTTCCCCCATACCTGGCAAGACGTCGACGCCGAGCTGTGCGACGTCTTCCTCACCGCCATGGTCGCGCTCCGCTCCCGCAATCCCGAATCCTCGCAGTTGCTCCGCACACATGACGACGGTGATTGCCCGCTCGCTGGCATACGCCTCAAAGACCTGACCAGCACCGCCACCAGCGGCCGATCAGCGAACAGCTCCGGGTGACGAGGACTACCGTTCGGCCCAGGCGCCAGTGGTCAGGCCGACCGCCTCGGTCAGCCCACGCACAGCGCCATGGCGTACCTCTGCCATCTCGCGGTGAACGGTCGGGGACGGAGGCACGCGCCTCCGCCCCCGGACGCTAGCTTCCCCACCTCTCGCCATACGAGGAACCCATATCACCAGCGCGTCCCCCACCAGCGGCGAAGGATCCCGCTGAATGACCGGGGGCAGGCCCACCGTCCGCGCTCACTTGCCCGCGCGCCACCTCAACGTGACCGCGTCCGTCGTGGCTCTCCACCTCATCCTGTGATCGCCGACTGTCGTGATCGTCGGACACCTCGCCGGATGTGCTGTTGGCCATACTCCTGACGACGGGAACGCTCACTCCACACAGGCCGGCGATATCGGCATTGGTCTGGCCCAGCTCACGCAACACCCGAATCGCCGCGCCAGCCGCGGCATCGGCGTGACACGCCTCGCGCTCGGCATCGGCCAGAATCCTCTCCGCTCTGCGGCCTGCGTCCTGCCTGATCCGCTCCGCCAGACTTGATGACTCGAAGAAGTCCGCGAGGGCCGCTTCGATCCGGCGCTCGCGTAGCAGTCGTTCGGCGTCCCTCGCGGCCTTGGCCTCCCTGGCCTTCCTCAGCGCGGCCGCACGCCGAGAAGTCGTCCGTTGCCCCAATCACCCACCTCACCATCATTTACACAGTGGCTTAACCAATCATATAAGCTTAAACTGATGTATATGAGCCTTGTCAAGGCAGGACCCCGCTGTGGCATCCGCCCCAGACCACACGCACACGCACGCCGGCCCTCCGCCGCCGCAGCGTGCGCGCTCTCGTCCTGCCCGCACCGGCCCGCGCACCCGCCCCGGCTCCCCCACCACTCGTCCGCCCGTACGGCGAAGACGCCCACCTCCACAGCGAAGGCAACAAGACACCTCTTGCACCTCCAGCGGCATCAACCCGCCGCGAGTGCGGACCAGCCCCGCGGCCGCGCCAAGCGCACGCCCGTCGAACAGTCTTCGGCGGCCTTCCCCCTTGGCACCCTGGAGCGTTCGCCGCGTGCATTCGGGCCGGTTCGCAAGCCGGCCGTGGCACGTCCGTCCGATGGCTGTAACCGGTGGTGGCGCGTCTGGCGAGGTTCAGGTTCATCGGGGTGGTCGCGTTGATGACCATCCACAAACTGACGGCCGGCGACGGCTATACCTACCTCACCCGGCAGGTCGCGGGCGGGGACGTGCAGTGGGAACGAGGGCAGTCCGCGGCCGACTACTACACGGCCAAAGGCAACCCCCCAGGCCGGTGGACGGGGCGGGGTGCGGCTCTGCTGGGCCTGGACGGTCAGCAGGTCAGCGAGGATCAGATGCAGGCCCTGTACGGAGCCGGCATGCACCCGCGTGCCGACGCCATCATTCAGCGCTACCTCGCTGAGCACCTCAGGGCCGAGATGACCGAGCGGCAGCTCGACGTGCTCCAGGACGCGGCGGTCCGCGCGGCCACGTTGGGGGCGCGGTTCCCGGTGTACCAGCCGCTGGAGCAGTTCACCCGCCGGGTCGGCACGCGGCTGGAGGTCATCGAGCAGCAGACCGGCCGGGCGGCCACCCAGGCCGAGTTGAGCCGCGTCCAGGCCGAGGAATCGCGGCGGGCGCGGGCCGCCGTGGCCGGTTTCGATGTGGTGTTCGCGCCAGTCAAGTCGGCCGCCCTGCTGTGGGCGCTGGATACGCGCCCGCACGTACGGCAGGCCGTCCGCCACGCCCATGAGGCCGCCCGCGACGCGGCGCTGGAGATGCTGGAGCAGCACGCGGCGTTCACCCGGACCGGCAAGGGCGGCCTCGCGCAGATCGAGACGCACGGCCTGATCGCCGCCATGTTCGACCACTACGACAGCCGGGCCGGTGACCCCAACCTGCACACCCACGTCGCCATCTCCAGCAAGGTCCAAGGCGTCGACGGCAAGTGGCGCAGCCTGGACGCCCGCGCGCTGTACCGCATCACCGTGGCGGCCAGCGAGTTCTACAACACCGCCTTCGAGACCGAGCTGCGCCGGCGGATCCCGGTCACCTTCACCGCACGATCCGACACCCGCGACCAGCGGGAACCGATCCGGGAGATCAGCGGTATCCCGCTGGAGTTCATCGAGTTCTTCTCCTCGCGGCGCACCGACATCGAGGCCCGCTACGAGCAGCTCCTGCGCCGGTTCCGCCGCGAGCACGGCCACGACCCCAACAGGCAGATCGCGCACCGCCTCGCCCGCCAAGCCAACCTCGAAACCCGCGACGCCAAGAAGACCGCGCGCTCACTTCAGGAGATGCGCGCCGACTGGGCACAATCGTTCACCGAGCGGTTCGGACCTGGCGCCATCGGCCGCCTCATGAGCGCCGTCCCGGACGGCCCGACGCCCGCATCTCCAGCCGCATCAAATGTCGACATCACGGATCTGGCCGGCAGGATCGTGACCGGTGTCTCGCAGATGCGCTCCACCTGGACAGTGTGGAACCTGCGCGCCGAAACCGAACGACACCTCCGCGCCGAGGTCCCTCTGGACTCTCCCGAACAGCACCGGACACTGGTCACCCGGGTCATCGAATCATGCCTGTCCCCGGCGCTGTGCGTACGCGTCGACGGGACAACACCGCTCACAGAACCGGAGCTTCTGCGGCGCTCGGACGGCTCCTCGGTGTTCAAGGAACACGCCGCCACCCGCTTCACCAGCCGCCTCATCCTGGACGCCGAGCAGCGCCTGGTCGCCGCCGCCAAGACCCCGACCGGGGTGGGAGTCACCAGTACCCAGGTCGCCGCAGCGCTGCGGGAGTTCGACGCCCACGGCGTCACGCTGGACACCGGGCAACGCCGCCTCGTGACCACGTTCGCCACCGACGACCGGCTGATGGTGGCAGGGCTCGGCCCGGCCGGCGCCGGGAAGACCACCGCGATGCGCGCCTACGCCTATGTCGCCGCACAAACCGGGCAACGCCTCGTCGCGCTCGCCACCTCCTCAGCCGCCTCGGACGTCCTGGGCAAAGAGCTGGGCGTGCGGGCCGAAAACCTGCACAAGTTCGTCCATGAGCACACCGTTGGACGCTACGCCGCCCACCTTCAAGCAGGGCAACCGGTGCCTGAGGAAGCGCGCATGTTCGCCCTCAATCCGGGCGATGTGGTGCTGCTGGACGAGGCCGGAATGGCAGGCACACTCACACTGGACAAGCTCGTCCAGATCGCCGCGCACCGCGGCGCCGTCGTGCGTCTGCTCGGCGACTACCGCCAGCTCGGCGCGGTCGAGTCCGGCGGCGCATTGCGCCTGATCGCCGCCGAGGCCGGAGCGGTCGAGCTGACCACCCTCTACCGGTTCAACGACCCCGCCGAAGCCGAGGCGACTCTGCGAATCCGCCTCGGCGACTCCGCCGGCCTGGACTTCTACCTCACCCAGAATCGGATCAGATCAGGCTCCCGGCAGGCCATGATCGAGGAGGCCTACGCGAGCTGGAAGGCCGACATGCTCGCCGGACGCACCACACTTATGGCCGCCGCGACCGGTGTGAACGTCACCGCACTGGCCGCCCAGGCCCGGCTGGACCGCATCGAAGCCGGGCAAGTCGAGACCGATGGAGTCCTGCTCCACGACGGCAACCGGGCCGGCGTCGGCGACTGGATCGTCACCCGGCGCAACGAACGCACGCTGCGCGTCCACCGCGGCAAGGACTGGGTGAAAAACGGCGACGCCTGGTCCGTCCAAGCCCGTCACCCCGACGGATCGCTGACCGTACAGCACCTGGAGCACCGCGGAACCGTGCACCTGCCCGCCGACTACGCCGCCGCCAATGTCGAGCTGCTGTACGCCACGACGACCAACCGCGCGCAAGGCTCCACCGTCGACACCGCCCACCCGCTGGTCACCTCCGAGATGACCAGGGAGAACCTCTACGTCGTGCTCTCCCGCGCCCGGCAACGCACCGTCCTGCACGTCGTCACCCATGAACTGCTCGCCTACGACCCCGACGACCGCCTCGACCGGGTTCGGCACGACGCCCGCCAATACGCCGCCCGCGAGATCCTGCACAACATCCTCCGCCGCGAGGGCAACGAGATCTCCGCGACCGAAAGCATTCAGCGAGCCGCCGACGACGCCCGCTCCCTCGCCACGCTCGTCCCCCGCCGCCAGCACGCCGCCACACTGCTCGCGCAGCACGCCTACACCCAGCTCGCCCACCAGACGCTACCCCGCCCACTCGCGCAGGCCATCACCGGCTACGACGGATGGCCGTCCGTCATTGTCGCCCTCGCCCAGGCCGAAGCCCTCGGCTGGCCGGCCCGACACCTCCTCGCCGTCACCGCACGAAACGACGACCTGCTGACCGCCGAGACGCCGGGACGTCTCCTCGCGTGGCGCATCCGCGACCATGTCCAGAACCACCCGGCGCCCGCGCACCCGGCTCCGTCCCGTGCCGCCCCGGAGCCCACTCCCCTGCCCTGGCTCATCACCGGTCACCGCACCGGTGAAGGCGACCCCCAGCTCGTCCGCTACGTCGCCGACGCAGACGAGCTGATCTCCGCACGTGTCCAGCACCTCACCGGCACCACCATCAGCACCCGGCCAGCATGGTCGACCCCGCTCGGACCCGCGCCCGCGGATCCGCACCAACGCGATCAATGGGAACGTCACGTCGGGATCGTCGCCGCCTACCGCGACCAGCACCAGGTGACCACCGACGATCCCCACCAGATCCTCGGCCCCTACCCCGGGCCCGGCAGCCCCGAGCACTCCGCGTACTGGCACGCCGTCGACTCCATCACCGCAGCCCGCACCATCGCCGGCCTTGAACCACCACAACCCGCCGTCCCCGATTCCACGCAGCTCCAGGAGGCGGCCGAGGCCTACCTCGCACTCCCCGACGACAACCGGGCCGCCATCCAAGCCGACCTCGCCCGCCGACGAGGAGAACTCTGGTTCGGTGACCGGCACAGCATCGACGACCACGCCGTCACCCGACCGGTCTACACCCAGGACCTACGACAGATCCTCCTCGAACGCGGCCACCTCACCGACCCTGCGACAACCGTCACCGAGCGCACAGCCAAGCGCCCTCAACGCGCACCTTCGACCGAGCCACAGCCGGTGGAAGCGCAATCGGCCATCCGCCGCACGCAAAGGGAAGCTGAACGCGAGGCCCGCAAAGAGCGGGCTCACCTGTCCAGCCAGGCAGCACAAGCCCGTCGCAGACAGCAACAGCAGCGCGCCGAGCAACGCCGTCGCCACCACGTCCAAAGCGCCCAGCCATCCCAACCACTCCTACCACCGGCCCAGCAGCACGACCAACGCCAGGAACGCCGCCTCGGCCGGTGAACGCCATGGCAGTGAGCGAGACACCGCGGTGCTACTGCGCTGGCTCCTTGAATCCGCCAGCCGGGATTCTCCCTGGAGGACCTGGTGGTCCTCACAGCGCAGACCGGCAACGTTCTCTCCCCCGGCCAAGCGCGTTGCCATGGCAGGCCGCAGTCCCCCAGCTCAACTACACCCAGTAACAATTGGTCAGCCTCGGATGAACGCGCGCTCAACGATTACGGGAGCTCACCGGCACAGGCCCCGGCGCGGTACGCGAAGTCCGTCCGGTGACGCCGTCCCTGGGCCTCGCACGTCCATGCGGGCGCCCGACGATCATTCCCCGGGACGGCTCTCCGTCAAGGGCAGCAGATACGCGCGCCCCTGCGTGACCAGGGTGAGGCGCTCGCCGAGCGTCGTGTCCAGCGGGCCCACCTTGACGAGTCCCAGGCTCGCGGCCAGGCCAGGCCCGTGCAGCCGGACCGTCGCCTCCGTCAACAGTGCGTATGCTTCGGCCGCGCGGCGGCCCCGCCGCCACCCGGCGGCCGCCAGCGCGGGTGGCAGCAACAGCGCGGGCCACCACCACAACGCCGCCACCGCCAGATACGGAACCGCCCACGCGGCCAGGGCCGCCGCTCTGGTCACCGCCTCCCGCGCCTGCCGGAGCTCGGTGCGCGCGGTGTCCGGCAGGAACAGCCACAGGGACGGCCAGACGCTGGGCAGATCGAGGGAGCATTCTGCCCAGAACCGGTCAGTGACCGCCTGGATTCGGCTGCCCATCCACGTGGGACGTCCCGGACGTTCCGGGCACTTCCCGGTGACTCTCGCGCGTGCCCGCAGCACATCGCGTTCGGTGACCCCGGACGGCTCCGCGCCCGGAATCAGCCCCCGCAGATACCGGCGGCGCAACTCCTCCTGCGCGGCGAACGCCGCGTCCCACGCGCGCGCCCTCGCCGTCACCCGCCACAGCGCCGCCCGGTACAGCGGCACGGGCCAGGCCGTCCACCGCTCGGCCAGCCACAGCCGCTCCACCAGCGTCCCAAGCGCCGACACGGTCAGCCCGGCCGCCGCCGACAGCAGCCCGAACACGACGAGGAACAGGAGCGCGAACCCGTCGCCACGGTTCTTGACGTCGAACCGGTCCGCCTCCCGCGCCAGCGCCGCGAAGTCGAAGCCGTCCAGACGGACGGCCGCGTACAGCGCGCACAGGAACAACGCACCGGGCAGCACCAGCAGCGTCAGCCAGCGCTCGGCGAACTTCTTGCCGACCTCCTCGAGCAGGCCCATCAGGATCTTCTCCGGGCGAGCTCCTCACCGAACACCACGCAGCTCGGGACGGTGACGTTATCCCGGTCCGGCTCCCAGATCCGCGAGCACCGGCCGCGTGGGCAGTAGAAGAAGATCTCGAGTCGACGCGCGGACCCCAGCCCTGCGCCCGTGGCCATCTCGGGGCCCCGGTGATCGTGGGGGAAGATTCCGAACGCGTCGCCGGCCCGCTGGACGGCCGCGTGCAGAGCGTCGAGGAGGGGCCGTGCCTCGGCCGGGTCGTCACCGGCGCGGACGGCGTCGAGGACGGTATCCAACGGGGTCGGATCCGCCAGGATCACCCGCAGATCATCGGAATGCTCGCAGACGTAGGCGATCGCGTCCTTCTCCACGCGGCCACTCTAAGGCCGCGCTCCCGGGTTCAGGCCCCGATGTGCAGGAAGGCCGCCCATAGCGACGGCGCCGCCGGCGCCCGGTCACGGACGGCCAGCATCGCCTCGTGCAGCGACCGCGCCGCGTCCTCGCCGGTGCCCGCCGCCCGCCCGTAGAACCCGCGGGCCACCGCCAGCGCCGTCTCGTCGGCGATCGGCCAGAGCGTCCCCACGACCTGCGGAAACCCGGCCAGCAGGAACGCGGACGCGAGATGGATCGCCTCGTCGTGCAGTTGGTCGGTGCGGGTGACGGCCGTTGTGCAGGCCGACAGGTATGCCAGCCGCGCGTGGGCGAGGTCGAGGTCGTTGAGCGCCGCCACGTCCAACGGCGCGGTGGCGTGATCCTGGAGCAGCAGCTTGCTCCGGGACGGGTCAGCGAGATCGTTCACGGCGTGGCAGGCGAAGTGCGCGACCGAACAGCCGTCGAGAAGCGCCAGGACGGCCTCGCGAGTGGCGACGGTTCCGAGCAGGACCGTGCCCGGCATCGCCGCCGCCACCTCGGCCGCCTCGGTGCCCGCGTGGGGCAGGCTGCCGTCCGCGAACCCGGGCGTGACTGGCATCGCCACAACAAGCGCCCGGCCCGAGCCCGCCCGCGCGGCCCTGCGGCGGGCCCGGCTCAGCGCGGCAACGGTCGGGCTGTAGGACGAGACGACCAGATCCAGCACGCCGGGAGCGTCGGCGGGCCCGGCCGCGTGAAGCGGGAGCAGCCCCAGCACCCCGCCGGGCACCCACCAGACGCGTGTTCCGGCCTCCAGCGTCCGCAGGACGGGACCGGTCACCGTCTCCCACAGCCAGCCGAGGATCTCGCGGAGCCGCGTCTGCGCGCGCAGCCGGACAGCGATACGGTCGGAGCCGGTGTCGCGGACCGCGGCGTAGAAGGCGTTGACGTGGTCGATGAGCGTCCCCGGCGTCAGGTCCGGCAGTTCCAGGACCGTCACCCCGCCGGGGTGCACGATCAGCGCGTCGCTGCGGTACCGGCTGACGTTGCAGACGATGACCGGGCCGTGCGCGGCCTCGGCCAGCAGGTCGGGCAGGCGGGGAGGGAGACCGAAGCGCTCGAGGCCGTCCAGTGCCCGGATCCGGCCGAGCAGCCCCGCCATCGCGGTGGTGGCCGCCGACCGTGTGACATCCGGGCCCGACGCGCCAGTGGGAGCCGCCGGACGGTCGAGGATCGCCCGGAGCGCCACGAAGCGCCCGGCGAGCTCAGGGTCGAGCTCCCGCAGCGCGGCGAGGTCGTCGCGGGTGCCGAGGGTCTGGCTGAGCAGGACCGACCGGCCCGCCTCCAGCAACTGGAGCGCGCGTTCGCCGCGGGCCTCCGGAGGCGATGACGGGTCTGCCAGAGCGAGCGCTGCGGCGTCTCCAGCCAGGCCCGCGAACCGCTGGACGTTCCGTTGCCGGGAGCCCCGGCCGATCTGGTGCGGGACAGTCTCCGGCAGCAGCCCGACCGCGAGTCCGAGTAGTTCGGCTGCGGTGGCCGGATCGCCGTCGTGCAGAAGGTCCGCGGCCGACCGCGCCGCCAGGATGCGGGACGACGGCCGTCCCGCGACCGCCCGCGCCGCTGCGGCGAACGACCGCGCGGCGGCGTCCCTGTCCGCGGGGTCTCTCGTACGGCGGTACCGCTCGCTGAGGGCCAGCGCGAGATTGGTCCCGCGGATGGTGGCCTCGGGGACCTCCGGCGGAGTCAGCCGGACGGCCTCGGACGCGGCCGCGACGGCCTCCGCCGGATCGGGGTCGCTCCCCTTGCTCAGCGCGATGCCGAGGAGGTTGAGCAAACGCGCGCGCTCCCCGTCGTCACTGGCCGCGGCGACCGCCTCGCGGCAGATCGTGACGGCCTCGTCCGCGGCATCACCGGTCTCCCTCGCCCGCTTCAGCACCGCGTGCGCGATGTTCCCGAGGATGCGTGCCCGGTGGGGATGACCCGGCATCATCACCTCAAGAAGGGCGCGGTACCTGCCGATCGCCTCGTCCAGCAGCGCTGGATCGCCGGTCGTGTCGTGGAGGGAGACCAGGGCGGAGGCGAGTATCCCGTCGATCAGAGGGCTGTTCACGGTCCCCTCACGCCGCGCCGCCATCGCCGCGCGGGCCAGGGAGAGCGCATCATCTAGGTCTTCCGAGGAGCCGAGCAGCTCGAACCTCGCCGTCAGGTACAGGGCGGCGTTGCCGAGATGACCGGCCCTGCTTGGCCGGTCAAGCGGCGGCGCGTCGGCGGCCTCCCTGCTCACGGTGATCGCCGCGTCGAGGTCGGCCGGTGACCCCGTCCGCTCGTGGTTGGTGAACCGCAGGACGGCGAGCGCGTTGAGGTGGACGGCGCGGTCGGCGTGCCCGGAGGGCAGAAGCTCCAGGGCCTCCTCATGGGCGTCAAGCGCGTCGCGGTACGCCGCGATGCTGCCCGTCAGCCGGAACACCTCGCCGAGCGCCGTGCCGAGGGTGTGCAGCCGGGGACAGCGGCCAGGATCGCTTTCGGACGTCGCCTCGACCGCCCGGCGGGCCAGGCCGATCGCGGCGTCGAGGTCGGCGCGCGACCCGGACCAGTCGTAGCGGGTCCTAAGGATCATGGCCCTGGTGTTGAGGATCGACGGGTCCGCGTCTCCGTCGGTGAGGCGCTCGGTCAAGGCCTCGGCCTCTCGCAAGTCCTCGGCCCGCTGGTACAGCGCGAAGCGGTGGTGCAGCAAGTGCGCGAAGTTGCTGACCAGCTGCGAGCCGATGGCCTCGTCCGCTGCCCCGACGGCACGCCGTCCGACGGCCACTGCCTCGTCGAGATCCGCGACCTCGCCGGTCTGCTCGTGCCGCCGGAACAGGTCGCCCGCCAGGCAGTCAAGCATCGACGCCAGCTCCGGATGCCGTTCACCGGCGTGATCCAGCGCGCTCCGGTACAGCGCGATCGCCTCGTCAAGGTCGGCGGTGCGGCGGCTGAGCCGGAACCTCTCGGAAAGGGCGATGCCGAACCGCATCTCGTCGTCGATCAGGTCGCCGCAGTCGGCGGGCGGCCGGGCGCGCAGCCGTTCGCAGGCCGCGATGGCCTGGTCCAGGTCGGCGGTGTCGTGCAGCCGCTCAAACCGGAGCAGCATGACGTTCCGGAGCACCAGCAGGCTCGGCCGCAGCGAGGGGCTGTCGCCGGAGGCGCGCCGGACGGCCTCCGCCGCGCTGTCGGCTGCCTCGTCTAGGAACCGGTGCTGGGCGAAGACGGAGTGCTGGAGCAGGAGCGCGCTCGCGAGGGTAGTGAGCCGAGCGGCCTTCTCCGGATGGCCGTCCGGGGTGACGTCGACGATCCGCCGCCACAGGTAGACGGCACCGAAGATCTCGTCGAAGGAGGAGGCGGCCGCGAGCCGGTCGGCTGCCTCCGCGACGATCAGGTCAGCGATGCCCTCCAGCAGCGGTTCGGGGATGGTGTCGAGGACCGCGCCTTTGAGGAAGCACTGGCCGAATAGCTCCAGCGCGGTCTGAAGCTCCTCGACAGCGGACGGCGCGTCTTGCAGCAGCTGGAATCGGTACCAGTACAACCAGCCGAGCAGCTCGCCGTACTCGCGGTCGTCGGGGCCGAGCAACGCAGCCAGGGCGCGGGCGGCGCGGAGCAGGCCAGGGGATAGGAGAGGCTCGAAGTCGCCGGTGGACTCCGCGCGGTCGAGGGCTTCGCCGACGGAGCTGCCCAAGCGCTCGAGCTCGCTCATCGGCGTCCTTTCGGCAGTGTGGAACGCAGCTCGGGCCAGAGTAGCCGGACGTGCCGCCAGCGATAGTAGAGCGGCCCGCGCCGTCACGACCCGCCCAACCAGAGGTCCAGCCCGGACTGGTCACCGAGCCAGGAGTCGTGGCCCGTCCGGGTGGAGCAGGACACTACGGAACGTCCAGGACCGCAGTTGGGTCGGTGACTAGTGTTTCGCGCCTGAAGTCCTCTGCATGAGAAACTCCTCCCCGCAGACGCTCTCCGCCACGCCCAAGCTGCCCCATTCCCCGGCCGCCTGTGCTTCCTGCACCCGAAGGTCGGGGCTGAAAGGGCTGAAATGCGCGCTGGCAAAGATCATCTTCATGCTGGCGACCTTGCAGAATATCCGTGCCTGAGCGTGCCAGAACGGCGCGCTACGTTCGTGCCGTGACCGCAGCACCTTGATATCGCTGCCGTTGCGGACGAACACCGCCAGGTGACATCCATGCCGGCGGGCGGTCACCAGATACGCCCGCGCTCTGAGCACCTGTTCGGCCATGTGCACGCCTTGGCGGCCGTGTTCTGGCCAGTGCTTGACATCCTGGATGAGCACCACATCGGCACCGATGTCAGCAAGGAGACCAAGCTGGCGGCCCAGACGGCTGGTGTCCCCCTCATCGATCCCGCCGTCCTGCAGATGCCACGAGGCGATCAGCACCTCGGATCCTGGGAGGAACCGGCCGTCACGGGGCGGCGATCACGCGGCTTGAACAGAGCACCCACGCGCAGGGCCGCTATTCGGACCGGCAGCGGAGGCATGGTGTACCACACGAGTCGGTACAGCCAGTTGAGGGGCCGGTGCTTCCATGGGATGCGCGTCGCCCTCTTCGTCGCATTCAGGCCGTCGATGCATGCTGCTGCGCTGGTGGCACGCAGAGCGATGGCGTCGCAGATGAGCTCGTTGGTCCATCCCACGGCGGCGGTGGCCGCCCACCACGCTCCGATCGCGATCCAGCTGTGCATGCTGCCGGCGATCATCCAGCCGACCGAGGCCGCCGTCTGCAGCATGGCCGCGTACCGCGCCATGATTCCGGCGGCGTGTCCCATCTCGTGGCGCAGCGTCGCCTCCAGCTCGGTGGCCGGGCTGGATACATAGCCCGCGCCGATGACGAACACGCGGCGGCGACCAGCTACGACCGACCCCGCGTGGCGGCATTCAGGATGCCCGCAGGAGCTGATTGGTAAGCCATACGAGCACGGCTGCAGGTAAGGGTGGATTGCGGTGATGCGTGGCCGCCGCGCCAGCGTGGAGCTCACCACGTGCTGGACGGTGCTGGTGAACGCATCCGGCAGCTCCAGGCAGGTGCGACGCCAGTAGGGAGCTGCGGTGTCCCAGTCCACCTCGGCGAAACGTGCGCCGCTGGCCATCACCTGCAGCAGGAACATCGCGATCGTGATGCCGATGGCCACCAGCAGACCGGCCGATCCGAAGACTGCCGCCAGGGCCGCCCCGAGTCCTGCGAACGCGGCGGGCGGGACGAGCCCGTGCAGGATCCGTCTGATCGTCGTGCTGCGCTGCGCCTTGGGGGATTGCGCCGATGGGTCGGCCAACCCGGCGGCCTTCCCGTACGACCGGCCGATGACCTCTTCGAACGGCTTCAACCCGGTGGTGCTCACATCGCCTCGATTTCGTCTGACTCGTCTGAGATGCAGGTGATGAGGGTCAGCCCCCAGGGCAGCGGGTGCGCCACCTCGGCGATGCGGAAGCCCGCCTTTTGCAGCAGCGCCGCGTACTGCCCGAGTCTGCGTTCACCCGCGCCGAACATGGCCGCCATCCGCAGTCCCAGGTCTCGGGAGGGGTCGGGCGCGGCGCCGGGCGGCACGACCATGTCCACCAGCCGCAACCGGCTGCCAGGTGGCATCACCTCACGGATGGTTGCCAGCAGCACGCCGGTGGCCTCGTCGCTGAGGTTGTGCAGCACGCTGGCCGCCAGGTAGTCGGTAGCGTCGGACGGGATGTCGCCGGCGGCGAAGATGTCCCCGACGATCACCTCCCAGCGGCCCTGAATGTCGGCCTGCTCGGCCAGGTGTGCGGTGGCGCGTTTGGCCACGGGTTCCCGTTCGACGACCCAGCCTGTGGTGCGCGGGTGGGCGCGCAGGATGTGGGCGAGCATGATGCCCGTGCCGCCGCCGAGGTCCACCACGCGGTCCCCGAACTCGTGCGTGGCCACGGCCGGCGCGGTCCGCAGCGTGCGCCGCGCCATGTACAGGTCGAACAGCTCGGCGACGTCGGGGTGTTGGTCCAGGTAGCCGTACAGGCCGCCGTGAGGGGGTCGTCCGGTCCGGATGGTGGTGTGCAGGCTCTGCATGGCCTCCTGCCACAGCGGGTGGGCGTCGACGGCGACCGCGGTGGCCATCGAGTCGGGTTCGCCGTCGAGGAGCACGCGCCCGATCGGGCCCAGCTCGTAGTGTCCTTCGGTCTGTGCCACCACGCCGAAGGGCTCCAACGCGACCAGGACGGGTTCCAAGGCGGCGGCGACCGCGCCGACCCGCACCGCGAGCTCATCCGCCATCATCGGACCGTAGATGGTCAGCTGTTGCGGGCAGCCGAACGCGACGAAGGTCCGCAGCGCCTGCGCGCGCCACCCGGCGGCGAGCAGGTCGTGGATCGCGTCGGCCGGAGAGCTGCGGCGGTGAGTCATCCGTTGCGGGAGCATCTGTCCTCTGCGCGGAAGAGTCATGACGTACTCGCCGTGGCGGTGGGAGCAGGGGCGAGCATGTCGTTGATGTCGGGCCGGCTGTCGATGTAGTGGTGCTCCTCCAGCAGGTCCACGACCCGCTGGACGCGCGTGAGGTCCAGGTGCAGCGGATAGTTCCCCAGCGTGATCGCAGAGGCGACGTCCGGGGCGATCTTGGTATACTTCGGAATGGCCCTGACGACCGCGGTGCGATCGCCGGCCGCGACGGCCTGGGCGCGGAACATCGCCCGCTGGAACGCCGCCGCCGTCTTGGGGTACTTGCCGGTGAACTTCGCGGTGGTCATCCACCCGGCGATGGGGAAGTTCGCCATGGCCCCGCTCATCAGGTCGCTCACCTCCCGGCCACCGAACTTGGCGGAGAACAGCGTGATGAACGGCTCGGTGAGCACAGCGGCGTCGACCTGATGGTTCTGCATCGCGGGGATCATCTGCGGCAACGCCATCGGCACCATGTGCACGTCCGCGGGCGACATGCCGGCCGTCTTCAGCGCGTTCTCCACCGCCAGGGTGATGATGCTGAAAGGCGCGGCGACCGCGATGCGCGCGCCCCGTAGATCGGGCAGGTCCTTGGCCTTGGAAGACCCCGGCACCATGAGCAGGAACGTGCCGGGCGTGGCTTCGTAGGCGTCTTCCAGGAACCGCCACGGTTGCGCGTCGCCTGATTTGGCCTGGGCGGTGATGGTCGAGACGTAGTTGCCGATGGCGAAGTCCAGGCTGCCGCCCACCAGGTTAGTCAGCGCGTAGGCGCCGCTCTGGATCTCTTTGACCTCCACCGTCAGGCCCTCGTTGCGGAAGAACCCGCGCTCGGTGGCGATCTGTAAGGTCGCGCAGTCGGGGATGGGCATCGCCCCGACCGCGACGACCGGCTTCTCCAGCGCCTGCGCGGACGGGGACGCGGAGAGCGTCTGGCCTCCGCAGGCCACAGCGACCACCGAAACGACGATAAGTACCAGTGATGTTGCTCTACGTAATCTCATGTGGGTATCCGAAGTGGGGGCAGATGATGTGAACGTGGAAGCGGCTCCAGGGCCAGGAGCTCAAACCTCGGGGCCGCTGCCCTGACCAGAGCTCAACTGCGGGTGGGCAGGGCGCCCTGGCCAGGGGGACTGGGGGGCGGGCACAGCGTTCTCAGGTCCCGCTTGATGAACAGCCATTCCTCATCGCTCAGCGGCGCGATCCCGGCTCGCACGGCTGCCGCGTCCATCTCCTGGCGGGTGAGGTCCCAGCGCAGGATGAGATCGAGGGCGGTGTCACGCTCACGCTTCTCCAGCACGAGGTGATGCACCGCTTCGCTGGCACGGGCCGCGGTGTCCCGCACCGCGCTCTCCCGGTTCTGTGGCCGGGTGCCGCCGGACATGGAGGACGACATCACGGCTTGCGGTACACGCCGGCGAGCACGGGCAGCGGCCCGACCAGCGCTCCCAGCTCCGGGATGTCCGGCCGCCAGTCGGTCACCGTGACCAGCCCGGGCTCCACCGGCTCTAGTCCGGCGAAGAACCGCTCGATCTGCTCGGCGCTGCGCAGCGCGGGCTTGGACGGCACACCGGCCGCCTGATAGGCCGCGGCGGCCGGACGCAGCTCAGCCACGTCCACCGCGTGCGACAACACCAGGAACGACCCTGACGGGAGCGCGGCCATGAGCGTCTGCACGATCTCCTCGGGTTCCTCCTCATTCTGGATGAAGTGGAGGATGGCCACCAGAACGAGGGCGACCGGCCGGGTGAAGTCGATGAGCTGCCCCGTCTGCAAGATGTGCAGCAGCTCGCCGGAGTGGCGCAGGTCATGGTCGAGGAAATGCGTCCGGTCGTCGGTGGCCAGCAACGCGCGCCCGTGCACGGCCACGCGGGGATTCCTGTCCACGTACACCGTGGTCACTGCCGAGTCGACGCGCTGCGCCACCTGGTGGACGTTGTCCGACGTCGGAAGTCCACTGCCGATGTCGAGGAACTGTCGGACGCCCTCGCCGGCCACATAACCGACGGCTCGCCGCAAGAACGCCCGGTTCTCACGAGCCATCGCCTTGATGTTCGCGTTGGCGGCCACCAACTGCTCGGCGAGCTTGCGCTCGGCGGGTGTGCCGTCCTTATCGTTCCCGAGGAGGACCTGGTAGACCCCAGCCTCCGTTGGTCGATTTGCCAGGTCAGCACGCTCTTGGTCGCTGAGAGGATGGATCTGCCAGGTGTCCTTCACGGGGCTTCACCAGCCGTTGTACGGTGCCTCACGGGTCACACCTCCGATGCGATCAAGGGGCCCGCCGGGTGATCGCCTCACCTTGGCGGGCTCCGCTGTGAACAGGTGACGATGTGCTCTCGCCGCAGCGCGGCGTGTAGAGCCGTGTGCCATGCTGATGTCGATCAGGTGCGATTCCAAGGCGTTCCATTTGGACAACATCGACTGTCCAAATGCGAGAAAATGCAGGAGGTGCCGTGGCGCGCGAGCCCGATCCCGTGGACGCCTCCCTCTCTCCAGGGCATCTACTTGGTGCCGCGCTGCGGCATTGGCGGATTCACCGTGGTCTGACCTTGCCCACGCTCGCGCCCCTGGTGCTGACCACCACCTCCGGGTTGTCCAAGATCGAGCGAGGTGAACGCAACGCGTCCAGCGACGTCGTGGAGCGGCTTGACGAGGTCCTGCAGGCCGGCGGCTTCCTGGTAGCCCTGTATGCCGCAACCACGGGGAGCGCGACGCCCTCCAGTCAAGCGCCCGCAAGGCAGTGGGATGCTGACGGCATGGATCGTCTGCGTCGTCGGCTTCTCGGCGGCATCGCCGCTGCCGGCGCTTCGGCTGCCCTACCGCCCATCGAGGAGGTGGAACGCCTCCGGTCAGTTGTCGACTACTCCGTCGGCCGCCCGGGGATCGCGGAGTGGGAAGAGACGGCATGGGAGTACGCGCATGCGGTGTTCTCACCAGCCATCGCCGACGTAATACGTGATCTTTCCGTCGACATACTTGCCCTCCAGCACAGCATGACCTCAGTGCCGCCTGCCGAGATCAGCAAGTGGCTCCGCGTGAACACCCAGATGACGATGCTGATGGCCTACGCACTCGGCTGCGCCGGCCACGCCCGCGAGTCCCACCATTGGTGGGGGTCAGCGCAGCGTGCCGCCGCACAGACCGGCGATCAGAACCTGCTCGCGCTGGTGTATGCCCGGGAAGCGGTCCAAGCACTGCACGAGCGGCGCCCCCTGCCGCTGGTGCTGTCCCGCACAACCCGCGCCTTGGACCTCACCCAAGGTCGCGTCTGCGTCGCAACCGCCTCGGCTCTCGGCGCTCGCGCTCACGCGTATGCGCTCATGGGAGATACGGCCAGCGCCTCCGCTGACCTCGACGAGCAGGCCCGCATCTTCGAGCAGCTCCCGGCCAGGATCACCTCCGACAGGTTGTCGGTCGATGGCTGGCCTGAGACCCGCGTCCTGTATTCGCGATCGTTGGTGTACACCCTCACAGGACATCCCGAGGTTGACGCCGCACAGCAGCAGGCGATGGACGCCTATCCCTCCAAGACGAGCAGGCAGCGCGCGCAGGTCCAGCTGCACTGCGCCTACTCCGAGGTGCAACGCGGGCACATCGACTCAGGCTTGGAGCATGCCCGGACCGTGCTCGAACGGATGCCGCCCGATCACGTCAACAGGTTCGTGTTGCACAACGCGACGGCCATCGCTGCGGCGGTTCCAGCAGTGGAGGCGACCCGGCCCACCGTGATCGAATACCGCAAGTCATTCGAGTTGCCGGCGGCCGAGAGGATCTGATGAGCATCACCTACGCCCACCACGACGGCCAGGGCGCAGCCAAGGAACTTGACGACGAGTACGTTGCCGTCTACCTGGACATCCGCGCAGAGCCGCCGTACAACTCCGGCCCGCTCTACCAACGAGACCGGTTTCTCGAGCGAACCCGCAAGCAGATGGAGAACGAGGGGTTCGCCCTGGTGTCAGCCAGATCCGGCGGCACGCTGGCCGGCTTCGCCTTCGGGTTCCGCGTCCCGGCCGGCCGCTGGTGGGGAGGAGGCCCCGGCCCATCCGAGGAACTCGTCAACGCCGACAAGTTCGCCGTCGTCGAGCTCAACCTCCGCCAGGAGTACCGCGGCCGCGGCTACGGCAGGCGACTCCTAGACGAGCTGCTGACAGATCGGCCCGAGAAGTGGGCGATCCTGCTTTCGCTGCCTGCCGCACCTGCTCACGCCATGTATGAGCATCTGGGATGGAGCGTCGTGGGGACCATGCAACCCGCTCCCGACGCCCAGATAGCCGACGTGATGGCCATCAAACTACGCAAATAGTCGGGAAGCGGGTTTTATCGGACCGCCCTCGGCGATTGTACAAATCGATTCTCTAGGCACCGCCTCGATAGCCGCTCAACATGATGCACGGACGGTCGTGTTCACGACACGATCAGGCGACCTGGACCGGAGGCCTCCGTGCATGCCCTGATAGCCAGCCTGTTCCCTGTAGGAACACCTGTTTCCGCGGACCGGCCGCGAGGACGGGTTTCTCCTGCCGGAGACCAACTACGAGGAGCTGCGGACCTACCACCCAGCCCGTCCGGCACCCGAGTGGCTGATCCATGTCCATCTCATGTCCAACCTCTAAGGAGGGGCCCTGCCCACTGCGCACTACCTGGGCGGGAGCTACGTCGCCGTTCGGCGGCGGAAACAGCTGTACGCGATCAGCGCACGGCTGCCGTTCGTGCGTGGAGTTCTCCGTACGGCCGCCTCCTCCGCCATCCACACCATCGACTACCGCGCTGACGAGATGCCACGGCCTTCCGACCCGGACGTGCCGCGGTTCCTCATCGACCTGACGGACATCCCACAGAGCGCCTGAGCAGGGGCATAGCACCCACCGAGCCGCGGAGACGCGGCGTGCGGCGCGCTGTACTGACACGCAGAGCGCGGCGACCCGGTGTAGTCGTCACCCGACCTGCCGGCGAAGGCCGCCCTCCGCCCTGGGCTCGCACGCCCATTCATTGTTGTCGGTCTGACCTTGCTACTGGTGCTCGACAGTAGGAGACCCAGCGCGGGTGCAGTGCACGCGCAGACCGTCGCGCTTTGATTCCCGGGCCGAGCCTTCGGTCCCGTGCCCGGCGGAAGGCGCCGGCGAAGGCGCTTCTACCCGCAGGGGATGGCGTCTGCCGGCCCCGGCGTGTGCGGTGGACAGGAGTGACCGACCTCGCCACGGTGAACCCGCGCCGTACCAGTGCCCTCCGCAGGACCAGTGACCAGAAGACACACCACAGGAGACCATTCAGTGAATGACGAGACCATCGACCAGGCGCAGGCCCGCGAGCTCAGGGACAAGCTCGCGGACGAGCTCGCCATGGCGGGGTACATCAGGTCGGCTCAGGTCGACCGGGCGTTCCGGACGGTCGACCGGCACGCGTTCGTGCCGGCCGACACTCCACTGGAGGTCACTTACCAGGCCGACAGCGCGGTGGTGACCAAGAGGGATGAGCACGGCATGGCCATCTCCTCCGTCAGTGCCGCGTACATCCAGGTCGCGATGATCGAGCAGGCCGAGCTGGCGCCGGGCATGAGCGTGCTGGAGATCGGCTCAGGCGGCGTGAACGCGGCGGTGCTGGCCGAGATCGTAGGACCGGACGGCCAGGTGATCAGCGTGGACATCGACCCGGAGGTGACCGACCGCGCCACCGAACTGCTGGATGCGGCCGGGTACGGCGACCGGGTGAAGGTGATCACGGCCGATGCCGAGCACGAGATTGCCGGGTTCAGGCCGTTCGACGCGACGATCGTGACGGTCGGCGCCTGGGACCTGGCCCCGGCGTGGCGGCGCCAGTTGGCCCCCGACGGCACGCTCGTGGTGCCGTTGCGGATGAACGGCGTCAGCCGCTCGATCGGGTTCCGCCGCGAGAGCGACCATCTCGTCAGCACGTCGGTAGTGCTGTGCGGGTTCGTCCCCATGCAGGGGGCCGGCGAGCACGTGGACAGAGAGTTCCGGCTGCCCGACGCCCATGGGCACGCCGTCACGCTCCGGTTCGACGACGGGGCGCCCGACGACCCCGCACTGCTGGACGGCGTTCTGGCGAGCGACCGCGCCGAGGTGTGGTCCGGCGTCACGATCGAGAACGGCGTGTCGTTCGCCGACCTGCACCTGTGGTTCGCGAGCTTTCTGCCCGGCTTCTGCAGGATGGCCGTCGAGGAGGGAACCCACCTCGCCCAGGAGCGCAAGGCGTGGTTCCCGTTCGCCGTGGTGCGCGGCGACTCCTTCGCCTACCTGTCGGTGCGGCCCGCATCAGAAGGCGAGGGCTCTGAGTTCGGGGCTCGCGCCTATGGGCCGCACGGCCAGGGGGCGGCGGCCGCGATGGTGGAACAGATCCAGGCGTGGGACGAGCAGGCCAGGCACCGGCCAGAGCCCACCTTCGCCTACTGGCCGACCGGCACCACTCCCGCCGACCTGCCCAGAGGTACGGCGGTTTTCAGCAAGACCCACGGTCTTGTCACGATCTCCTGGCCCACCGCCTGATCGGCGGTTCGGACGGGCCAGGTGCCCCACACCCAACCTGTGAGGAGTGTGATCCGATGGCTCCAACGCTGACCCTCGATGCCACCGACGTCCTGAATTCCGGGGACGTCGTGACCGACGAGGAGTTCGAGCTGGACATGCGTGTCGTGGAGTCCACCACGCCACTGGTGACCATGATGTGCGAGACCAGCGACGGGTGCGGCACCTCGTGCAGCACCAGCGCGTGCACCACCAGTTCCAACGACCCTTCCTGAACCACTCCCAGCCGCCGACGCCGACCATCCCGGTGGGCGCCGGCGGCGCGGCTCACCACCGACCCAGGACAGGGATCACGATGAGCGTTCCTCCGCGCTACCAGCACACCGGCCTGGTGATGGTGCGAGCGAGCACTGACCCAGGCGACCTCGATCTACCCACCCGCCTCAACCTGCGTGACCCCGCCGCCGCCGTCCAGCAGGAAGGTCAGGCGTGGCTGACGAAGGTGTGGGCCCGTGGTGAGGTGCGCGAGGCCCTGCAGATGGCCAGTCCCGATCTCGGTGCCTGCGTGGACAAGCTGCTCCGCTCTGCCACGGCGTCCGGCAGCGACGTGCGCCGCGCCGTCATGGCCACCATCTCCTACCTGCTGCGTTGGCAGCGCCGATCGACTCCGTTCGGGCTGTTCGCCGGCGTCGCCACGGCCTCCATCGGGCCCGCGAGAGCCGACATCGGCACCCAGCACCACGCATACGCGCGGGCGAGCTCCGACTGGGTCACCCGCCTGACCGACCAGATCGAACAGCAGCGCAGCCTGCTGCCGCGCCTGACAGTGATCGCAGACAGCTTCGGGGTCGCCCGCGACGGCCGCTTCATCGTCGCCACCCGGGCACAAGGCGACGCCCGGCGCCCCGGCCCCATGCGTGAGGTATCCGTACGTCTGACCCGTCCGGTGCAGATTGCACTGGCCGCAGCCGCGACACCGATCCGGTTCGACCAGCTCGCCGCCGAGCTGACCACGCGTTTCCCCGGCATCTCGCCAGGGAAGATCTTCGCCCTGCTGCACGCTCTCGTGGACCAGCGCATTCTGATCACCAACCTGCGTCCGCCGATGACGGCCGCCGACCCGCTGCAACACCTGATCGACGTCCTGCGAGACGCGGGCGGCGGCGACCTGGCCGACGTCAAAGAGCTGCTACGCCACCTCGGGCACATCCGTGACCTGCTGACGCGCCACAACACCACTACCCCAGAGCGGACCGCCGCGCTGCGCACCGCGACCCGCGTGCAGATGGCCGCGCTTGCCCCGGGCGCCGGGCTGGTCACCGACGTGACCCTCGACGCCCGGATCGCCGTCCCCGAGGTCGTGCTGGAGGAGGCCGCTCGAGCCGCCACCGTCCTGCTGCGCCTGTCCACGGAGCCTTTCGGCCGCACGGCATGGATGGACTACCACGCCCGGTTCCTCACTCGCTACGGCCCCGGCGCCCTGGTTCCGGTGAAGGAGCTGGTGGCCGACTCCGGACTCGGCTTCCCCGGCGGCTACCTCGGCGCACCCCGCGCCCGGCCCACCTGGCGCATACTCACCGAGCGAGACTCCGTCCTCCTGGCCCTCATCCAGAAGGCCGCCCTGACCGAAGCCGACGAGGTCACGCTCACGGAGGCAGACATCACCGCGCTGACCGTGGGCGACCACGACACCGTGGTGTTGCCACACCGCATCGAGCTCGGCGTCGCTTTGACCGCCGCCTCCACCGAAGCGATCAACTGCGGAGAGTTCGACCTGCGTGTCACCGCCAACCCGCGCGCCCACACCAGCATGATCGGGCGGTTCACCTACCTGCTGGACGAGGACGACCGTGCCCGGCTAGCCGTCTCCTACGGCACCGGCCCCGGGCACACCGGCGACGACGCCGTGGTGGTGCAGCTCTCCTTCCCGCCCCGCCGCTCCCGCAACGAGAACCTCACTCGGGTCCCACCGCTCGTCCCCGACATCGTGCACTTGGGCGAGCCTCCCGGCAGGGGCGCGATCGGCGTCGACGACCTGGCGATCACTGCTGACTCCGCCCATATGTACCTCGCGCAGCGCTCCACCGGCCGGCGCGTCCTGGCCCACATCCCCCACGCGTTGGACACCACCGTTCAGATTCCGCCACTGGCCCGGTTCCTCGCCGAGGCCGCCGACGCCCGCAGCGCCGTCTACAAGCCGTTCAACTACGGCGCCGCCCGCACCCTGCCGCACCTGCCGCGCATCCGCTACCGGCGCACCGTCCTGGCGGCCGCTCGCTGGCTCCTCACCACCACCGATGTACCCAGCACCGGACAGGGCTGGGATGCGACGCTGCAGGTGTGGCGACAGCGATGGCGCACACCGGCGCGTGTCCTGCTCTGCCAGGAGGACCTACGTCTCCCCCTCGACCTCGATCAGCCGATGGACCGCGCCCTGCTCCAGAGACGGCTGGAGCAGACTGGGCGGATCGAGCTGCAAGAAGACCACCCGCCGAACGGGTTGGACTGGATCGGTCGACCGGCCGAGCTGCTGATCCCGATGACCAGGGTGAATCCCCCACAGCGCCGCCTCCCGGCGACTGCGGCCCCGGGCAGTGCCGCGTTGGTGTGCGCCCGCCTGGTCGGCAACCCGGCGCGATTCGACGACATCCTTGCCCGGCACCTGCCGCCCTTCGCCGAGGAGCTTGCCGGCCTGGTCACCTTCTGGTGGGTGCGCCGCCACCGCGACATGATCCGGCTCGACGCCGACCAGCATCTCGCCGTGTACCTGCGTCTGGTCGATTTCTCCCAGTACGGGACGGTCGCGGCACGCCTGGCCGCGTTCGCCGCCCGGCTTGAGACGCTCGGCATGCCCGCGCAGCTCACCGTCGCCACCCACCACGAGCAGCCCGGCCGGTACGGCGAAGACGCGGCGCTGGCGGCGGCCGAGCAGGCTTTCGCCGCCGACACCAAGGCTGCCATCGCGCAGATCAGCGTGGCCGACGCCGCCCGGCTGCCTGACCAGGCGCTGGCCGCCGCGTCCATGGCGCACCTCGCCGCCACGTTCGCCCCCGATACCACTACCGGTTACCGGGCGCTGCTCCGCTGCGTGGACCAGCAGACCGGCCCGCTGGACCGCACTCTGCGCGACCATGCGCTGCACTGGAGCGACCCCGCCGACGACTACCAGGCCGTGCGCGCCATCCAGGGCGGCGAAACCGTCGCCGCCGCCTGGCGTACTCGAGATGCGGCGCTGACCGCCTACCACCGTGCCCTTGCCGAGCAGCGCGATCCGGCCACAGTGCTGCGAAGCCTGCTGCATGACCACCACGTGCGGGCCCTCGGCGTCGACCCGGAGTTCGAGAAGGTGACGGGCCGCCTCGCCCGCGCGGCCGCCCTACGCTGCCTGGCTCTGGCAGGTGCCCTGTGACCGGCCGCCCAGCACCCGAACCGGTGAAGCTCAGCGAGCACGAGATGGCGGACCAATCCCTCACCAAGCCGACGGTCGCTACCGCGCTCCTGAACATCGAGCGAGCCCTGGCCGGCACCGGAGACTGGGAGAGCACCCACGCGTACATCCGACAGGCCACAGCCGGCCACATCGACAGCGCACCGCACGCCGGGCTCTACTACGGGGCACCGGCCATCGCGTTCGTCTTGCACGCCGCCAGCACAGGGAACCCCCGCTATCAGGCGGCGGCCCGCACCCTCGACAAGCACGTGGCACGGCTGACCCAACGCCGCCTGGCGACCGCCGCCGAACGGATGAGGCGACGGGCGCCCGCCACATTCGGTGAGTACGACGTGTTCCGCGGGCTGACCGGGCTCGGCGCGCTGCTGCTCCTGCGAGCACCCGGCAGCGACCTACTCGGCGCTGTCCTCGCCTACGTGACACGGTTGACCAAAGCGCGCCGCGTCGACGGCGTGGAGGTGCCGGGCTGGTGGGTCGACCACGATCCGGACCCGCTCATGCCGACTCCCGGCGGACACGTCAATCTCGGCCTCGCGCACGGCGCGGCCGGGATGCTCGCCCTGCTCTCCCTCGCGTCCCTGCATGGCTGCAAGGTGCCCGGCCAGACCGGCGCGATCGAGACCTTGATCGGATGGTTCGACCGGTGGTGGCAAGACTCGGCAGACGGAACCTGGTGGCCACAGTGGCTCACCCGCGATGACCTCCGCACCGGCCACACCGCCCGACCCGGCCCGGGTCGCCCGTCCTGGTGCTACGGCGCAGTCGGGATCGCCCGCGCCCAGCAACTCGCCGCCCTCGCCACCGACGACCCGACCCGGCGCGCGATCGCCGAGAACGCCATGGCCGAATGCCTGACCGACCAGAACCTCCAGAACATCACCGACGCGGGGCTGTGCCACGGCATGGCCGGCGTGTATCAGACCGCTTACCGGGCCTCCATCGACGCCGCGAACCCGGCGATCGGCCAACGGCTCCCCACGCTCGCAGCCGCACTAACCCAGCATGCGGCGACCGGCCAAGACGACGCCGAAGGGCTGCTGACCGGAGCCGCCGGAGTGGGCCTCGCCCTGGAAACCGCACGGCACAACAAGCCCCCACGCTCTGGATGGGACGCATGCCTCCTCATCACCTGACCACCGCCGCACCGCACCAACTCGCCGCTGGCGTCCTTGCCCTCCATTCAGGGGGAGACCTGGACACCGCCGCCGCCGACGTCGGCGTGGACCCGATCGACCTCGACGAAGCCGCCATCGTGTACCAGGCCGCCGGGCTCGCCGCGCTCGAACGGCGCGCCGAGGCCGGCTGGTACCAGCTACGCGTCCAGTTCCCCGACTGGGACACCGCCGAGCTGGTCGGCGCCGACCAGCTCGCGCCGCGCCTGGAGCAGCTGCGAGCAGGCGGGGCGATCTCCGGGTGGTGGTTTCTGCGCAAGCCCCCTGGCTGGCGGCTGCGCCTACGCAACGCCGACATCCCGGCCGTTGACCAGGTACTGGAGGAGCTGATCGCAGCCGGGGCACTGACCCGCTGGTGGCCGACCGTGTACGAACCGGAAACCGCCGCGTTCGGCGGGCCGGCCGGAGTGGAGGCCGCGCATGACCTGTTCTACGCCGACAGCCTCGGCGTCCTCGACTACGCTCGCCAGAACGCTCCCGACCTCGGCCGGCGAGAATTGTCCATCCTGCTGGTCAACGCCCTGCTACAGGCGGCAGACCTGGACTGGTTCGAGCGCGGCGACGTCTTCGCCCGAGTGGCCAAGCTACGACCCGCCCCCACCAAGGCCGACAGCGCCCGCATCGAGAAGCTGACCGCCAACGTGCGCACGCTGCTGGCCGTACCCGTGCAGTCCGACAGCGAGCCGTTCGCCCCAGGTGGGCACGCCGCCTTCGCCACGCCGTGGCTCACCGCGTGGGAGGCCGCCGGCAGACGGCTCGGCCGGGCCGCCGCCGAAGGCCGTCTCGATCGCGGGCTGCGCGCGCTCCTCACCCATGTCGTGATCTTCCACTGGAACCGGCTTGGCCTGTCGGCCGCAACGCAAGGCATCCTCTCCCGTGCGGCCACCGCCGCCTTCCTGCCCGAGAGCTGACCATGGACCCGACCTCGCTGCGCGCCGCCGTCCGCCGCTTCCCCCTCGTCGGCCTTGCCCGGCCGGGCCACCCACCACTTCCCGAACGGGTCAAGGAGATCGCCGCCATCGCCGAAACCGCCGCGCGTCAAGGCGCTGACGCCCTGCACGAGGGGGCGCACGCGCTGAACAAGGCCGCACTGCTAGCCAGTGACTGCGGCCTACCGGACCTGGCCCGTGACCTGTGCTGGCAGCACATTGACATCTACCGTGAGGCCGGCCACCAGCTGACCGTGCTCCAGGCCCGATACATGCTCGAGCCCGCCCTCAACCTCGCCAGGCTCCAGATCCGCGCCGACGCCGGGCAGCACGCGCTACGGCTGCTGGACGCGATGTACCAGGCGGTCATGAACGGCAGCGACCTGGTGATCGAGGACCGCACCCTGCCGCTGACCAACCTCACCGGCACCCCGAAGGAGCGCCACAAGCTGCGCGAATGGATCTGGCTGCAGTACCTCGCGGACGGCATCCGCGCCCTGGCGCTCGCTGACCGCTGGGACGAGGCGGTCACGCACGCCAGAGCGCACCGAGGCATCGGCCTGCACCTCATGGAAGGACGGCAGGCCGCGATCATCGCCCACTGCCTGCGCGGAACGCGGGGAGCGGCACAGGCCGTACTCAACGAGAGCACGCCCACGGAGCCGTGGGAGCACCAGGTCGCCTCCTGCCTGCGCGTGATGTGCGCCGAGCCGGACGGGGCAGCGACCAGCCGGGACGCGGCGGCGATGGTCGAACAGTTCCTCGGGCACGAGCTGATGCCCGGCTACGTCGTCTTCCGGACCCGACTTGGGCTGACCGTCGCCACCCTCGCCGACACCACCAAGGCGGCCAACCATGTTCATGCTCAACTGGCGGCCGAGGTGATCGAGTCCGAAGACGGATACGCCGCGCGGGACATGCTCAAGCACCGCCCCCTGGACGGGATATCGGATGCGCACCGCCAGGCGCTGACCGGCCTGATGGCGTCTTCTGGCTTGGGGGCAGGGGCACTGCCGTCGCCGCTGCTCGATTCGCTCACGTACTCGGCAAAGACGGCGAGCGAGGCGTTGGCCGCGGCCGTGTGACCATCTAGTGGGCACCCCAGCACTTCGACCTGCGCCGCCGGCCCGGCTGGTTCGACCCCTACAACGAGGTCGACTACAGAGCATGGCCTTAGAGGAAGCTTCGGCTTCAGATGGTCGAGAACTCGTGGCGGGAAACAACGACGGGAAGAATCCTGGTCCGCTAATTTTGACATGTGCTGATCGGATACGCGCGGGTGTCCACCACCGACCAGAACCTCGACCCCCAGATCGACGCGCTCATCCGGGCCGGCGTCGCCGAAGAAGACATCTACGTCGACACCGCCGGGGGCGCCAAAGCATCCCGGCCGCAGCTCGATCTGGTGCTGAAGCCGTTGCGCGACGGCGACACCTTGAAGGTCACCAGGCTGGACCGGCTAGGCCGTTCCGTCCTACACCTGGTCGCCCTCGATGCCGAAGTCCGTCAGCTGGGCGTCGACCTGCATGTGATCGAGCAGGGCATCGATACCGCCACCATGGAGGGCCGGGCGATGTTCGGGATACTGTCCGTGCTCGCCGAGCTCAACACTCGCGATGGCCTGGCCGCCGCTCGCGCCCGAGGCAGAACAGGCGGCCTCCGGCCCAAACTCACACCGAACCACGTCAGGACCCCCCCGCGCCTCTACGACGAGGGCGAGCACACCGTCCAGCAGATCGCCGACATCATCGGGGTCAAGCGCGGCACCCTCTATGGCCACCTGGACAAGAACACTGTCGGCACCCGACCGCGGGCTACCGCCAGCGTAGCCGTCTCGACCTCGCCAGCGGATATCGGCTCTTGGGAGCCACAGTGAGGTCCGCCGACTTCTTCATCGAGACACCTGCCAGTTCCCCATGGGGCTCAACAGACTCCTCGACAATCGAGCTGGACGAGAAGCTCGTCACTGCTCTACGAAGCGGCCCTATCAACGGTGAAAACGACGTCTCCGCATGCCAGGGACTCCTCGACCTCGTTCACGATGAACTCCAGGCTTATGGGACCAGCGGCGGGCACCGCCTGACCGACGAGCAGATGCGGCTCGCGATCCGAACGCTCGAAGCCGTGACGCAGCGGCTCGGCATCCGGCTGCAGGTGCCGTTCCAGGACTTCACCAGCTTCCGTTCGTACTGGAGCCGTAACGGAGCCCGTAACTCGTGGCAGGCACGGCGAGACATTCTGGAGAAGCTGTTTGAGCCGGCCAGAGCAAAGCTGGCAGGACTCGAAGGGCCCACGGTAGGTTCTCGGCTGCCCGAGCAATCTCTCGCCCATCTGCAAGATCCCGCCGCGATCCAAGAACAGCTCTGGCGTATACAACGCGCCATCATGGACGATCCGGCGCTGGCTGTCGGCAGTGCGAAAGAGCTGATCGAAAGCACCGCCAAGGTCGTGCTTATCGAGCGTGGCCTGATGATCGACGACAAAGCCGACCTGCCCGCCCTGGTCAAGGACGCCCAGATCGCCCTCAGACTGCACCCGACCTCGAAGGCCCCTGGTCCTGACGGCAGCGATGCGGTGAAACGGATCCTGGGATCAGTCTCCAGCGTGGCCATCGGAGTCGCTGAACTGCGCAACCGCGGCTATGGGACAGGCCACGGTCCAGCCGCCGCCAGGGTCGGCCTGCGCCCCCGTCACGCGCACCTCGCCGTAAACGCCGCGGTGACATGGTGCCAGCTCATGCTCGACACCCTCGCCGACACCGAAGCGCCGTGGCACAACGACGTATAACTCGCCACTGGACTCCAGTAGCTGGAACCCACGTTTCACCCACGAGGCAGGCCCACCGCGCTTGCGGCGTAGCCCCAAGGCTTTCTCGATTTCACGCAGGGCCGCCTCACCTGCGAAGTGGCATGTGTAGGCGGCCGCGCGTACGGGCAAGTCGTGCAAGTCCAACCAGCCAGTTCTCCAGCGTTTGGCCGTACTCCTAATTGAGGAGCCAGGCGATTACCGCGCGTGCCGCGCCGGACAGTACGCCTGTGATGGCAGCGGAGACCAGGCGGAATCGTACGGCACGGCTGATGCGTGATCTATCCGGCGGTCGAGCTCTTTCAGGTGAGGAGGGAACCTCGGATGTGTTCATGTGACCAGTAGGCCAGGCCCGGATCTCGCCATCCTCGGCGACAACCGCGGGGTTCTATCTACGATGCCCCTTGTGGTCTGGAAGGCGCCGACATCAACAGAACTCCAATTGCAGAGCTGGTTGGGCGAGCGTGGCCTGCATGTCAGCTTGGCTAAGATCCGACGTTGGCGCGAGTATGAGGCACTGCCGTGGCCCCAGCGACAGGCCCTCGGGTATGGCCGCGGTTCGGCATCATCGGAGCTCACCCAGGACACCTACATAGTCGCCGAAGCCCTCGCCTTGGCCACGAGGCGCAAGCAGCGGCTGGATAAGGCGGTACTTCAGATCTTCTTTGTCCACCCACGGCATGAGGAGCCCTTCATCGCCACTCGACTGCCGCTGCCCGAAGCTGGCGTGCGCAAAGCCCTAGAGTGGTCGATCGCCAACGACCGAGATAGTGTGATCGTCAAGATGGAGCGGGCGATGGCCGCCGAAGGCACCGATGGAGACCAGATCGGAGCAGCGCTCGACACGGCGCACCGGCATTTCCACAATCTCCTCCGCCAGCAAATCTCTGCTCGCAGACGAAACCTCGAGTTGCCCCGCCTTACTTTTGTGCGCAATGCGGACGACGCTACCGCCCTAGCGGACATAGCTGTCGCTGCGTTAATTCCTGGGTCCCTCGGTTCTGACATGGCCACCGAGGCCATCCGCGGGACCATCGAAGATCTGCGCATCAACTACAAGCCCGACGAGACACTCCGCTCACACAAGACCCTCTTCGAGGCGATTCTTGATCTTGGGCTGAAGCAGGAACTCGGGGAACTCCGGGTTATGAGCTCCGCCCCGGACATCTCGACCTCCGCCCAGATCGAAACGATCAGAAAGATCGACTATGCCCGGATCTGTATCGTCCGTGACCTCCTTGCCGTACTCGCCGAAGCCGCTCTTCCCCTTCGTATCGCTCGACGAGTGCTCCCTGATGACCCCGTCGTCACACGTGTCATGGAACTCCGCGCCCAATACGCGATCATCGACTACTGCCTGCACCACGCAGAGGTCATCAGTCGCGGTGCTACAGCCAGAGCATGGGTGATCATGACACGCCAGCTCATCACGCTCCTTCGGGCCTACGCCAGCGACGAGATGTTCGGTCGTCTGCGTGCAGCAGTGATCAAGCTGGACCCTGTCCTGGATGAGCTGCCAGTACTGATCGAGCGTGTGCGAGCACAGGTCGCGTCCTCTTAAAAGAGGTCGATCCCAGTCACGTCGGAACGAACGGATTGACGACCGCTTCTCCGAAGGCATGCGGCCGACCTTCGTTACCGACCAACAGCCAGCTGATCCTGCTGTGAGACTGGCTCAGGCCGGCCAGCACGTCATCGCGCACCGCCTCCCATCGCGCTCCGTCCAGCAACCGGGCCGGCGGTCCGACCAGCGGTTCGACGGTGAGGCGAACACATCGCGCCGGTTCAACGCAGATCGGCGGCGACGGTGCCGCGCACCACGCCCGCGTCGGTCTTGACGACGGCGCCGTCAGTGGTTCTCGCGGTGTCCGCCTGGGCGGACACACCCATCGCCACGCAGGCCATCGCCGCCGCGATCAGGGCCAGGACTCTGCGGCTCGTCTTCGAAATGTTCATGGTCATGATGATGGAGGCCGATCACCGACAGAGCCGGTCAACGAGCAGACACGTCGACGGCGTCTTCGGGCCCCGCCGGTTTGAGGTCGTCGGCGGCGGCATGAGCGTAAAGAAAACTCTCGACGCCGCGCAGGAACGTCTCGCAGATCAGCGCCGGGTCGATCACGCAGCCGGCGGCCAGCGCCGTCGCGCATCATCACGAAGCAGCGGGCGGCGGGCTCGGCGCCTGTCTCCCGGATCTTGGCTACCGGTTCCGTGACGGTCTCCAGGAACCACTGGCGGGATGCGAGCACGGCCTCGCGCACCGGGAACTCGGGGTCGGGATACTCTGCGGCGGCGTTGAGGAAGGCGCACCCCCGGACGTCGGAGGACTGGATGCCCTGGCGATAAACGTGCTGAGGGCTCGAATGGTGTCGGTGGCCGGGAGTCCGGCGGCGACGGCCTCGGCCGCCTGGCTCCGCATGGCCGGTCGACCTCGTCCCAAGTAGGCGAGGACCAGATCCTCCTTGCCAGGAAGCGCCGGTAGAGGGTGGCCCGCGGAGTGAGCGGGCTCAAGCGCATCATCGACCGGCCACAGCCCCAGAGCATCGCCGAAGCGTTCGCGGCTGAACTGGAAATCAGTTTCGGTTAGGACGTCGATAACCACGCGAGACCGGGACATGTGCTTCGACTGCTGTTCGACCAGGTCAGCGACATCCAAGGACGTACAGACGTCGGCAGCGTCAAGCAGACGGGAAGCGCGCCGAGCTACGACGCCAGCGTGGCGGGACGGGCACTAGCCGCACACCGACGACGTGCGTCGTTACGTCGCAGCGGGGCACCCGCTGCGGTGCATGCGGATCCGGCTGGAGCCCGGCCAGGGGTGCATCCCACCCACCAAGCTCGTACCGCACGACGGCTCGACAAGCGACGCCCGTGCGTGGTCACTGGCCACCTTCTGACTTGGATGAACGAGCCATAACAACGCGAGAAACGCCTCGTCCTCCCCACAGGGAGGACGAGGCGCGTCGATACGAGTTCACAGGTCAGAGCCTGAATGGACTCCCGGGTGGTATCGCTCGGCGGGCCGCAGGTCGGTGTCGTACACCGGGGTACGAGGCACATCAAGCAGGACACCGAGAATCGGCCATCGAGCCTGCAGGCTGGTGACGAGCACCTGGTTAACCAGCGTGCACGCTGAGCCGACCGGGAGCAATCTTCGCCGACGGGACCTGAGTCCTACTGGGAGTGGATGTAGACCTCGTCGAAGACCTCGGCGAGCTTGGTGAGGTCCTGGGTGATGCCCTTTTCGGGGTCGCTGGCGTCGAAGGTGATCGACAGCCGGCCGAGCCCCTTGCGGGCCTGCAGGGCCTTCCACATGGTGTTGGTCGTCAGCCCCTGGTCCAGCAGACGCCAGGTGGCGCCGTCCCACTCCTGGCGGTGGGTCCACAGCATCACCGTCTGCACGCCCGCCTGCAACGGCAGGTCGACGCGCAGCTTGGCGGCGGCTTCGGCCTGCGCGGCGGTCAGCTTGTCGGCGCCGCTGTGCGCCAGGCCCACCTCACGCGCGCCGACGTGCATCCGGGTGTCCCAGCCCCGGGCCCGCACGCCGATCCACTGGTTGCGCAGCGCCTTGTCCGGGGTGATCTTGTACTTGGCGTACTCGCTGGCGAACAGGCCGCTGGAGACGTTCACGTGGTCCACATCGCCGGTCAGCACGTACTTCTCGACGTTGGCCCGGGTGATCAGCGGGTACTTGGCGCGCAGCGCCGCCTGGCACGGCTCGTTGGCCCCGCAGCCCATCTCGGGCACCACCACGTCCACCGCGAGCTGCTTGCCTGCGGGGATCGCCGCGCGCAGAGCAGCCGAGCTCTCCTTGACGAACCTGCGCACGTCGTCGGCGTTCTTGAAGCCCCAGTAGCCGAGGTCCTGGGCGAACTTCACGCCCACCACGCCCGGCCGGCTGGCCTGCGCCGCCATCGAGGCGACCGCCGCGTCGAACTGGTCCTTGCCGGCCGTCCACGCCGGGGCCAGCTCGCCCTCGATCCACACCCGCATGCCCAGCTTGATCGCCGTGGCCGCCGCCTTGCCGGTCGCGTCGTTCGGCGCGGTCAGCGGCGCCTTGGACGCCTTCGGCGTCGCGGTCGGCTGCGCCTCGGTGGACGGGTCGGGCTGCGGCGCGGTGGAGCGGTCGGGACGCGGCGCGGTCACGCTGGAGGTGGGATCCGGCGCCACCGACTCCTGATCCTGAGGCCCGTTGGAGGTCTCCACTCGCGGCGCCTGCTCCCCGTTCGGATCGCTCTGCGTCTGCGGGTCGGTCTGGGTCTGGGTCTGCGGATCGGTCTGCGTCTGCGTCTGCGTCTGCGGGTCGGTCTGTCTCTGGGCGTTCGGATCGTTCACCGTCTGCCCGTCCGGGTCGGCCAGAGCCGTGGGACCGGGTGTCGCGCCCGAGGTGGTCTCACCGGAGGTCGTCGTCGGCGTGCCCGAAGCACTGCCGCCGCCGGAACAGTCGAACTCGCCGCCCTGACACGCCTTGGCCGGCGGCTTGGTCACATTGCCGTCGGTGTCCTTGCAGACGTACTTGCCGGCGCTGTGGTCGTACTTGCACAGCACCTGGTCCTTGTCGGCGCAGTCCTGCATGCCCGGACCCTTGTTGGTCTTGTCCATGCAGAACAGCACCGGCCCCGGATAGGGCACGGCCTCCTTGAGCTTCTCACCGTCGTTGCGGGCCCAGAACCGAACAATGTCCAGGGCGTCTTTCGGGGTCTTCGCCATCCAGGAGCAGTACATGTACTCGGGGGTACCGGTGCCGAGGATGTCGTCGCATTCGCTGTTGGAGATGTCGTCGGTGCTGGGGGCTGCGAGGGCGATGCCAGTGGGAATGCCGATGGTCAGTGTGAGGAGCACCGCGGTGAGCGCAATGATCCATTCGCGTTTGCGGAGGTGGAGCATGGCCGTCTTCTCCTGGTCAGAGGGGCTGGGGGCAGGTCTTGGTGTAGGTGATGGTCACGCCGACGGTTCCGGAGCCCTTGGTGCCCTTGTTGTCGCCGGACCACGAGATGGACAGGTAGGTGCTCAGGGGTCTGCCGCAGTCGGATGTGGTTCCCGGCCCGACCTGGAGCGAGAAATCGACGGTGACGCTGTCGCCGTCGCCGATGCTGCCGCTGCCGGGTGTCGTCGCGAGGTTGGAGCCGCCAGCGCGCCAGGTGATCGCCCCGGTTCGGCTGGCCAGCGTCACCCTTCCCTGGCGGCTGGTGCCCAGGTCGACCGAGGAGGTAGAGGCCGAGAACGACGGTGGAGGTGGTGGCGGGGGCGGTGGGGTGCTGATCTGCGGCTGGGTAGTAGGCGTGGCGGATGGTTTCGGCGGCGTGGAGCTGCGCGGAGGCGGCGGGGTGTCGGGGCCGGTACCAACGGGCGGCGAGCTGCTGCGCCGGGGTGTGCCGCTGGGCTTGGTCGGGTGTGCGGAGTGAGATCGTGATGGCAGACGGCGCGTGGTCGGGCGGGATGCCGCCAGCGGCGTGAGGGACGGCGTGGTGGTGGGGTGGGAGACCTCCGTACCGGTGGCCATCGGCGGTGGTGGCGGAGGCGGCGAGTCCACGACAGGGGGCAACCTGTCGCCGGGGGTCACGACGAGCGTGCCGCCGCCGACCGCGGTCCCACCGGCTGATCGGCCGGTGTCCGGTTGGAAGACCAATGACCAGGTGGCCGCCGTCACGACCAGGGCGGCCACGGTGACCAAGCTCAGGCGACCCCAGCGGATGCGGCTTTCCGGGTCCGAGGCGTCCAGGTCAGGTTCCCAGAAGTCCGCGGGCGACGGCCGGCTGGGGCGCTCAGGCGTGAAGCCTTCGTCCACGGCCAGCGGTTGGTCGGGCGGGGGCGGGTTCTCCAGCGCGTCGGGCTGCACGGGGAACCCGTCGGGGTGCCAGCCTTCGTCAGCGGGTTGGGCGATGGTCAATGCGGACTCGGGAGCGGTAAGAATGCGGTCCGGTGAGATGGGACTCGCCGGGATGGGCATGCGTGACAGCAGCGTGGAAATGGCCACCTTGGCCGGAGCGGCTTGGCAGTCGGAGCAGGAGCGCACGTGCCGGCTGATGTGGGCCCGCAGCAGTCGCGTCGGGGACTTCACCCATGAGGCGACCAAGTCGGCCAGCAGGTGGCATCGAGGGTCGGGACGTCTGGCCTCCATGACGGCGACGAGCCACTGCTCGGCCTTCCGCCTGCCCTGGAGGGCCGCCGCGGTCACGGAGTCCGCCGCGATGTCGAGTACGCGGGCGACTTCCTCCAGGGTGAGGCCGTGGCGCAGGGTCAGGTCGAGGATCTCGCGTTCGCGTGGTTCCAGGCAGGCGAGAACCTCGTCCGCCAGCTCGGCAGCCGCGCCCGGCACGGGGCCGACGTGCTGACCGGTGCGCGAGGTGCCGACGAGCCTGGCCTGGCACTCTGCGCGGGCCAGCGCGTACAGCCAGGCGCGCTGGGACCTGGGGTCGGGCAACCGTCTCGTTTGGGCCATGGCCCCTTGGATGGCGCCGGCCATCGCCGACTGGGCATCATCGTCAGGCAGCAGCGAGCGACAGTAGTCGTAGAGACGGTCTGCGTACTCGCGGCAGAGGTCCGGCAGGGTGGCGGGGCCCTCGACGAGCACCGGAGTGGGTGCTGATCTGGGCCGAGCGCCGGTGCCGGGAAATGCATTGCTCATTGCTGTCGTTCCTGCGAATCGATCTGGGTGGCGGCACGGATCGCAGCGTTGCGGGCGACGATGGCGTCCTGGGCGGTGATGCGTGCCGCCTCGGCGTCGAGCATGTCGGCGAGCTTCTTGTCGGTGCGGATCCATCCCTTCTCGAAGTGGATCCACCAGGTGTCCTGGTAGCGGACGGCGTAGGCGATGGTCTGGCCGAGCGGTGAGACCAGGCCGCGGTCGAACGCCTTGTTCATGTCGGCGTGACTGATGATCACGGGCAGGGTGTCCGGTTCGCGAGAGGACGGCTGGTCTGCGGGGTGCGCGGGGAGCGACATGGCGGGTTGCTCCTTTACTGGCGCAACTCGGGGCCGTCGAGGCCGAGCGCTCGGTGGGGAGAAGCAAGGTGGGGATCTGCGGTGGCCCTGGTGAGGCGGTGTTCACGGTGGAGTGCCTCGCGCGTGAGCTGCTCGTTTCTGGTCACCTCGGCGTCGGCGGTGCGCGGCGCGGTGCCGGCGGTGAACTCGGCGCGGGTGTGGTCGGCCAGCAGGTCACGTCCGATCTCCAGCGCTATGCCGGACTCCACCGCCGTGCGGGCCAGGCGGGCGACATATCCAGAAGCGGCCAGCGGAGCGTCCTGTCCAGTTGATGTCTCCTGCGTCAAGGGCGGGGCGGCGGATCGCGCACGGGCCAGCTCCCAGGTGAGCGTCAGCTCCTCCACCGGTTCCCCGTACCGGTCGACGGCGACGATCGCCTCGTAGATGTCGCGGCGGTCGGTGCTGGTGAACACCTCTGGGTCGAGCCAGGCCGCGACCCCGCGCAGGTGCTCGGGATGCTGGATCAGATCGGCCAGCAGCGCCTCCTCCCGCAGGATCCGCAGATCCTGCCGGACGGCTTGCGCGGGCAGGGCAGCGTCGGTCTCGATGTCGAACCGGACGGCGTTGGAGCGCAGCGCCTGCGACAGCAGTGCCATATGGTCGCGTTCGGCGTCCAGACCGCGTGTCGGACCGGCCGCCTCGGCCAAGCGGTCGGCGTGATCGAGGAGGTCCCGATGCAGGGCGGCCTCCTGGACCATGCGGCCGTACACGGCGATGGAGGAGACGTCCGGGCTGGACAGAGCTAGCGCGGCGAGCCGAGTGGCATCGATTCCAGGCACGTCGGCGTGCTGGATGATCCGATCGGCCATCGCCGCGCCCCAGATGGCCGGCTCATTGGCGTGGACGTCGAGGAACGCGGCGAAGACGGCCTGGTGGTCGGGGCGATGGAAGTGCCGGGGCAGCAGGTAGGGCACGTCGTTGACCAGGCTGGGGTCGTAGATGAGCGCGCCGATGAGTGCTTCTTCGGTGCGGTGGACCAGATCAGGCATCCTTGCCGGGCTTTCTGTCGTTGTCCGACCCGCCGGACCTCCTGGCCGGCAGGTTCACAGAAGTGGCGCCGCGCGCCCATACGAGTGCGGCGTGGTCCCGGGCCGTCATCGCGGTCCCCCGCGGGCCGCCCGGTCAGCGCGGCGGTGCTCGACGCTGCGATCGGCCAGTGCCAGGGCGACGCGGCGTTGGTCGAGGCGATGGGCGAGGTCGGGGTCGGTGACCCGGAGCCAACCGCCTTGGCCGGGCACCCACCAAGAGCCGTCGTGGCGGAGCAGGTCAGTGACGGTCGTACTCAACGGGACGGCGGTACGACGCTCGCGGTGGGCGGCCATGGTGGCGGGGGTCAGGAACAGGTAGCCGTCACGACGCGCGAGTGCCGGGGCGTCGCCGATGAGGCGGTCGGCGGGTATGCCGGCGGCAGGGTCGGCGCCGGCCCATCGCCGTTGCAGGGCGGCATCCTCGGCGGCCATGCCGTCGGCGCCACGGTGCCCGGCACGGCAGCCGGCGGCGTAGAAGGTGATGGCCGCGTGCATGGTCTGGCGGAGTTCGGCGTGCCAGTAACGTGCCGCCTGCCCTGACGGCTGTTCGGCGTCGTATATCTCCTCGCGCCAGGCTTTGAGCGCCCACAATTCCTCGATCAAACCGGGGTGCTGGGCCCAGCAGTGCGGCAGGCGTTCCTCCACGCCGAGCTCGTAGCGATCGTGCAACCAGATGACCCAGGCCAGCAGTTCGCTCCAGCTGGTCCGGCGCTGAGTGGGGTCCATCCGGTGCCACTCGACCAAGCGCGGACGGCGATGCCGGGGCCTACGGGGTCCACGCTTCAGGGTGCTCACATGCTGGTCGCGGTAACCGACGTCCAGCGACAACTTCACCGGAACGGGGACATGGGGCTTGGCGGATTGTTCAGGCGGCTGGGTCATCGTCGGCTCCCTGCGTCTGGTCGGTCATGGTGGGTGGTGCGCCGGCGGACGCCCCGGCCTGGGCGATCATCTGAGCCGCCGCGGCGACGGAGCGGATGTAGGCGTCGCGGTCGGCGCCCTCGTAGTGCCGCCTCATCCGCACGAGCACGGCGGGAGTGGTGGCGTGGATGACCAGGGCCTCCCGCCGCTGTTCCGACAGGGTGCGAATCGCCTCAGGTGGCAGGGTCTTGCGATCGTGCAGAGCGGACTGGACGGTGTGACCGCTGCTGCCACGCTGATGGGTGGTGAGCAGCTCGCGGTACTCACCGGCCAGCGTGGACAGATCGCGCAGCTCGTCACCGGACAGGCCGCCAAGGGCGATCTTGACGGTGGAGGCGCCCCACAGCATGGCCGAGCCCTCACGTCCCCAGCGGTTCTCCGCCTGGGCCATGTTCTGCAGCACGGCGACGACGAAGATGCCCGAACCGCCCGCGTACGACATCAGCGCGGGAAGGTGCGGCAGCGGGACGACGTTGGCGACCTCGTCGCAGATGAGCCCGAGCGGCGGGTCGAGGCGACCGCCGAGTGAGGCGTCGGCGAGCCGTTTGGCGGTCTCAGTGAGCTCGTCGACGAACGCCGAGATCAACGGCGCCAGCTCGCTCGCCTGCTTCTCCGAGACCAGCAGGTAGATGGTGCCGCGAGCGCGGAGGAAGGCTTCGATGTCGATGCCCTCCCCCGCCGGCGGGGTGAAGGTGGCGCGGGCAGTGGGCGACAGCAGCGGCGCCACGGCGGTCTGCACGGTGGTCCACAGGTTGGAGCGGGTGCCCTCGGGAGAGCGGTAGGCGGCGTCCAGCATCGCTGCCGTACCCGGGGCGGCACCGGGATGGTCGCGCAGGATCTTCACCGGCTGGTCCAGGCGTTCGTCCAGCGCCCAGCGCAGCACGTCGTCCATCGACCCGCCGGACAGGGCCGCGGCGTGCAGCCAGCCGGCGAGCAGGTTGGTGGCCGTCATGCCGAAGTAGGCGGCGTTGCCCGAATCCTGGTGGGCGCCGCTCTTGCCGACGGTGACCATGACGTCGGCACGCGAGCGGGCCTTGTCGAAGCTTTCGCACCCCGAGCTGGGCGACCAGCGCACCAGGTCCGGCCAGCCGATCATGCCCGTGGGCGCCATCACCAGCACCGGCCGGTCACCTTCGACGCGCAGCAGCGCGGTGGCCTCCACCACGTCTTTTCGGACCGAGGTGACCAGAGCGGGTCCCGGCCAGCGGTGCAGCCACGGGATGATGACCATGCTCGTCTTGCCCTGGCGGGGCGCGGACATCAGCAACACCGACGACTCGGAGCTGATCGCCAACGGTATGCCGTCGGAACTGGAGCGGCCGAGCCGTACCCCGACGTCCTCCACCGTGAAGTCGGTGCCCGCGACGCTCGGGCGGACGACAGGCCCCCGAGCGAGCACGGCCTTTTCCGACATCGACCGGGCTAGTTCGCGTCGGGAGGCGAACCCCCGTACGGCTCGTCCCGCGCTCATCCGTCGCAGGAGGAGTATCGCAGCCGTGGCGATGGCGGTGAAGCTGAGCACAGCGGCGGCGAGGAATCCGGGCCAGTCCGGCAGGGAGCGGCGCGCTTGGGCGGGCCAGGCTTGCTTGGGATCAGACAGGTGGTGCGGAAGGCGCTGCAGAATCGGCAGGCAGTCGGCCAGGCCGGTGTCCGGCCAGGAGAGGGCGAACAGGAGCCCGGCGAGCTGCCCGGTGAGCCAGACCCAGCCCAGTGCGGCCACCAGGCATGCCAGGGCGCCGAAGAGGAGGTAGTCGGTGGGGCCGTCGAGCACGCCGCGGCTGGCGATGGTGTGGTCGCGTGCCATGTCAGACGGCCATGCGCTCGTTGGTCCAGTACAGCCGCCGTTCCAGCGGAGTGAGGACGACCTGGACGACGTGGCTGGCGGTCCGGCCGATCTTCCAGACCGCTCGGCCGAGCTGCTCGCCGGACCACGCCGCGATGTGCGCGCACTCGGTGTCGGTGAGGCCGATCGCGTCCCGGGTCATCGCCAGCGGCGCGGTGTCCTGCCGCAGGCAGATCCGCACGTCGCAGCTGGCGATGAGGTTCTTGGCGATCGTGACCTCCTGCGACCCTTCCGGGCCCACCGCCTCGAAGTCGGCGAGCCGGTGGGTGGCCAGGATCTGAATGGTGCCCTGCGCGCGGGACAGCCGCAGGTCGGAGTCGACTTTTCGGATCATGGCGGGTACGCGCATGGCGCGCCACAGCTCGTCCCGGACGACCAGGCGGATAGGGCCGCCGGGTTCGTCGATGGCCGCCTGCCCCCAGGAGGAGACGCAGGCGAGCGTCATGGCCACGGTCTCATCGCCGCGGCCGTCGATCCGCGACAGGTCGACGGTCTGGATCGGCGCGTCGAAGTCCGGCCGCACGCTGGTCGGCCCGTCGAACAGTCCGGACAGCGAGTCGCGCACCATGTTGCCCAGGGCGTCGGTGGCGCGGCGGATCATCTCCCGCAGCTCCCCGACGTCCTGCCCGCGTACCCGGAGCTCGCCCGCCATCTCCGGCAGCGGGTCACGCATCAGCTGCCACACCTGCGGAATGGTCGGATCCTTGAGCACCGTCGCCCCGGCGGCCTGTCCCGACGCGTACTTGATCGCCAGACTGATCGCCGCTTCCTCGGTCGGGGTGAGATCACCGCCGAGCCGCATGACCAGTAGTGAGGACAGCAGCGTGATCCGGCGGCGGTGGATCTCCTCCAGCCGCTCTCGCAACTGCTCGGTGTCGCCGGGCAGGTGCACGCCGAGCGGCCCGGCGTCCAGCGGGTTGAGCCGGGCACCTAGGCCGGGGCCAAGCTCCACCGGAGCGACGCCGAACGCGCGGGCGAGCGGGGCGTACTCGTTCTTGATGTCGCCCAGTACGAACGTCTTGACGCCGTAGGCGCTCAGCCGGGTGATCAGGGCTTTGATCGTGGCCGACTTGCCGGCGCCCGGGACTCCGGTGATGAGCATGTTCGGGTTGCTGATGAACCCCCGTCGCAGCCACTCGATCGGATGGCAGGCGAAAGCGCCGCCGGACAGGCAGTCGACTCCGACGTACACGCCCACCGGCGGCATGCTCGCCCCGTACAGCCACGGGTACAGCCCCTGTACCTGGCCGGTGCTGCCCCGGAAGACGGGGATGTCCGGGAAGCGAGGAGCACGTCCGCCGAACGGACGGGCATCACCACGACGGGGCGGAATCGAGGCGTTACGGTGACGCCTGGTTCCTTCTGAGCGAAGTCTGTCCGCTCCGGTGGCCGGAACGGCCGGAGTACCCACGACGTCGGCGAGGTCGAACGTCGGCAGAGTGACGCGGCTCCTCTTCCCTAGGCGCATGGTCACCACCTCTTCCGCGGCAGGCCCATGCCCAGCGGCAGCGCGCTGAGCGCGAAACCGATGTCCTGGGCCATCCACATCCGGCGGATGGAGATACGCGCCGCGGCGGCGTCGGCCTCCAACGCAGCGCAGGCATCGTCCAGCTTTGCGGGATCGGTGACGGTGACCGCGACGTAGGCGGAGAACCGGACCAGGCCGTGCCCGGCCGCGCGTTCCCGATCCTGGGCACGGGCACGGTCGAGGGCGGCCCGCTCGTGCTCGGGCACGATCTGGCCGGTGCGCTGCCGCATCCTGATCGCGACATCACGCGCGGTGCGCTCACGCATCACCTCCTGCTCGGCCTTGCGCGGGCCGAGCGGCTCAACGTGCAACGAGAAGGCCCGCCGGTGGTCGCCCTCACCGAGCAACGGAGCCAGCGCGGTGGAGTACACCTGATGACGCGGCCAGTCATGGACCACATAGCTCACCGTCTGGGCACCGTCGTGAAGATAAGAACCCGGCCGGGCCTCAGCCGCGGCCGGACCCGCCAAGGCAGGATCGACGCCCGCCAGATCACCGTCCCCGGCGCCGGCCGCCACGGCAGCCAGCGCCCCGGCACGCTGCTCGGCCAGAGTACGAGCCGAATGGGGGTCGAAGGCGGTCCGCAACACCTCGGCGAGCTCGCGAGGATCGAGCCAGCCCTCCACGTGGAGATCGGCACCGCTGATGGCTGAGGTCAGCGCCCTGAGATGGCGGGCCAGGACGACCGCTGCACCCGCCGCGCCGCCGCCCGCAGCCCTGATCTGGGACGCCGCCCGCCTATGGTCCATGGAGAAGGACAAAAACGCCTCGCGCTGGGAGGTCGCCAGCGTCGAGGTCTCCAGCAGCGTCCGAGTGATCTGCGCGGCCACCGGCGGAGCCTCGGCGCTGAGGTGATCGGCATGCCACCGGCGCAGCGCCGCCCCCGACTCAGGGACCAGCCGTTGCAGTGCCTGCACTCGCACGATCGGGTTGCCCTCGGTGCACAAACCAGTCAACAGGCCGCCCCATCCCGCCACGCGCAGATCCCTGCGCGCCGAGTCGACCAGCCCGATACCCGGGAAGCGCACCCTGGCCACGGCGGTGAAGGTCCGCTCGTACCTGTTGTGCGCCACCGCCAAGGTGGCGCCGTTACCGAAGCCGGCTTCCATGATGGTCAGCGGTGCCAGAATGCCCGGCAGGTCCATCCGCGCGGGCGCGTTCGGACGCGCCTTGGAGCGTGGCGCGAACGCGGCGCTGGCGAACTTGTTCTGGTCACGAGAGCGCAGCAGTCCGAAAGAGACGGCGGCCACGATCCATTCATCGACGGTGCGGCCGGCGATGCGGACGAACGCCAGCGTGACCAGCAGACCCGCGACCGGCCAGCACACCGCGCCTGTACTGATGTCGGAGACGGCCAGCGGCCACGCGGCGGAAAGCACCCCTACGGCCAGCATCGCGGCACGCTGACCACTGACACCGAAGATGAAGGCGACTTTCTCCTCCTGCCAGCCGAAATACGTCCGCGAGGCCGGCGCACCGCTGCCGTTACCGGTGGACATACCTCACCTCCCCTCAGGTTCCTGGCTGTCGTCGGCAGCGTCCGGCTGCGGCTGCGGCGCTGGAGGGACCTCCGCGGCAGCAGACCGATCCAGCAGAGCGGGCGCGACCTCTTCGGGCGGAGTCTGGCTTGCTGGAGTCTCGGCCGACGGTTCCGCTGCGGACGGTTGTGGCGAGGAGGGCTCCACCCGCGATGAGTTCGCTACGATCCACCCCTCCCCCGCCACGCTCGGGTCAGGTACAGGAGCGGGGGCGCCGCCGGGACTGCCGTTCCCGGGGTCGGAGGTCCCGCTGCCGTAGGGATGCCGATAGCGGCCGCGGCCCGCGTAGGGCGGTACTCCTGCCGGGTAGGAGGCGGGTCTCCCACCCATTCCTGCATGTGCCGCCATCTGGTCCATGCCGCCGCTGAGACTGTTGATCGCCCTCTGAGCTGCCTGGAGGGCCGAAACGGCCACGGCTGCGGGACCGGACGCGGCAGCCGTACCTGCGCCCGCGGCCGCTGACGCGCCATCGCCTGAATGTGCGAACGACGCCATCGTGCGGGCCTCGGACGCCTGGCTGAACTCGTCGGGGTCGACGCCGGTCGGTGCACCGCTCCCCACACCCGAGCCGGCCCTGCTGGCGGCGAACCCGAGAAGAGCGCCCAGTCCCGTACTGCCGCCAACCTCGACGCTGGCAAAGGAGAAGAACCGGGCGATTGCCGGCCAAGCGAAAACCGCCAAGATCAGCACGAGCATTCCGGCAAGAAGGGACTCGATGTCGGTACTCTTTCCGGTCAGCCCGAATCCCACGGCGAAGACCAGCGCAATGATCGGCTTGAGGACGATCAGCTGCCCGGTAGCCACCGCGAACTTCGTCCACCAAGACCTAGTGGCCTCCGACACCTGACCGGCCGCCGCGATCGGCGAGGTCGCCACCAAGACGGCGACAGCCGCGTTTCGCAGCAGCAACTCGAACCACAGCACCAGCGTGAGCAGGATTCCGACCACGGCAAGGAGCAGAACGAGAGCGCCCGCTGAGGTTCCCGTAGTGTCCAACTGGACCAGATGGGCGATTCTGGCGGTCAGGGCCTCGGTGTTGCCGAAGCTTCCAACGATGATGACGTTGGTCAGCTCGTCTGCGGCTTTGAGGGATGTCTCTGCGATGACCACGGTCAGCAGGAATGCCAGCGCTGCCTTGCCCACACCGATCAACCCTTGCACCAGAGCCGAGCCGTCATGTGTGATCGCTGTTCTGACGACTTGGCCCAGAAGGAGCAATACAGCGATCGCTCCGGCGAGCTTCATGGAGATCAGGTAGACGCTCCGGACTCCTGATGAAAGCAGATCGACCGGAGGGATCGCGACGAACGCTTTGCCGAAGCTCTCCAGCAGGGCGTTCGCCGCCAACACGAAGCTTTGGACAACCGCGGTGAAGGCGCTGCTGCCGAGGCTGGCGACACCCCCGCCGATGAGGTCGCCGGCACAGCCGACCACATCTGGCAACCGACAGTCCATGGAACCTCCTCTACCGTGATCGATACAGAGAGCGAGTTACTGCGAGGCCAGTGGCAGCCAGCCCATGGCAGCCGCCTGCTCCGATCCGGGTGTGGCCTGAAGGCCTGAGTAGTCCGCTGCGAGCGTGGGTGCCGGGACCTTCCAGTCACCGACGGTCCACTTCATCTGCAAGGGGAAGACCCCGATGCGGTTCTGAGGCTCCTGACCCGGCGTCGTTGTTTGGAGATAGCCGAGCAGCAGTACCGTCACGGAGTCAGTCCTGATCTGCTGTATCTGGTAGGCCACCGGCGTGAGCAGCACGGAGGCTCCATCCGGAGCCGGTCCGCTGGTAGGAAGTCCGAGGCGCTTGCGCGTGTTGATCGGGCCCTGAGACAGCTCGGCAACAGCGGTTTTCCATTCCGGATCGGCGATGACGGTGGCGATCCGCGCCGCGCGCGCCGTGTCGAGGGTGGCGGCCATCTGCCCCCAGTACTGCACTGCGGCGGAGATCGCACCCAGCATCGTGTGCGGATAGCCCACCGAGACGTCGTGCACCATGCGCTTTCCCGTCAGGAGTCGCAAGGGCGACGCATGCTCGCCGAAGTCGACCAGCTTGCCGCTCTGGTCGATACCGGCAACCGAGCCGGGGCCCGCTCCGGCCGCGGGGACCCGGTGATCCGGAGGGTCGCTCGGCGTCAGAGCCGTTTGTACAACCAGACCGACGGCCACGAATGTGACCAAGCCGAGCACGATCACCCGCACGTAGAAGAAGACGGGACGGCGACGTCGCAGGAAGGTGTTGCTCATGGGCTCTGTCGCATCACACTAGGAAGCGGCACCGAAGACCGTGTTGACCATAGGGATCGCGATCGCTGTGACGACCACACCTCCCAGGCTCCACACCAGGGCGCGCTTGCCCTTGTCGGCATGGTCAGGCCTGTTGGACAGGGCGCCGATGGCCATCAGTCCACCGGAGACCACGGCGGCGACCGCGCAGGCGATGAGGGCTCCCCATTTGGCGTAGGCCAGCAGAAGCGTGACGCCGTTGCTGCCGGCGGTCGGGTCCTGGGGTGCGGGATTGTCGATGTCCGCCGCCGAAGTCTGGACAGCGGTATGGACGGCATCATGCAGAGACAACAAGAAGGACATATCGGGCTCCTTGGGGGGACAGGGCCCGCTCGCCCGTCGGTACGCGTACGGGGGCGGCTCGATCGCAACGGAAGAGGAATCTGACCTGCCATGCTTGCTCAGCAAACAACCTGGAACGGTTATAAGCTGCTTGACGAGCGCCTGTCAACCATGGCAAACGTCCAGTAGGAGCAGGTGGACGGTTTGCCCCGCTGCAGCAAACATTGCATGATGGATCGGAGACCGATCTTGCGATCGTGAGCTGACGGAGGGCTACGGCGACATGACCGACAGCGAACCCGGCATGCTCGCCCAGCGCCTCGACCATCTGTTCCGCACGGTCCACCCGAAGGGGCGCAAACCCTACACGCTGCGCGAAGTGGCCAAAGAGATCAACGACGAGGCTGGCAGGCCCGTCATCTCCGCCGCCTACCTGTCCCAGTTGCGCACAGGCGAGAAGACCAATCCCAGCCATGAGCGGCTGGCGGCCATCGCGCGCTTCTTCGGCGTCGACGTGACCTACTTCACCGACGACGAGGTGGCCGAGCGCACCGACAACCAGCTCGCGGTCATCAACGCGGTTCGCGACAACGGCGTGCGCAAACTGGCCCTGCGGGCCTCCGGGCTCTCCCCCGAGACACTCCAGGCCCTACTGAGCATGGTCGAACAGGCCCGGAAGATCGAGGGACTGCCGGACGACGATCCGACTCCGTGATCCGGGATCGGCAACTCCCACTCGTAAAGATCTACCTAACTCAAAACTCCCGGCCAGCACGGCGCTTTCGCAGCGATCAAGCGTTGACCAGGTGCGAACCGCCCGCGATCTCCTTTACTCTCCCATTACTCGGAGAGAGTGGATTGCCCGCAATCGTGCCATGGAGTCCAATCCTGTCGGCCACCCTCTCCACCGAGCCGGGGGGAGTTCGGGGTGAACGTGCGCAAGAGCTTTCGGGTCCTGTGCGAGGAACGCCTGCGCGAGCTGACCGTTCCACACCCTTTCGAGATCACGGCGTTCTGCGAGTCGGTGTCCCTGACGCGCGGCCGCCCCCTGGTCCTGACCGCGGCCCCGATGACCCCCACCGCGGACTCCTGCCCCTACGGCCTGTGGGTCGGCTTCGACCACGCCGATCACATCTACTACGAGCAGAACACCAGCCGTCTGCACCAGGTGGCGATCATCCTGCACGAGGTCTCGCACATGCTGCTCGGCCATCCCTCTGACGTGGCCGACCTTGCCGAGATGCTCCCCGATGTCGATCCGGCGAAGGTCCGCCACTGGTTGAGCCGGCACACCGGCTTTACCACCCCCTCCGCCCAAGAGCTTCAGGCCGAGCTGTTCTCCACATTGATCTTGGAGCGCGCCACCACCCGCTCCCGTTCTCGCCGGGCCGGCTGACTGTGGCGCACCGGCCCTCGACCGACTCGCGGTGTGCCTCGCCGAAGACTCCATCCCGTTGATCCGCGTCATCCTGGCCGCCCAACGGGACTACCGGAGCCTCAACGCCCTGCGCCCACTGTGGCGACACCTCACCAGCGCCGTCCCCCAGGTCATCCTCTTCACCCCGCCGAGCCGGCTCACCGATCTGGCCTGGTTGGGGGATCTCCGCGTCCGCCTACTGCGCCGCACCATCGAGATACACGACGCCCGGCTGGCGCTGCGCGGCTATGTCACCGACGAGGACTACCAGTGGATCCGCGACACCCTGACCGACCGGGGCCTCGCAGGAGAACGGCTCGACGCGGCCATCGAGGCCGTCTGGCTCACCGCCGCAGTCACGGCCAAACAGCGCGGCATAGCGTTCGAGACTCCGAGCGCCAGACCCGCCCACGGGGGCAGCGACCTGCGAAGCGAGGTCCGCTGGCTTCGCCTCATCGAACACGCACGCCGGTCCCGGACAACCGACATCGTCCTGCACGAACTCGACGAACGGATGGCGAAACGGCGGCGATGAGCGCCCCGGAAGCACACGCAGGCGACCGCTTCCCGGTTTACCCATGATCGCGACCCTAGAGAGCAGTCTGAGCAGCTAACGCCACCAGGCTTGAGCCGTGCGGCCGACCGCACCGTCGCGCCGGCAAACATAACTCTCGCAGTCAGATGTTTGTTGTTCGCCATGGTTGACGCCACTTCGGAGACATCGGTACCGTTCCTCCGTCTGTTTGCCATGGCAAACAGAGCCAGCTCGCCTGGCTCGACTCCCGGAAGGCGCGAGGGACCTCCGCATGCCCGCCAGCCCCCCTGTTCCGCATGCCCGGATCCGCCCGTGAGTGGCAGGGTCATCATCACCGCCGTCGTGTTCGTCAGCGCACCGCTTACGCTGGTCCTGGGAATCGCACTCGGCTCGGCCTCAGGCCCGATGACCGACTCGCCGCTGGCCGGGGTCGAGCCTGCATGCCAGGACACCGCCCGGTCGCTTACACAGGCGCCGGATGGCGGAAGGTCCGACGGCCCTCACCCGCAGGCCCCGCTCACCGCGGCGACGCCCACCTGTCCCCCACCGATCCCACCTGGGGATACCGGCAGAGTCGTCCTGGCCCAGGCGCAGAAGTGGATCGGGGTGGCCTACCAGTACGGCGGTGGCGACCAGAACGGCCCGACGGTGGGGACGAACTCCAACGGCAGCGGCGAGCCGGGCTTCGACTGCTCCGGCCTGACCGTCTGGGCAGTCTACCAGGCGACCAACGGCAAGGTGCTCCTTCCTCGGACCGCCGCCACGCAGTTCCACGACCGCCGATGGCGGCACGTGCCCTACGACCAACTCCAGGTCGGCGACCTGGTCTTCTGGCCGGGCAGCTCAGGAACCCGCACCGCACCGTCACACGTGGGTATCTACGCCGGCGACCAGCGCTTCTTCAACGCGCCGTTCACCGGCGCGAAGCTCCGCTTCGACTCCATGGCACCAGGCACCTACCGGTACCAGACCTTCATCGCAGGAGCTCGCATCACCGGCTAAGATATACCCACGTATACGTATCCTCGTTGATCAATACTACGGTCTACGACGAGCGCACCCGGCGCCGCGTCACCGACCACACCCGAGGGAGTGGGACCACCGATGAGCGCTACGCCTTCAGATCCCGGCCCTCTGGCGCGTCGCCTGGAGCACCTGTTCCAGACGGTCCATCCCAAGGGCGGCAAGCCCTACACCAACGTCGAGGTCGCCGACGCGATCAACGCCGCCGCCGGCGAGAAGGTCATCTCACAGGCCTACGTATGGCAGTTGCGCAAGGGCATCAAGGACAACCCCACCAAACGCCACCTCGCCGCCCTCGCAGCCTTCTTCGGCGTCTCGGTCCTGTACTTCTTCGACGACGAAGACACCGGAAATCCCACCGCCCCCACCACAAAAGTGGACCTGGCGCTCAGGGACGACGCGGTCAAAGAAGTCGCCCTCCGCGCCGCCGGCCTCTCCGACGAGACCCTGAAAACCATCCAAGACATGATCGACCGCGCCCGAACCCTCGAAGGACTCCCCGCTGTAGAACAGTAAATTTCAGCTGATTACCCCCTGTAATCAGAGGAAGATCGCCGTGCCGGAGTACAACCCCCCAAGAGCGTTCGAATGGCACATTGGGCGCATGTCCAGTTAAAGCGGAGAAATCTCACTTTGGGGCTTGGACCGTGGCCGATCACCGTGTGACAGCCCTCGGCCGCCTCACCCTCGTTCTGCGGACAACTTCTGTACTCCGCCCGTATGTATCGCCAAACATCGAGACAGGGCGTGTCGGCTTCGGTACGGTCTGGAGCGACGAGTCAAGCGATAGGGAAGGAGGTGAGGAGAGTGAGGATCACGGTGACGACCAAACACAGGCGCATCACTCTGGTCCTGGCGAGGCGAACTGCACGAACGACTCATCGCCGCCGTAGAAGACCAGGCTCCGGCTGGCTATAACAGCCGGAGCCTGGTCGGTGGGGGGCGCTGGGCGTCCCCCACCGACCACTGTAGGCGAGGTTTCCTCCGCGGTTACAAGCCGCGGCCCCATTGCGGCTGTACCCGGCCCGTATGAGCCCCCCATCCCAACATTGTTTCCGCAGCTACCGCTGCGGCCTTCTTGGACAAGCGGGGCGCCGAAATGTCAGTCCCGATTGCCATTCTTCATGCCTGTAGGTGATCGGAAAGCTCGGAGGCGTAGGAGGCACTCGGAATGAGCAGGAGTCTGGCGGCGCAGCTGATGGCGGCGCTCGGCGAGGACAGGACGCACACCGCTGTCGTGGTGCGCGCGCTCTATCAGCCTGTAGGTGGCGCGGGCAATTCGGTGATGCCGCCGACGTTCCCGATCGACGAGCGGGAGCGGGATCTGACCAAGAAGTACCTGTCGGCCGACCGTCTTGTCGACGGTAAGGCGGTCAGGACCGTCACCATCGATCAGGAGCAGTCGCAGGCCAACCGGGTGGAGGAGGCGCTGCGGGACGCCCGGGACCGGGGGCGTATCGAGCTGCCCATGCTGGAGCTACGGGCACCGACTTCTCACGGCGACATTCGTATCACCTCGTTCGACGCCCCTCACCGCTACGCCGACGCGTACTGGCGGGACTCGTTGATCGACGGAATTCGGTTCGACAGGAGCCAAGTCGGGCAGCGGCTGCGAGCTGTCAGCGCCGCCGATGCCCGACCGCTGTTCGAGCGCGAACCGACGTCGTTGATCTTCGGCGCGTGGGACTCCCACCGCCAGGGCCGCTGGCCGAAGTTCGCGCGACTGTACACGGCGATCATGTTCGGCGTCGGGCCTGTGTTCGGCGCCCGGCGCGGGGGCCGGCTGGACCCGGTCAACCTCACCGGCGCTGTGGACAGCAAAGACAAGGCGGAAAACGACTGGCAGTACGTGGCGGAGGGAGCGAAGAAGACCGGCCAGAAGCTCAGCGAGATCGGCCACGGCAACATCGCCCCCAATCCCGTCCCAGGGGGCGTGACGGTCGAAGAGATTCGCCGCGTGGCGAGCATCTCGTTGGCCGGGATCGAGCGGCTGCGCTTCGGCGACGCCTCGCCCGAGGCCGCCACGACCGCTCGTGCGGCCTTGGTCGCCCTGGCCCTGGCTGGGGACCGGCTCGCGTTCGCGCGCCCCTCGGTATGGCTGCGCTCGGGCTGTGACCTGGCCAAGGTAAGCGAGGACGTCGGGCTGGAGCTGCCAGGCGGCGCCCTGGAGCCCCTGGACACGTCGGTTTCCGCCGCCGTGGACGCCTTCCACGAGTTAAGGGAGTCGGCGGCCAAGCTGGGCGTGGAGATGGCCACCGACGTCGTCCAGGTGACGCCGATCCCGTCTCTGCAAAAGGCGATCGAGAACACCGTCGCGCACGCGGCCTCCACCGAGGACTGAGCCGATGCCTGTCACGGTTCAGGTGCGGCTGCGCCACGGCCGCTACGACGCAGGCACCATCCGGCCGAGCATCGCCGAATGGCCGCCGCATCCGGCGCGGATGTTCTGCGCTCTGGTGGCCTCCGCGCAAAGCGTCGAGGACTGGGATGCTCTGCGCTGGTTGGAGCGTTCCGGTGCTCCCTACGTGTGGGCAGACGGCTGTGTCAGTGTGAGCCGCACGGACAGCTTCGTGGTGACCAACCAGACCGAGCTCGGCGGCGGCAGCCAGTTTTGGCCGGGCCGTACTAACCAGGCGCGCAGCCGCGCATCGGCCACCCCAGCGGGGGAGAATTTCGCCGTCGTCTGGCCCGAGGCCGAGGCGACTGGCGACCTTTCAACCCGGCTGGAGCGCATGGCCCGCCGCATCCCGTACGTAGGGCGCTCCACAAGTCAGGCCGAGGTGACCACGATTGCGATGCTGCCGGCGGAGCAGCCTGCGTGGTCTCGGTGGGCGCCGAGCCGTATCGGGGCGACGAACACCGTGGACCTGCGGGTGCCCTATCCGGGGTACGTGGACGCGCTGCGTGAGGTCTATGACCTGGGCGGGCGGTCCTGGGAGGTTGCCCGGGCCATCCCCTACACCCAAGTGGTCGAACAGGTCTCTCTGCCGGTGGAGCCGGTTCGGTCTCCGTGGGACGACCTGATGATTTGGGGGTTCGGCAAACCGACCGCTCGGATCGGCGGGGACCAGGTGCTGAGGCTGACGTCCACGTTGCGGAAGGCGGTGCTGAAGCGGATCGGCGCTGACATCCCTGCGCAGGTGAGCGGCCATGGGGCCGATGACCGTCCGCATGTCGCCTTCCTGGCGCTGCCGGATGTGGGGCACGAGCACGCCGACGGGCATCTACTCGGCGTCGCGTTGGCGGTCCCGCGTGATATGCCTGCTGAGGAGTGGAAGCAGCTGGTCCGTGCGTTGATCGGGGCCGACCCGCTCACCCGTCTTACGCCGCGGCCGATGCCGGAGATCTCCCTTCGCTATGGGGCCGATCCGCGCCGTCGCACCCTGCGCGTCGAGACGTGGCGGGGCCCCGCTGAGGGGGCGCGCTCGTGGGTGACGGCGACGCCGATGGTCACCGACGGCATGCTGCGTGCCCGCCGCAGTGTGGAGGACTTGGTGGCCAAGTCCTTGGCCCGAGTCGGATACCCCGAACCGGTTGATCTCGAGGTGTCGGCTGCCCCCTTGACCGGGGGTGCGGTGTGGCGGCCTCGCCAGGAGACGCTGCCGGAGGGGCGGCCCAAGCGGCCGATGACGCATGTGCGGGTGAGGTTCGCGCGTCCAGTGATCGGGCCGGTCATCGCCGGGTCGCTGCGCTATATGGGATTGGGGCTGTTCGCCCCGGAGCGGGAGCAGCCATGACCGGCCTGCATCGGCGGGACTTCGCCGCCTTCTACGCCCACGTCCACGCCACCCCGGGCAGCGACCCCCGAGAACCGTTCCCCTGGCAAGAAGACCTACTCGATCACGTCCTCGCTGGTGAATGGCCCGAGCTCATCGATGTCCCCACCGGCCTGGGCAAGACCTCGGTGCTTGACATCGCCATCTTCGCGGCAGCCCTTAACCGGGACAGCGTGCCCAGGCGGTGCTTCTTCGTGGTCGATCGGCGTCTCATCGTGGACGAGGCCTACCGGCATGCATCCCGCATCCGGGACGTCCTGGCCGACGCGAGCGCCGACAGCGTCGCGGGCAAGGTCGCCGCAGCTCTGCTGGTGGAGCACGACGAGGAACCGCTGGAGGTCACCCGGATGCGGGGCGGGGTCACCTGGTCATGGCGATGGCTGGAACGACCGGACCGGCAGGCCATCGTGGTCGGCACCGTCGACCAGATCGGCAGCAGGTTCCTCTTCCGGGGCTACGGCGTGGGCGATCAGCTACGGCCGATCGACGCCGCCCTGGTCGGCACCGACAGCCTGATCATCGTGGACGAAGCCCATCTGTCCCGCCCCTTCCTCACCACCCTGTCGGACGCTATGGCCCAGGACACCACCCCACCAGAGGTCAAGCCCGTGGTCGTAACCATGACGGCCAGTCCCACCGCGCAGGGCCCCCGCGTTCATCGCATCAGTAACGCCGACCAGGACCACCCGGTCGCGGGCAAGCGGCTACGCGCCAGCAAGACCGCCCACCTGGTCGAGGTGACCGGGGTCACCAAGAAGAACAACGACCAGCAGGTCGTAGCCGCGCTCGCCCAGTGGGCCGACCACCTGTCGCACACCAACCCAGTAATCGGCGTCATCAGCAACACCGTGGCACGCGCCCGGGCCGTTTTCGAGCACTTGCACGGCACCTACCCTGGCCGCTGCATGCTGCTCACCGGCCGCATCCGACCGGTAGACCGGGACTACCTGCTGCTGGAGTGGTACGACCGGATAAAGGCCGACCGCCCGTGCGATCCGGAAGAGCCCGTCTTCGTGGTCGCCACGCAGACCGTCGAAGTAGGTGCCAATATAGATTTCACCGCGTTGGTTACGGAGTCGGCGTCACTGCCGCCGCTCATTCAGCGGTTCGGCCGCCTCAACCGCCTGGGCTCGGCTCCGGCCGCGCCGGCGGTCATCGTGCACTCTGCGCTGGACAGCGAGGGCGTGTACGGCGAGGCGCGCCAGGCCACCTGGCAATGGCTGAGCACACTGCAAACCCCCGCCGCCTTCCGCCCGGGAACACATCCCCCCTCGCTGCCGGAAGAGGGACTCGATGTCTCCCCAGCGGCACTGCGTCGCCTGACTGCGGCCGTGTTCGAGCAGGACCGGAAAACCTGGAAGCAGCTGCAGGGGACCGAGCCGTACACCCCGTACCTATCACCGGCACATTTGAACGCGTGGACGCGCACCTCCCCCATTCCGAGCCCGAACGACCCATCTCCTGCGCCGTTCCTGCACGGTCTGCAGCGGGAGGTCCCGAACGTGTCCCTCGCGTGGCGGGAACTGGCCGGGGATGAGCAGGCGTGGCGCCACGCCCTTGAGGTCCTACCGCTGATGGCCGAGGAGAGCATCGAGGTGCCACTGCTAGCCGTACGACAGTGGCTGTCCGGCCAGCAGATCACCACACGCTTCGCCGACGTGGAAGGCGAACCCTCCCCGGACGAACCCCCACGAACCGCTGCCTCACCAGGGGAAGGGGCGCCGCGGCCGGTCGCCCGCTACAGTTCCCGGGAATCCATCGAGGTCATCGGCGGGGATGCGATCAGGCCCGGAGACCGGATCGTCGTCCCCGCCTCCTACGGGGGCTGCGACGCATTCGGGTGGAACCCCACCTACCGGCACGCCGTACGCGACATCGGTGACCTGTGCGGCGGCAACGGCAAGCGGCGGGCCTCGGTACGGCTTGGACCAACGCTGACCACGGCCATCACCGCCCATGACCCGTCGCTCGCCAGCGCCCTGAAAGAGCTGGTCCAAAGCGTCGAGCGGGACCGTCAAGCCGAGCAACTGAATGCCGGCGCCTACTGCCGCCAGATCGAGCAAATCCTGCGCACCCGGCCGGACATCATCGAAGTGCTCGGCACCGGCCTCGACCACGACGGTGATGATGTGCCGCCCCACCTTGCCGTCCTTCGCCGTCTTGCCCTGGCCAAGAAGCCGAAGGTCGACGAGCACCTGGCCTCGGGCACCGTCGTGTTGACCAGTGACATCACCAGCTACGGCGAGGATGACAGCGCCCAAAGCTCCTCCACTGCACGCACGCCGATGCGACTGGACGACCACCAACGGACAGTGCAGAAACGAGCCGAGGAGTTCGCGCGTAACCTTCGGCTACCCGCCCCCCTGGTGCAAGCCGTCGGCCTTGCCGCGCTCTGGCACGACGAGGGCAAACGCGATGAACGCTTCCAAGCCATGCTGCACGGGGGCGACCGGTGGGCTGCCGCAGCAGCCGAGGCCGAAGACCCCCCGCGAATCCTGGCCAAGTCCGGAATGAACCCGCTCGATCGCCAACTGTTCAGAGCCGCTCAGCAACGTGCCGGCTATCCCGCCGGTATGCGCCACGAGGCCCTGTCCGCCCAGATCGCCAACGCCCTCCTCGACAACACCACGGCCATCAACCGGGATCTTGTCGTGCACCTGATCGCCGCCCACCACGGCTACAACCGGCCGCTGCTGAAACCCGTCACTGACCCCGCACCCGTCACCAGCATCCAGCGGCACGGGCAGAAGATCGAGGTGGACAGTGCCCGCTCCATCGACTGGTCTGCCCCCCAGCGACTCACCACATTGACCAGCCGGTACGGCAGGTGGGGACTTGCCCGGTTGGAAGCCATCGTCCGCCTGGCCGACATCTGGTGCTCAGCCCGCGAGGAGGCCGATGCATGAACACTGTTGAACTCCCCGCACTGGACGGCCGCGAACCCCTGGGATTCCTCGCCGCCCTCGGTGTCCTGCGCGTCTTGACCGAGGAAAGCGGCATCCCGGCACGGTTATCGTTCTCCGACACCACCGCCTGCGCTCACCTGCACAGCCCTCTCCAGACAACCCGAGACATCGCCGAGGCTCTGGCCGAGGTCGTGCGCTCGATCGAGGAAACGGCCGTGCTGCCGGGCATCGGACCAGGCTTTCCCCCTGCCTCCGGGATTGGAAAAGACCCCCTGCGGTGGCCCCGGCAGGAGTACCGGCAACGAGCCGCGGACATCCGCCACACCCACCCTCTCGCGGCCGACCGCTGGCTGCCCAGCCTCACCACCGACCTGGCCATCGACGCGCAAGGCCGCGGCGCTCTGTCGCCCTTCATCGCCCCCTCCGGCCAGCAGAAAATACGCACCTTCTTCGAAATGCCCCTCAAGGCCGTACGGGACAACCCCGAGCACCTGCACGAGGCCCTCACCCGGTGGCGCCGCATCGAAGGCTTCACCGGCGAGTACCTCGACCACCGGGTCTTGCGCAGCACCGCCGACGACCCCCAAGGACGAGCCGGAAGGGAAACCGGCGTCCCCGGAGCCACATGGCTGGCCACCATGGCACTCCCGCTATTCCGCCTCACCGGAGACGGCCAGAAACTCCGCAGCACCCTGTGGCACCGAGTGGCAGACGACCACATCATGACCTGGCCCCTCTGGAAACCGGCCCTCGACACCGACGCCGTCCGCTGCCTCCTGGAACACCCCACCCTCAAACCCATCGACGACCACCCCACCACCGTCTCCCGGTCCGAATGGGCACCCCTCGGGGTCTTCAGCGTCTATGGCGCCCACCGACAACGCATCGCCGGACGCAACTTCGACGGGGTTCTCTCCCCGGTCCCCATCCACGTGCGCTAGACCTGGACCACGTCAGCGTCACCGTTCTTTGACAACAGCACAGCGTGATGTAGCCGGCCAGACGCGCTTCGGAACCACCAGTGCACACGCCTGCCCCGGAACGTTCCCAACCGCAAACGGTCTGTATCACGCCCATAACGGGCACCAGACCCTGCCGCAGCCGATTACGTTGAGCGATACCTCCAGCTCACGCCCCCCTTTCACCCGGCCGCTGAGGCCGGGCCTCATTGCGGCCCCAAGGGAACGGTCATCTCCCTTTCGGTGCGCACCTTTCACCCGGCCGCTGAGGCCGGGCCTCATTGCGGCATGCCCTGCCCGGTCTTGTTGTCGGAGGTGCACCAGCTTTCACCCGGCCGCTGAAGCCGGGCCTCATTGCGGCGGGGTGAGCTGCTGGGCGACGGTACGGACCTGCTCGGGTTTCGCCCGGCTTCCGTGGCCGGGCCTCATTGCGGTTGGGTCCCCGACGGTATCCAGATCGCCGGAGCCCGGAGTTTCACCCGGCCTCAGCGACCGGGCCTCATTGCGGCTACGGCGGCTGGTTTCGCTGGTGGACCTCAGCCGAGTCCTCTCACCTGACCGCTGAGGCCGGGCCTCATTGCGGGGACCTGAAGGCGATCAGGGCTTGCGTCAACGGCAGTTTCACCCGGCCGCCGGGCCTCATTGCGGGATCCCGCAGAACGACCTCACCGGGTGGGACGACCTGGTTTCACCCGGCCTCAGTGGCCGGGCCTCATTGCGGGGGATGCTGAGCGTCGCCCTGGTTGCCGTAAGCCAGCAGGTTTCACCCGGCCTCAGTGGCCCGGCCTCATTGCGGGGAGGAAGGAATCGCCACCGACACAGACTTGCCGGAGTTTCACCCGGCCTTAGTGGCCGGGCCTCATTGCGGCGTCTCGACGTCCTGCGAGTCGCTCTCCGGCGTGACGGCGTTTCACCCAGCCTCAGTGGCCGGGCCTCATTGCGGCTGGCGGGTGCTGGCCGAGGACAACAAGATGGTGCTGGTTTCACCCGGCCTCAGTGGCCGGCCTCATTGCGGCTGCTACCCCTCCGCGCCGGTCGACAAGAAGTCCACGCTCCTCTCACCCGGCCGCTGAGGCCGGGCCTCATTGCGGCCAGTCGTTCGGGTAGGTCACCACGAACTCGCAGCCCGTTTCACCCGGCCGCTGAGGCCGGACCGCATTGCGGGCGCAGGATCTGGGCGACGGCCCAGGTTACGGCCGACGTTTTGCCCGGCCTCCACGGCCGGGCCTCATTGCGGCGTGTTCCCGCCACACACGATCGTGTTACCGCGGATGTTTACCCGGCCTTTCGGCCGGCCTCATTGCGGCGTCATGGACTTCGCCCACGACTTCGATGGGTCCATGTTTCACCCGGCTCTAACAGCTGGGCCTCATTGCGGCTGCAGCATCATCAGCGTCCGGCGGACCGAAACGTAACGCTCTCACTCGGCCGCTGAGGCCGGACCTCATTGCGGCTCCTACAGCTCCTCGATGTCGCCGTAGAACCCGCCGCTTTCACCCGGCCTCAACGGCTGGGCCCCATTGCGGCCAGGCAGCGCTCGGGTTGTGCCTGTCGCTGTGGGCCTTCACCCGGCCTCAACGGCCGGGCCTCATTGCGGCTCCTGGAACGCGCTGTGGACCCCACCGTCCTCGTCGGTGTCACCCAGCCTTACTGGCTGGGCCTCATTGCGGCGGCCCCGTCACGGGCGCCCAACCGTGGGGTCCGGAGTTTCACCCGGCCCTACCGGCCGGGCCTCATTGCGGCGCGCTCATCCCGATCGTGCTGGCCTGGCGGTTGGCGGTCCCACCCGGCGCTCAGCGGCTGGGCCTCATTGCGGCCCCCCTCTGAGGGGTCCACAGAGCCACGGGCCGACCTCTCACCCGGCCGCTGAGGCCGGGCCTCATTGCGGCTTCGCCGACCAGGTCATCAACGGTGACAGCGCCGTCTAGTTTCACCCGGTGCTACCGGCCATCCGGCCTCAGTGGCCGAACCTCATTGTGGCCGGCAGCTCCGCGCGATCCTGGCCGATCTGGGTGAGCTTTCACCCGGCCTCAACAACCGGGCCTCATTGCGGCGAGCTAGATGCCGAGGTCACCTCGCCACGCGATCTGGTTCCACCCAGCTGTACCGGCCGGGCCTCATCGCGGCACCGTCGACCCCACACCCGCGACGCCAGCCCGGCGGTTTCACCCGGCCTCAGCAGCCGGGCCTCGTTGCGGCGACCAGAACTGGTTGGTACCGACGGCGGGCGGACGTTTCACCCGGCTCTACCAGCCGGGCCTCATTGCGGCGACAACTACCGGCCGGCCTGGACTCGCCAGCTCGCCGGTTTCATCCGGTCTCAGCGGCCGGGCCTCATTGCGGCTTCCGCTCCCAGGCTTCGCAGCACTGGCGGCCCGCGGGTTTCACCCGGCCTCAGCGGCCGGGCCTCATTGCGGGGACTGGTGCCTCACCCGGTCCGACACCAGCGGCTTCACCGTTTCACCCGGCCGCAGTGGCCGGGCCTCATTGCGGGAAGGACGTGACGATCGGCTCGGTGCGGCTGACCCGTTTCACCCGACCTCAGTGGCCGGTTTCACCCAGCCTCAGCGGCCGGGCCTCATTGCGGCGGCGCAGACCTGCCGGTCCAGGACGGGACGTTCACCGGTTTCACCCAGCCTCAGCGGCCGGGCCTCATTGCGGCCTCCCGGTGACCGACGAGCAGTTCGAGGACGAGCCGCGGTTTCACCTGGCCTCAGTGGCCGGGCCTTATTGCGGCTCGGTCGCGCCACTGATCGCCTGCCACGCGGGCAGGGTTTCACCCGGCCTCAGCGACCGGGCCTCATTGCGGCTACGGCGGCTGGTTTCGCTGGTGGACCTCAGCCGAGTCCTCTCACCTGACCGCTGAGGCCGGGCCTCATTGCGGCGACGACGTGATCACCCCCGGCTCGACCAGGGACGCCGTTTTACCTGGCCTCGGCGGCCGGGCCCCATTGCGGCACGGCGCGGGCGATGTCGAGCACGAGCCCGTCGACTCTCACCCGGCCGCTGAGGCCGGGCCTCATTGCGGGCGGAAGTAAACACGCTCCAGGCCGTTGGCGTTGGTCTTTCACCCGGCCCTACTGGCCGGGCCTCATTGCGGCCCCTGGCCGCCGGCGCTGTCGCTGATGCCGGGCGCGCTTTCACCCGGCCGCTGAGGCCGGGCCTCATTACGGCCATCCGCCGGCTCGAGCGTGCCCTGCCTCGTGGCAGCCTTTCACCCGGCCGCTGAGGCTGGGCCTCATTGCTGGATCGGGATCCTTCAGTTGGTGTCGTCGATCAGGCCGCCTTCACCCCGCCTCAACGGCTGGGCCTCATTGCGGGTTGATCGCCTGGAACCAGCCGTAACGGACCAGCGACCTTCACCCGGCCTCAACGGCTGGGCCTCATTGCGGCTACGACGGCGCCGCCTGGAAGTCATGGTCCGACGCTCTCACCCGGCCGCTGAGGCCTGGCCTCATTGCGGCCACCTGCCGGAGACGGCAGTGGACGCGCTGATGCCTCTCACCCGGCCACTGAGGCGGGCCTCATTGCGGCTGGGACGACGGCCAGGGCGGCGAAGGATCATTGGCCCTCTCACCCGGCCGGTGAGGCCGGGCCTCATTACGGAGGTGTGGGCGTCTCCAACATACCGATCCAATGGGCGTGTTTCACCCGGCCTCCATGGCCGGGCCTCATTGCGGCCAGCTCGGCGCTCACGCTGCGCGTCATTGGCTGAAGCTTGTACCTGGCCGCTGAGGCCGGGCCTCATTGCGGCCTCCTGCGCACTCGCCCCCGACCACTCTCACCCGGCCGCTGAGGCCGGGCCTCATTGCGGCGCTGCGGTGTTGCGGCTGACGCCGTAGCTGTCGGCTTTCACCCGGCCGCTGAGGCCGGGCCTCATTGCGGCAACGACCTCGACAAGAACGCGGCCCTCGACGGCCTCCTCTCACCCGGCCGCTGAGGCTGGGCCTCATTGCGGCGGCGTGCCCTGGTCCATTAATACGATCTGGAGCGCCTCTCTCACCCGGCCCCAGCGGCCGGGCCTCATTGCGGCCTGAAGGGCTACCGCGTCTTCCGCGGCACCACCGACGTCTCACCCGGCTATACCAGTTGGGCCTCATTGCGGCTTCGACTGGGACGGCACCGACACTATCGGTCGGATGTTTCACCCCGGCCCCACTGGCCGGCCCCATTGCGGTGACACACCTTACGCGGTTCGGCAGCATAACGACCTCGTTTCACCCGGCCTCAGCGGCCGGGCCTCATTGCGGCTTGGCCACGCGCTCGTCGATGAGCTCGCCGTCGCGGGCACCAGGCCTCAGTGGCCAGGCCTCATTGCGGCCGGATGCTGGAGCCGCACGAGATCGGCGCTGCCATGGTTTCACCCGGCCTCAGTGGCCAGGCCCCATTGCGGTGTCGCCTATGCCCAGGCGAACCTGCCGAAGGTCCAGTTTCACCCGGCCTCAGTGGCCGGGCCTCATTGCGGCATCGCGGCGATGAACGAGCAGCACCAGGGCGTCGAGTTTCACCCCGCCTCAGTGGCCGGGCCTCATTGCGGCCTCGAGGACGGACGAACCATCGACCTCATCTCGATCGTTTCACCCGGCCTCAGTAGCCGGGCCTCATTGCGGCTTCGGGTCGTCCCCCAGGGCCGCCTCAAAGGCGTCGCGTTTCACCCGACCTCAGTGGCCGGGCCTCATTGCGGCATCGTCAACACCCTCGGCCCCAAGCTGCTCTGGTTCCAGTTGCACCCGGCCTCAGTAGCCGGCCTCATTGCGGCCAGATGTACGCCCTCATGGACCCCGTGCTGGCCTGGGTTTCACCCGGCCTCAGACGCCAGGCCTCATTGCGGCATCTCGCCCTTGGACTCGATGAGCATCTTGCCCCGCGATTTCACCCCGCCTCAGTGGCCGGGCCTCATTGCGGCCCCTTCATGTGGCCGTTCTGGCTCGCCGCTGGCTGCGGTTCCACCCGCCGTGCAGACGGGCCCCATTGCGGCGCCTAGATCACCAGCGCTAGGACGAACCTCCTCGTCACACGCTTCGCATCTCGCCTGGTCCGTCGTCGATATTAACGCTGAGGCTGATCGTCATGCGCATGAGACCGATTCGCTCGCCATGGTCAACGACCTACCGTTGACCATGAGATATACGTGAGTATAAAGTGCAAGCAGGTAAGCGATGTCGGTATACGTGCGGAGTCATACGTCGGGCAGACGGTGGTCCGGTGCCCTGTCAAGGATGTCCTGATGGAGCAGTCGGCGCATGGCTTCGGTCTGGGGCGAAGCCCCTCCGGACGAGAGATCTGTTATCAGCATGAATGCATCCCCCATCGACCGTTCGACGTTTCACTCTCGTGGCCGCCAGCAGGGGGTCACGTACAAGATCTGGATCTGCGGCTGGATCAGCCGTCATGAGGGTCGGCGCGGACCAGTGCACCGGGTGTGCTGGTCCGTGGCCGGCCATCGGCGGGTCCGCCTGTTTCACTCCCTCGCGGCGGCGCGAGAGCTGCGGAACCAGCTCCAAGCCGCGGTGATGACCGGGCAGCCCTTCGACATCAGTAGCGGGTTGCCGTTGGCACTGGCTCCAGAAGGGTGCGCCGGTCGTCCGGTGCATCGATCTCGGCAACGGCGCAAAGGAGGAGGGGCGCATGACTGACCTGCCCTTCGAGGCCATCCGAGAGGAGTTGGTCGAGCGCAGCGACGGTGAGGCGCTGCTGGCCGACGGGCTGGAGGACGCGCTGATCGGCATGGCGGAGGGCTGGTTTGGCAACTCTCATCGGGTCGTCGCCCTGTACGACCTGTCCCTGTGTGTCCGGGTCCTGATGAGTTGGGGCATGGATCAGGAGGAGGCCGAGGAGTACATCGCCTACAACGTCACCGGCGCCTACGTCGGTCCCTCGACTCCCGTCTTCGCCGTGATTCATCGGCAGCCGCTGATCGTCTCGCACGATGACCGGAACCTCAGCGCGAAGCAGGGGAACCCGCCGCCATCGGACTTCCCCGGCGATGTGACTTCCGATCCCGCCAGCCAGAGCATGCGCCGGTGAGCCCGGGTCCCCTGCCCGGCTTGTGAGGCTGCGACGCCCTTGCCGTGCCCGCAACCGGCTCTCGCTGCGCTCGTCCCGGCTCGGTCAGAGATCTTCTCCTCCTTCGTCGGACAACATCTTGGCCGTGCCGGGACCGCCGGGTTGCGTTCCCGGCCGCGTGCGTCGCCCTGATGGCGGGCCGGGCAGGGACCGGACCTCGTGTCCCCCAGCCGCCGCGATCGGCTGGTCGGCCCGGCTCGAAGAGTCTGTGGAGGACGCATGAACGAAGTGGCCGTCAGTCCCGACATCGCGGATGTCCCGGTCGCCGACGTCGATATCCCGGCCGCACCCACCTCTGAGGGCGAGGGCCCGCGAGGTGGGGAAACCATCTATACCGAACGGCCGATGATCCCGGTCGAACTGCTGGTGGCCCATCCGGGCAACGTTCGCCAGGATCGGCAGGCCAGCGAAGAGTTCTGCCGGTCGGTCGCCGCAGCGGGGATCATCACCCCGCTGGAGATCACCGTCGAGCCCGACGGCGGGTACCGGGTAGTGGACGGCAACGTCCGCCTGGACGCCGCGCTGAAGGTCGGCCTGCCGGCCGTGCCGTACTTCTTCTCCACCGACACCGCCGACGACGAGGGCCTGCAGTACCTGCACATGCTCATCACCAGCAGGTTCCGCACCAGCCTGTCGGTGCACGAGGAGGCGCAAGCGCTGTTCTCGGCGGCGCAGGCCGGGATGACCCAGACCCAGATCCGCAGGGTGACCGGCCTTTCCTCCCGCGAGGTCAAGGCCGGCGTACGGGCCGGCGGTCTGGGCGGCGCGGCCAAGCAGCTCGCCGCGGGGATGGACTACGAGTGGACGCTGGAGGAACTCGCGCTGCTCAAGCCGTTCGAGGACGACCCCGAAGCGCTGGAGGCCATCCACCGCAGGTGGTACGGCCCGCTCAAGTACACCGTGCAACGCCTGCTGGACGAACGGGAGGCCAAGGTCCGCCGCGCCAAGGTGATCGCGGAGCTGGAGCAGTCCGGGATCACGATCACAGCCGACCTGCCCGACGGCGCCATGCCGCTGCGCCGGCTCATGAACGGCGACCAGGAGATGGACGCCGACGCGCACGCCACCTGTCCGGGCCGGGGCGCATGGCTTGCCCCATGGACTGGAGCCTCCCCCAATCACTACTGCCTGGACCCTGTCGCCTACGGCCACGTGTTCGTCGAGACCGGCACCACCAGCCCGCCGCCCCCGGCGGAACCCTCGCCAACCGCGCAGGCGGTGAAGCCGGCCGTCGAGCGCAGAGTCGTGGTCGAGGGAAACAAGGCGTGGGCCGCCGCCGCCACAGTGCGCCAGCAGTGGTTGCGCGAGTTCCTGTCACACAAGACCCCACCCAAGAACGTCGCGGCCACCATCGCCCGCTTCGTGACCGAGCAGCTGATCACCATGCCGGAACCGTTGTGCCGCGGCCTGGCCGGAGCCCGCCATACGCAGCTATTCGAGACCTTCGGCAGCCCTACTTCCCTGAACGTCGCCAAGAGCAGCCAGCAGGGCCTGTGGATGATCGCCCTGGCCCCGATCGCGACCGCCTACGAGCGTGAGATCGCCGGAGACGGCGAACGGCGCAACACCTGGCGCGAGGAGAAGTACTCCCCCTGCACCCGAACCGACGCCGGTGCCTGGCTGCGATTCATCACCGAGATCGGCGCCTCACACGGCTACGAGCCCAGCCCGATCGAGAAGGCCGTCGCCGACGGCGTGCCCTACCGCGGCGACAACCCCGCCGAAGATCTCTCCGACGAGACCACCACCGAGGAAACCAGATCCGAGGTGGTGTCCACCGCACCGGAATCCCACGACGAGCACGACGACCCGTCTCTCGACATGTCCGAACCGGCACCCGGTGCAGCCGACGTCAACGCCCGCTCCTCGGACCGGTCGTCGGCGCCGGACACCGCTGCCGAACTGGACGCTGCCACGGATTCGCACATCGCGATGGCCGAGGTCCGGTCCGACGAGGCCGACACCGATGACCTGCAGGCGAAAGTCGCATAACTCCGCACGGCTTGCCGGCAAAGGGCGGCAGCACCACACCCCGGGTCGTCCTCTGCCGCTCGGCTCTCCCCGTAACCCGCCTCCGGGCCGTCCTCCGGCCCAGAGGCCCTCGGAACCATTCCCCGTCCCGATCCCGAACACGCCGTCAACCGCTTTCGGCCCGCCGGGAGCTTCTCCCCCTGTCCCGAACCCATGGAGCGCCTGCTTGACCAACGACCCCGCACAGCCCACAGAAGCCGTCCCCATCGCAGAACCGGTGCTCCCACGCCGCGGCATCGCCACCGAGAGCACCGGAGACCGCCTGATCCGGTGGGGAGCGGCGTTCTCGGTTCTCGTGGTAACCGGTATCGCGGCTGTGATCAGCTACGGACACGCCTACCGGCTCGTCACCCGTTACGGGGAGATCGGCGCCACCGCTCAGGCCCTGCCGCTCACCATCGACGGGCTGGTGGCCACCTGCTCACTGGTGATCCTGCACTACACCCGCAAGAGACGCCGCGCCCCCTGGCACGCCTGGGGCCTGCTGGTCATCGGCGTGTGCGCCACCGTCGGCGCCAACGTCGCCAACGGTCTCGGACATGGCATCGTCGGTGCCATCGTCGCCGGCTGGCCGGCCCTGGTCGCGGTCGGCTCTTTCGAGCTACTGATCCGCCTCCTACGTGACGGCCGCCCCACCTCCACGCAGCGGACGACCGACCATGTGCCCGCCTCCCGAACAACGGAACAACCTGCTCCTACACACCCACCCGACGACGCCGCTCCAGCCGCCCCGCCACCGATCCTCGATCCGGACGTCCGCGCGGCGATCACGCTCTACACCGACGAGCTCAGCGACGGCGAGATCCCTTCCATCCGCCGTATCAAACGCGACCTGCGGATCGGCCATCCCAAGGCGACACGGATCCACGCCGCCCTGGCCCAGCCCACCAGCATCACCACGCAAAACGGGCATGCCACTCAACATGCGACATATATATGAGTATATTTATCGACAATTCATCCACCTCAGCACGCCGGAGGCAGCCAGCTTGACCGACCACCGCATCCATCGCACCGCCACAATCACAACCCCCCTTCCACCCCCGCCACGCAGCCATCGCCCGACGAGTGGTCTGACACTGGACACCCCGCGGCTGTATCGCGTCTCCGATGCCATGCGGATGCTCAGCCTGAGCCGCAGCGTGATCTACGAACTGATCAGGGCCGGGCGCCTCCGCTCAGTCACCCAGGGCCGCACCCGGCTCATCCCCTCCTCGGCCATCACCGACTACATCGCGCTCCTGGAAGAAGAGGCGCAGAACTCATGACCACGCGACGCAGCCGAGGAGACGGCGGCCTGCGCTGGGACGAGGCACGGCAACGCTGGATCGCGACCATGACCCTCGGCTACACCGCCGCCGGGAAACGCATCGTGAAGAAGGCCACCGGCAAGACCAAGACCGAAGCCAAGAACAAGCTGAAGGAGATCATCAGGGACCATGAGGACGGCCAGCCCACCCTTCCACCGAACTACACCGTGAAAGACGCGGTGACTTACTGGCTGGAGAACGGCCTCCACGGACGAGACACATCGACGATCAAGATGTACCAGATCTACGCCCGCAACCATGTGATCCCTCACCTGGGCGCCCGCAAGCTCCGCGAGCTGTCCGTGGAAGACGTCGACCGATGGTTGCAGGGCAAGGCCGGCGAACTTTCCACCCGATCGCTCAAGCTGATCCACAACATCCTCAATCGCTCGGTGAACAACGCCATGCGCCGCGACAAGGTCAAGCGCAACGTCGTGGAACTGTGCGAGATACCCGAAGGACGAGCAGGCCGGCCCTCCAAGGCCCTGATCCTCACCCAGGCCGAAGCCGTCCTGAAAGCGGCCGACGCCGCGCCGCCACGCATCCGTGCCTACATCGTGGTCTCCCTGCTGTCCGGAGCGCGCACCGAAGAAGTACGGGCGATCGCCTGGAGTCACGTCGTCACCTACGACCAGCAGGCCCAGGCGTGGCTGCCGGTCGGCGAGGCCGGCTGGGACCACACCGACTTCGCCATCTACGTCTGGCGCTCGGTACGCAAGAAGGGCGACACCAAGACACCAAGATCCCGCCGCAGCCTCGCCTTGCCCAAACGCTGCGTGGAGGCACTGAAGACCCTGCACCAAGCCCAAGACGGCACCCGCGAACTGATCTTCTCGACCAGCAGCGGCTCCCCCGTCTCTGCCCACAACATGCGGCGCGACTTCCGGAAGGTGCTCGACGATGCCGGACTCAACGGGAAGGACTGGGCACCCAGAGAGCTACGGCACAGCTTCGTGTCCCTGCTGTCGGACCATGACATCCCCATCGAGGACATCTCCCGGCTGGTCGGACACTCCAACACCGTCGTCACCGAGACCGTCTACCGCCACCAGATCAGCCCCGTCATCCAGGAGGGCGCACGGGCGATGGACGGGATCTTCCCGATGCCCGAAAACCCGTAGCCTCTCAGCCTGTCTTCCACGCCCCGTTCCTGAGATCAGGAACGGGGCGTTGTCGCAAGTAGCCCTTCGATGGAAGGCAGCCATCCTCGCCTGGTGAGGAGCCCGCGTCCCGCGGCACGGCCATGAGCTGCGGGCGAGCACAACTCGGGTAGGGCACCCGACCGTCTCACCGCATGGCTAATGGCACGCTAATGGCACGCTGACCACGACGCGGGCCTGACTGACCCCGATCATGTGAATGGCATGTCCGGCGACAGCACCCGGAGCCCACCTGACACGCTCATCCGCGTCGACGGACCCGTCCCGGAACCCGGCCGGAGACCTTCTGCTGACCGCACTGCGCCAACGCCGTCATCGAGAGTGTCTGGGCACACCAGTCCAGCCCGGTCATCCAGGAGGACACGGCGGCCAGGGTCGGCATCTTCCCGATGCCCGAAATCCTTAGTCACCCAGTTAGTCACCCACGCCCCGTTTCCTGAATCAGAGACGGGGTGTTTTGGCTGGTGGGCGCTACTGGGTTCGAACCAGTGACCCCTCGCTTGTAAGGCGAGTGCTCTACCGCTGAGCTAAGCGCCCGGGTGCCCTTGGTCGTGAAGGGCGGGTGGGCTACACCTTACGGTACGGAAGGGGACCTGAGCACATTGAGCGCCCAGGTGGATCCTGCGTCGGGGACGCCGGCCGCCTGCCAGCCGAGGAGGGCGGCGCCGAGCATCCCGGTGTTGACGCCCAGTGCCGCGTGGCGCAGCGGAGGAGCGGGGCGGAAGGCCAGCCTGGACTGCAGGCGCTCGCCCAGCGGGTCGAAGAGCGCCGCGCCCGCCTCGGCCAGTCCCCCGCCGATGACGATCGAGGAGGGGTCCAGGAGCAGGGTGTAGGAGGCCAGGGCGATGGAAAGCGCCTCCAGGGCCTCGTCCCAGACGGCGGAGGCGTGGGGGTCGCCACGCATGGCAAGCGCCACGACGTCCTCGGCGGCCGGACCGGCTCCGGTGGGCGGCGGCGTCGAAGGACGCACGGAGGCCGCGCGGCTGAGGCGTTCGGAGTAGCGGCGGGCCACCGAGGCGGCGGAGGCGTAGGTCTCCAGGCAGCCGATCTGGCCGCAGGCGCAGCGCTCGCCGTCGGGGAATACGGGGATGTGGCCGATCTCGCCTCCCCACCCTCCGGACCCGCCGTACGGCTCGCCGTGCACGATGGACGCGCCGGCGATACCAGTGCCGATCGGAAGGAACAGGAAGTCCGGCTCCGATCGGCCGGCGCCCAGGATTCGCTCCGCCAGACCTGCGGTGCGGACGTCGTGTCCGAGCCGGATGGGGACGTCGAGTGAGGTGAAGTCGGTGGCCGGCACGTCTCTCCAGCCGATGTTGGCCGAGTAGAGGGCGGTGTCGGTGTTGACCAGCCCGGGCACGGCGAGCCCGATCCCGGACGGCGCACCATGGATGGACGGCGCGCCATAGGGGGACGGCGTTCCGGCGGGGTGCGGGTGGGAGGGATCGGTGGAGGTGAGGAGGGCTCGGCCCGATTCGGCGAGATGGTCGATGAAGGCGCGGATGGCCTCGATGACGCGCAGGGGGCCTTCGTCGCGGGGGGTGGGGCGGCGGTCGGTGAGCAGTACCTCGCCGCCGGAGGTGACGAGCCCGCCTTTCATGGAGGTGCCGCCGACATCGAGGGCGACGACGTAGGCCTTGGGACTCATGCCGCCGCTCCCACGCCGACGCTCCGGTGGACGGGCTGGTGGCTGGACTCGAGCACCGGGTTCTTCCCCACTTCCGCGGCCGGGCGGGCCGCCGGACGGCCCAGAGAAATGCGCATTCACGCGCAGTTTTGCCCAAATGGGTGCATGAGTCAAAACCACGGGAGGTGGTGCGGCGGTTGGTCCGCCCGTACCGTCACCGGTCCACCCGTAAGGCAAACCGGTCCGCCCGTATCATGGCCGGTCCACCCGTACGGCGACGGGTTTGCCTATGCCGTGACTGGTCCGCCCGTACCGTGGCTGATCCGTCCGTACCGTGACCGATTCCTCTGTACTGCAGCCGATCCGTACGTGCTGCGACTGGTGTGTCCGTAGCGCGTGCGCCGGCGGGGTCAGGGGGAGGGGCGGCGGCCGAGGACTCGGTTGAGGGCTGCTTCCACCTCTTCGGACAGGCCGGGGGCGCCGGCGCGCACCAGGGACGGGCGGTCGTCCGGATCGGCGTCCTCGCCGTCGGCGAGCCGTACGGCGCCGCAGGAGCGGCACTCGACCTCGCCGAGCCTGCAGATCAGCTTGGTGGAGCCGCAGGACCCGCAGCGGTCGAGGTCGAGATCGAGGTCGTGCTCGCGCTGGCAGGACGGGCAGATGAGCACCTGCCGTTCACGCCGCACGCCGCGGCGCCAAGGGCTCGCGCCCCGGACCGGGTCCGTCTGCCGGACGCCGCACCGATAGCAGGGCATCGTCGCCACCGCCTCCGTCTTCGCCGGGCCGCCGCCCGGCGCGGTTCATGAGAATTCGTCGAGCACCTTGCGGTACCCGGAGATGTCGCGCGCCGAGGGCACCGGGTTGACTTCCTTCCACCGGACCACGCCCTCGCCGTCGATGAGGAAGGTGCCGCGAAGGGCGCGCCCCCCCTGCTCATCGAAGACACCGTACGCCTGCGCAACCTCGCCGTGCGGCCAGAAGTCCGACAGCATCGGGAAGGTGAAGCCCTCCTTGTCGGCCCACGCCCGCTGGCTGAACAGGGAGTCGACCGACACGGTCAGCACCCGTACATCATCGGGCACGGAGGTCACGAGTTCGTCGCGGATCGCGCACAGCTCGCCGTGGCAGATGCCGCTGAAGGCCAGCGGGTAGAACACGAGCAGCACCCGGTGACCGCGAAGGTCGCCCAGCCGTACCGGGGTGCCGTGCTGGTCCTTCAGCTCGAAGTCCGGCGCCTTGTCTCCCACGTCGACCGCCATGCCGGTCCTTTCCCCACCGAAAACGCCTAGGAGGTGCATAGAAGATGAACGCGCGTCGAGCACGGCGAGCGCATCGGGCCTGCCGTACGGCCGGTGTGCGCCGTACGGCAGGGGAAAGCGGAGTCGCTGAGCTGCGGCGGCGTCGTGACGGACCCGACGGGACCGGTCGCGTGGGAACGGCCGGCCGCTCCGGACACCCCCCGGTGATCGGAGCCCGGCACCCGGCCACTACGACGACGTCCCGGACGTCATGGAGACGGCCGGAGACCCTGGCGACGGCCGGTGGGCTATCGGCGGCCCTTGGGAGTGACCAGTCGCGTGCCCGACCAGTCGCGGGCCGCGCTCACGCTGCTGGTCTGCGAAAGACCCGCCGTGGCGGCGTCCTCCCCGATGTCGCTCGGCTCGACGTGACCGTCTCGTCCGACCTTCGGGGTCAGCAGCCAGATCTGGCCGCCGTCGGCCAGCCCGGCCATCGCATCACTCAAAGCGTCGAACAGGTCGCCGTCCCCGTCGCGCCACCACAGCAGCACGACGTCGATGACCTCTTCGGAGTCTTCGTCGACCAGTTCGTTGCCGGTCAGCTCCTCGATCGACTGGCGAAGCTCCTCATCGGAGTCCTCGTCCCAGCCGATCTCCTGCACCACCTGACCCGGCTTCAGACCGAGTCGCTCGGCCAGGCCGCGCTCGCCCTGCGCCTGACCCGCGGTCGCGCTCACGTTTATCCCTCCTGCTTGAATGGCCCCGCGTTACGCGGTTTACCCGGCCCCTGTGAGGCCGCTTCGGCACAGTCCACACGCTGTGACCCATCGTCGTCAACGGTCGCCACGACCGGTGACCCGCACCGTTATCTGCTAGTCCGACAAAAACGACAAACGTACACGCCGTTCCGGGTTGTCGACGTTGAGGTCGACGATGGCGATCGACTGCCATGTTCCCAGCTCCAGCCGCCCGCCCAGGACCGGGACGGTCGCGTACGGCGGGATGAGCGCCGGCATCACGTGTGACCTGCCATGACCGCGCGAGCCGTGGGCGTGGCGCCATCGGTCGTCGGCCGGAAGCAGATCGTCCAGCAGGTTCAGCAGATCGTCGTCGCTGCCGGAGCCGAGCTCCAGCACCGCCACCCCCGCCGTCGCGTGCGGGACGAAGACGTTCAGCAGACCGTCTCCCCCGCACGAGCGCGCGAACTCCTCGCACTGCCGGGTGATGTCGTGCACCCGTTCCTTGTTCCCGGTCCTCACCTCGAACGTCTGAGATCTCACCTGACGGATCTTATGATCCCCGCTGAACTGGGACGACAACCGCATCCGGCCCGGGAAACACCAACCCGGTGTGTCCGTCGTCGAAACGCACGACGTACGGCGGGCATCCGTCCGGCCCTCGCACCTCGATGATCAAGCCCGGCCTGTCCCTCTCTCCCACAGCGTTCCCGTGGACGAGGAGCCGGTCCCCAATGGTCGCGTACACGAAGATCCCTCCTTCCTCACGGCCGCTTCCAGACTCATACGGCTCGTTCCCGGCGAAAAGAGGGAGAGACCCTCCCCCGGCGGAGGGAGGGGAAATAAAGACCGAAACGTTACTCTGCGAGGATGTGGCGCTTCTGGCTCCGGCGGACGGGGCGGCTGGGGCTCCGGGCGCGCACGGCGGCCTCCTATGTCCTGGTCACCACCGCGGCCGTGCTCATCGTGGAGGCCGTCCTCCTCGGGCTCGTGATCTCCTCCGCGAGCGGGTCGGACCTGGTGGCACGCCTGCAGGACCAGGCCGGCAAGGACGCGAAGATCCTGAGCGCGACGGCCGCCAAGCTGGCCACGGTGTCCCCCGGCGACGACCTGCCCCACCTGCTGGCCAGGGCGGTGAAGTCGTCCTACGGCCTCACCGGGTTCGGCGGCTCGGCACGGGACGCCGAGCAGAGCGTGCCGCTCCGCAGGGTGACGGGGAAGGCGGACCGCGTCCCGGTCGAGGTCCTGCTCGACGCCCAGGGCGTGATCATCACCAGCACGGCGACGGCCTCCTACCCGGTACGCGGGCGGCTGCCGGTGCGGCTGCCCACCGGCGGCCAGGGCCTCGGAGGGAAGAGCGACACGGCGGCCGGGGCCGCGGCGTGGTGGATCAGCCCGGTTTTCGGCCCGTCGGCCGGCGGGACCCTGAAGCTGTTCGCGGACGGCGACTCCGTGGTCGCCGAAGACGAGACCGGCCCCTGGGAGCCGTCCGGGAAGGGCAATGCGCCGCAGACGGTCGGATACGTCTATGTGCAGGCGCCGCCCGACCTCGTTGAGGCGACCGCCTCGGCCAAGGCGACCGTGCCGCTGCTCGCGCCAGGCGCGCTGGTCCTGGCGCTGGTCGTGCCGGTGGGCGTGGTGTTCGGCATGCTGAGCACCCGCCGGCTGATCGGCCGCATCACCCGGCTGGCCGAGGTGACGACGGCGGTGGCGAGGGGGGACTTCGGCCACAGGGTGGGCGTCCGCGGCGCCGACGAGGTCGGGCAGCTGGAGGCGGGGTTCAACCGGATGACCGAGCGGCTCGGAGCGGCCGTGGAGGCCGAACGGCGCTCGGCGCGGGCCGACGCGCGCCAGGCCGAGCGGACGCGCATCGCCCGCGAACTGCACGACTCCATCTCCCAGGACCTGTTCTCCCTGAGCCTGCTGGCGGCGGGCATGCGCAGGGCCGCCCCGCAGGAGCTGCGGCGCGAGGCCGAGACGATGGAGCGGACGGCCGCCCGGACGATGCGCGAGATGCAGGCCCTGCTGCTGGAGCTGCGCCCGGTGGCGCTGGAGGACGCGGGCCTGGTCCCCGCGCTGCGGGAACTGTGCAACGCCTACCAGACACGTCTCGGGATCACGATGCGCGCGTCGCTCGAACCGGTGCCGCTCTCCCCGGCCGCCGAGCACGCGGTGCTGCGCCTCACGCAGGAGGCCGTCGGCAACGCGATCAGGCACGGGGCGCCGACCGCCATCGAGGTGCGGCTGCGGCGCGCCGGCGGCGAGACCGAGATCGTCGTCAGCGACGACGGCCGCGGATTCGACCCCTCGCGCCCCTCGCTCAGCCACGGGATGGGGCTCAGGCTCATGCGCGAGAGAGTGGAGGAGCTCGGCGGCCGGTTCTCGGTCACCAGCGGGCCGGACGCCGGCACGGTGGTCCGCGCGTCCCTGCCCGTCCGCCCCGTCGGGCCGCCCGTGCCCGCGTTCGGCGTGCCGCCGTTCCCGCCGGCCCCGTTCCCGCCGGCCCCGTCCGCGCCGCCCGTCCCGTGTGCGCCGCCGGCGGCGGAGGCGCCGTGATCCGGGTGCTGATCGTCGACGACCACGAGGTCGTGCGCCAGGGACTGCGGTTCGTCCTGGACCAGGAGGAGGGCATCGAGGTCGTCGGCGAGTGCGGCGACGGGGCCGAGGCCCTGGCCGCCGTGCGCGCGGTGCGGCCGTCGGTCGTGCTGCTCGACATGGTGATGCCCGGCATGGACGGCCTGGACGTGCTGCGGCGCCTCGGACCGGACCGGCCGGCGGTGATCGTCCTGACCTCCTTCCAGGAGGACGAGCGGGTCGTGGCGGCCGTCCGGCTCGGCGCGCTGTCCTACCTGCCGAAGACCACCGCGGTGGACCGGGTGGTCGAGGCGGTGCGGGCGGCCGCGCACGGGGGCAGCGTCCTCGCGCCGGGCGTCGCCGCGCTGCTGGTGCGCCAGGTGCGCGGCGGGGAACGGCGCACCCCGCTGGACTTCCTGACCCCGCGCGAGCGCGAGGTGCTGACCGCGCTCGCGCGGGGCCGCTCCAACAGCGAGATCGCGCGGGCGCTCTCACTGGGCAAGGAGACGGTGAAGACGCACGTGTCCAGCGTCCTGGCCAAGCTGGGCGTCGCCGACCGCACCCAGGCGGCGATCTTCGGGTTGCAACACGGCCTGGTCCCCCTGGAGGAGGCGCTGGAGCCGGAGACCCCGAAGGAGTAGCGCCCCCGTCCAGAGGTGAGACGACCCCGTCAGGTGGTGCGCAGGGCCTCGGTGGGGGGCAGGCGGGCGGCGCGCAGGGCCGGGTAGAGGCCGGCCAGGGCGCCCACGATCACGGCGACCCCGAAGCCGCCCCACAGCCCCTCCGGCGGCACCAGCACCGTCCAGCCCCGGGTGCGGGCCAGGACGAGGGTGAACAGGCAGCCGATCGCCACTCCCCCGGCGCCGCCGATGGCCGCGAGGACCAGCGACTCGGTCAGGAACTGCCCGGCCACGTGCCGGCGGGTGGCCCCGAGGGCCCGGCGCAGGCCGATCTCCCCGCGGCGCTCCAGCACCGAGATGACCATGATGTTGCCGATGCCGATGCCGCCGACCAGCAGCGCGATGGCGCCGAGCCCGAGGAACAGCGTGGCGGAGGACGCGGCGACGGCCACGCGCGTGGTGAGCGCGTCCGAGGGACGGACCACCTGGACCTGCTCGGCGTGGACGGGGTTGGTGGTCGGCGCGAGCAGGCCGGCCACGGCCTCCACGCGTTCCTGCCGCGCGCGGACGTACAGCCGGCTGGGGTGGCCGTCGTAGCCCAGCAGCCGCGCGGCCACCGGGAAGCCGACCAGCGCGGACCGGTCGATCTCCGGGGCCAGGACGAGGGGGTCCAGGATGCCGGAGACGGTGTACCAGTGGCCGCCGATCCAGACGCGCGTCGAGGCGTCGACGCGGCTGATCCCGAGGGTCTGGGCCGCCTGGTGGCCGAGCACGACGACGGGGTAGCCCGCGGTGGCGGCGTCCAGGAAGCGGCCCTGCCGGACCCGTCCGTCGAGGGTGGCCAGCAGTGTGGTGTCGCAGGCCCGCACGGCCAGGCCGCCCGTCATGCCCTCCGGCACGTGGTCGTTGCGGTAGACGTTCTTGTCCGTGAGCTGCGTCGTGGGCGCGACGCCGGTGACGCCGTCCACGCGGCGGAGCATACGGGTGGCGCCGACCGGCAGCAGGGCCTCGGCGCCGCCCAGGTCACGGCCGTTGGCCACGGTCAGCAGGTTGGTCCCGAGCCGGTCGATCTGTTCCAGGAGCGCCGCCTGGCTGGAGCGGGTGACGCCGAGGACCGCGACGATGGCGGCGATGCCGATGGCGATGCCGAGCGCGGAGAGCAGGGCGCGGGTCTTGCGGGCGCGCAGCCCGAGCGTCCCGACCGCGAGCAGGTCCACGGCGCGCAACCGGCCGGCGGGGGCGCCGGCCAGCGGGCGGGGGCCCCTCATCGGACGCCGTCCCCGTGCGGCCCGCGGTCCCCGCGTGGTGCGACGTCCCCGCCGGGCACGGCGTCTCGACCCGGCACGACGTCCCCGCGAGGCGGGGCGTCCCCGTCGAGTCCACCGGCCCCGTACGGCCCGCCCGCCCCGTGCGGTGGGGCGTCGTCGTGGTGCTCGCCGACGACCCGGCCGTCGCGCAGGTCGATCCGCCGGGGGCAGGCGGCGGCGATCCCGGCGTCGTGCGTGACGATCATCAAAGTGGTTCCCTGTTCGTTGAGCTCGCGCAGGAGGGAGACGATCTCCCTGCCGTTCGCCGAGTCGAGGTTGCCGGTGGGTTCGTCGGCGAAGACGATGGACGGCCGGCCGACCAGCGCGCGGGCGATGGCGACCCTCTGGCGCTCGCCGCCGGACAGCTTGGCCGAGCGGTGCCGGACGCGGTGCCCGAGCCCGACCCTGGTGAGCGCGTCGGCGGCCAGGCGGCGGCGCTCGGCGGCGGGCACGCCCCGGTACAGCAGCCCGGTGGCGACGTTCTCCAGCGCGCTCAGGCTCTCCAGCAGGAAGAACCGCTGGAAGACCACGCCGACGTGGTGGGCGCGCAGCCCGGCGAGCCGCCGGTCCCCGCAGGACTCCACGGCGTGGCCGGCCAGCCGTACGGTCCCGGAGGTGGGGCGGTCGAGCGCGGCCATGAGGTGGAGCAGCGTCGACTTGCCCGACCCGGACGGGCCGAGCAGGGCGACCATCTCTCCCGCGGCCACGCTCAGCGTGACGCCGCGCACCGACTCGACGGGGGGCTCGCCGGGATAGACCTTGCGGACGCCGGTCAGTTCCAGCACCGGCCCGGTCCAGGCGCCGTCCCCGTTTCCCGGGTCGCCGGCCGGGCGGGCCCGGTCCGCGGACGGCCCGCCCTCAGGTGGCGCCGCCCCGGCCGGGGGGCGCGGCGTGCGTGCGGGCGTCATTCTCTCGGCACCTCCACCTGGGCGCCCTCGGGGACGCCGGTCACCTCGACGGTCCCCTCGGTCTCGTCGAACAGCCCGGTCTCGACCGGGACGGTCGTGCGGCGGCTCCCCTGGACGGTCACGACCGCGAACCTGCCGCCGGGCTGGGCGAGCAGGGCGAGGATCGGCACGGTGAGGACGTCCTTGTGCCGCTCCACGGTGATCTCGACCTGCACGACGGCCTGGTCCAGGGCCCGCACCGGCCTGCCCGAGAGCGTGATGGTGATCGGCACGTACGACTGCGCGGGGTCGCCGTCCTGTTGAGGCTGGTCCGGGGTGACGGCGACCGTGCTGATCGTGGCGACCTGGCCGCCGCGTCTGCGGCCGTCGGGGAGGATGACGGTGACCCTGTCCCCCTTGCCGACCCTCGGCGCCATGCTCGGGTCGAGCTGGACCGACACGATGGGCACCGCGCTGGTGCCGTGCAGGACGCGGCCACCGGCCGCGTCGCCGACCTGGGCGTCGTGGCCGGTGACGCGCAGGGGCCTCGGCAGGAACACCACCTGTCCCAGCGGCACGGCGCCGGTGACCGGCAGGTGCGCGTCGTGCTGCCACCTGCGGACGTTGTAGTAGGTGGACAGGCCATAGGTGCGGTCCACGGTGAAGCCGGTGTAGCCGAGCGCCCGCAGGTTGCGTTCGAGCTGCTCGACGTCCGCCCCTGAGGTCATCCCCAGCGCGAATGCCCGCCAGGCGGGGCGGGGGCCGTACATGAGGATGGCCCTGCCGCCGTCGGCCTCGTAGACGGCGTGGCCGCGGGTGATCCTCGCCCCGAGCTTGGGCAGCCGGGTGAGGACGCCTCCGGCGCCGTTGACCGAGTAGGCGGCCGCGTAGGTGAGCGTGCCGTTCGCCAGTTCCCGCGCGGCGACGTCGCCCACGGTCACCGGGACGGTGCCGGTGGCGACGGGCGCGGCGGCGGGGGCCGCCGGCGTGTCGCGCAGCAGGACCCAGCCGCCGCCCGCCAGGGCCAGCGCCACGGCCCCGGCGAGCGACGCCCGCAGCGCGCCGGCCATCAGGAGCCCTCCGGGTTCTTGATCGAGAGCCCGTTCGCGGGAAAGTGCTCTTTGCAGGCCTCGAGCTGGCGCTTCATGCCCTTCTTGCCCAGGCCCAGCAGGCGTCTGGACAGCGGGAAGTCGCCGTCGGCGTCGGGGTCGGGCCAGTCGCGCAGCCCGTTGGAGCGCATGCACGCGGCGAACCGGCGGAGCTTGGCCACGTCGGCGGCCGTCACCGGCGGCCGGGACCTGCCCTCGGGCGGGAGGCGGTCGGCGATGGACCGGCATGCCCGCATGACGGCGGCGGTGGGTTCGCGGGTGCCGGGCGGCAGGGTGATCTTGCCGGTGCGCGGGTCGGGCACCACGTCGGGGAAGCCGGGCATGCCGTGGGTCCGGATGCACTGGGTGAGCTCCCGGTAGACGGCGAGTCGCCCGGGGGTCGCCGTGGGGGCCGAGGTGGCGGCCGGCGTTCCCTGCCCCGAGCTGCATCCGGCGAGCGCGGCGGCGACGGCGAGCAACGCGGTGGTTCGTCTGATCATGGGATCCCTGGCCTTGTCGGAGGTCGGGGCCGGCGCCGCGGCCCGGCTCGGGCGCGCGGCGGCCGGCGAGGTGGCGCTTCCAAGGCTCGCGGCGGGGGCCGTGCCGCACATCGCGCGCGAGCGGGGTTGGAACTCCCTCCGGAGGGGGAGGCAGGGAGGAACGGGGGCCTACAGGGGTCCCCCAGGGGTGACCTGGACCGACCCCCGGATCGTTATGATTTGTTACGTCCCGCGAACATCGTCCTGCGATCGATGGTCTAGGCCATATATGTCGCCCTGCCAGCAGGGACATCTTGGTTACCGGACGGTAGAGATGCACTTTCCGGAGTAAGCAGCCAGGATGGAAGACGACCTAGACCACGAAGAAGAGGCTTACCCGTCCATCCTCGGAAGGCGAGACCCAGTGGCTTCCGGACGCCAGCGTTTCTCGATCATCAGCGACGGCCTACCCAGCCAGCTGCCTGATGTCGACCCAAGCGAGACCCAGGAGTGGCTCGAGTCGCTTGACAACGTCGTCAAGACCGAGGGTCGCACCCGAGCCCGTTACCTGATGCTGCGCCTGCTCGAGCGGGCCCGAGAACACCAGGTCGGGGTGCCAGGGCTGCGGAGCACCGACTACATCAACACCATCCCGCCGGAGCGCGAACCCTGGTTCCCGGGCGACGAGTACGTCGAACGGCGCATCAGGGCCTACATCCGGTGGAACGCCGCGGTCATGGTGACCCGGGCCAACGCCCGCACCAACGTCGGCGGCCACATCGCCACCTACGCCTCGGCCGCGTCGTTGTACGAGGTGGGGTTCAACCACTTCTTCCGCGGCAAGGACCACGGCGAGTCGGGCGACCAGGTGTTCATCCAGGGCCACGCCGCCCCGGGCATCTACGCCCGCGCCTTCCTCGAGGGCCGCCTGAACCAGTCGCAGCTCGACGCCTTCCGCCAGGAGCTGTCCCAGGGCTTCCAGGGCCTGCCGTCGTACCCGCACCCCCGCCTCATGCCCGACTTCTGGGAGTTCCCCACGGTCTCCATGGGCCTCGGGGCGATCGGGGCGATCTACCAGGCGCGGTTCAACCGCTACCTGCTCAACCGGAAGATCAAGGACACCAGCCGCAGCCACGTCTGGTGCTTCCTCGGCGACGGCGAGATGGACGAGCCCGAGTCGCTCGGCGCCATCGGCCTCGCCTCCCGCGAGGAGCTCGACAACCTCACCTTCGTCATCAACTGCAACCTGCAGCGGCTCGACGGGCCGGTGCGCGGCAACGGCAAGGTCATCCAGGAGCTCGAGTCGTACTTCCGCGGCGCGGGCTGGAACGTCATCAAGGTCGTATGGGGCCGCGAGTGGGACCAGCTCCTGGCCGCCGACGTCGACGGCGTGCTCGTCAACAAGATGAACACCACCCCTGACGGCCAGTTCCAGACCTACTCGGTCGAGTCCGGCGAGTACATCCGCGAGAACTTCTTCGGCGACGACCCGCGCCTGCGCAAGATGGTCGAGCACCTGTCCGACGACGACATCCGCAAGCTGTCGCGCGGCGGCCACGACTACCGCAAGGTGTACGCGGCGTTCAAGGCCGCCCGCGAGCACGTCGGGCAGCCCACGGTCATCCTCGCCCAGACCATCAAGGGATGGACCCTGGGCAAGGACTTCGAGGCGCGCAACGCCACGCACCAGATGAAGAAGATGACCAAGGCCGAGCTCAAGGAGTTCCGCGACCGCCTCTACCTCCCCATCCCCGACAAGGACCTCGAGGGCGAGCTGCCCCCGTACTACCACCCGGGCGAGAACGACGAGGAGATCGCGTACATGCGCGAGCGGCGCGCGGCGCTGGGCGGCTACCTGCCCAAGCGCGTCATGCGGGCCAAGCCGATGAAGCTCCCCGGCGACAAGGTCTACGCCGACCTGAAGAAGGGCTCGGGCAAGCAGAACGTCGCCACGACGATGGCCTTCGTCCGCCTGCTCAAGGACCTCATGCGCGACAAGGAGATCGGCTCGCGCTTCGTCCCGATCATCCCGGACGAGGCCCGCACCTTCGGTCTCGACGCGATGTTCCCGACCGCCAAGATCTACTCGCCGCACGGGCAGACCTACGACGCGGTCGACCGCAACCTGCTGCTGTCCTACAAGGAGTCGACCGAGGGTCAGATCCTGCACGAGGGCATCAGCGAGTCGGGGTCCATGGGGTCGGCCATCGCCGCCGGCTCCGCGTACTCCACCCACGGCGAGCACATGATCCCGATCTACATCTTCTACTCGATGTTCGGGTTCCAGCGCACCGCCGACCAGATGTGGGCGATGGGCGACCAGATGAGCCGTGGTTTCCTGCTCGGCGCGACGGCCGGGCGCACCACCCTCAACGGCGAGGGCCTCCAGCACGAGGACGGCCACTCGCCGCTGATCGCCTCCACCAACCCCGCCGCCGTGTCCTACGACCCGGCGTGGGCGTTCGAGATCGCCCACATCGTCCAGGACGGCCTGCGGCGCATGTACGGCGAGCAGCCCGAGGACGTCTTCTACTACCTCACCGTCTACAACGAGCCCTACCCGCAGCCGGCCGAGCCCGAGGGCCTGGACGCCGAGGGCGTGCTCAAGGGCCTGTACCGCTTCGCCGCGGCCCCCGACATCGAGGGCCCGCGGGCGAACATCCTGGCCTCCGGCGTGGCCGGCCGCTGGGCGCTGGAGGCCCAGCGCCTGCTGGCCGAAGAGTGGGGGGTGGCGGCCGCGGTGTGGTCGGCGCCGTCGTGGTCGGAGCTGCGCCGCGAGGCGCTCGCGTGCGACGAGCACAACCTGCTCAACCCCGAGGCCGAGCAGCGGGTGCCCTACGTCACCCAGGTGCTCTCGACGGCACGTGGCCCCTTCGTCGGGGTCAGCGACTACATGCGCGCGGTCCCCGACCAGATCTCCCGCTGGGTCCCCGGCGACTGGACCTCGCTGGGCACCGACGGCTTCGGCCTGTCGGACACCCGCTCGGCGCTGCGCCGCCACTTCCACGTGGACGCCGCGTCGATCACGCTGGCGGTGCTCACCGAGCTCGCCAGGCGGGGCGAGGTCAAGCAGGAGGTGCTGCGCGAGGCCATCGCGCGCTACCACCTGAAGAACGGCGTCACCGAGGTCGTCGCCCAGGCGACCCCTGAGAGCAACGAGACGCAGTCCATGGGGGTCTGACCCTTCCGCGGCGTCTCCGGCGGGCCCTCGCGCGACTTCGCGCGAGGGCCCGCCGCGGTGGTGCTCAACCGGGGGTCTGGTCCTGGGCGATCAGGTCGGGGATGCGCGGAGCGTACTCCTCCAGGGACGGGCGGGGCAGCGCCTCCTCCTCGGTGAGCGCGGCGCTCGCGATGCGGTCGAGCCGGAACACCCGGACGTCCTGCCTGAGACGGCACCACGCCACCAGGTACCAGAAGCCGCCGCGCCCGCCGATGAACACCCCGGGCTCGACATCGCGCTCGGTCGTCTCGCCCGACTTGGCGTCGTAGGTGATGCGCAGCACCCGCCGGTGCAGCAGCGCCTCGTCGATGACCCGGGCGACCGCGGCCCGCCCGCCGGGGGTCGCGGCAGGCCGCGCCGCGGGCGCGCCAGGCGGCGGCGTCGCGGCGATCAGCTTGCGCAGGGCGCTGCGGGCGCCGCCCGCCAGGGGAAGCCTTCCCGCCCTGCTGAGGGCGACGGCGACGGCCACCGCCTCGTCGGAGGTGAGGTCGAGGGGCGAGGGCGCGGCGGGCTCGTCGAGGGCGTACCCGTCGTCCTCGGCGCGGACGGGCACGCCGGCGGCGCGCAGCGCCTCGATGTCGCGCTCGACGGTGCGGGCGCCCACCTGTAATCGCTCGCTCAGCTCCCGTGCGGACCGGCACCGGGGGGAGATCGCGCGCAGCTCCTCGATGAGGGCGTAGAGCCGATCGGTACGGTTCACATCCCGAACCTACGCCGGGGCACCGACATTCGCGCCGCACGCGCCCGGCGGGCCGGGCGGTCCGGCCGCGTGCGGCCGTCTCCATGCCGGCCGCGACCCTGGCCACCATGGAGAAGCTCGGCAGGAGCGCTGGAGCGCCCCGCCGTTTCAGCGGGAGGCGCCGGCGGTCCAGTCGAGCAGGGCGTCGAGGGTCCAGGTGTTGACGACGCGGGCGGGCTCGACGCCGCACCGGGCGGCCCGCTCGCAGCCGAAGTGCTGCCATTCGAGCTGCCCGGGCGCGTGGGCGTCGGAGTCGACGGAGAACAGGCAGCCCATCTCGTAGGCCAGCCGCAGCAGCCGCTTGGGCGGGTCGAGCCGGTCGGGCCGGGAGTTGATCTCGACGGCGACGCCGAACCTGCGGCACGCCTCGAAGACGATCTCGGCGTCGAACGCCGACTCCGGCCGCAGGCCGCCGCGGCGGCCGTCGCCGCGCACGATGCGGCCGGTGCAGTGGCCGAGGACGTCGACGCGGGGGTTCGCGACGGCGGTGACCATCCTGCGGGTCATGTCGCCGGCGTCCATGCGCAGCTTGGAGTGGACGCTGGCGACCACCACGTCGAGCCGGTCGAGCAGCTCGGGCTCCTGGTCGAGCGAGCCGTCGGGCAGGATGTCGACCTCGATGCCGGTCAGGACGCGGAATGGCGCGAGCTTGTCGTTGAGCCCGGCGACCAGGTCGAGCTGCTCGCGCAGCCGCTCGGGGGACAGGCCACGGGCGACGGTGAGCCGCGGCGAGTGGTCGGTGAGGGCGAGGTAGTCGTGGCCGAGCCCGCGGGCGGCCTCGGCCATCTCCTGGACGGGCGAGCCGCCGTCGGACCAGTCGGAGTGGCTGTGCAGGTCGCCCTTGAGGGCGGCGCGCAGGGCGGCCGTCGCCTCGTCCAGGTCGAGGCCGGCGGTGTCCTCCAGGCGGCGCAGATAGGTGGGGACGTGCCCGTCCAGGGCTTCGGTGATCGCCAGGGCGGTGACCTTGCCGACGCCTTTGAGCTCCTGCAGCCCGCCGGAGCGGGCGAGCCGCGCGAGCTCGTCGCGCGGGAGGTCGCCGATGGCGGAGGCGGCGCCGCGGAAGGCCCGCACCCGGTAGGTCGGCTCGCCGGCCCGTTCCAGGAGGAAGGCGATGCGCTTCAGCGCTTCTACCGGTTCCACTGCTGCTCCACAGCTGCGAATCTACCCAGCGTTCCCGCGTCGCACGGCCTGTGGTCCGATAAGCACTGAAATAACGCTGTTCATCAGGCATCAGAAACTTCTGCCACGCTTGCCGCGTTAACCGGGCAAACGTAGGCTTTGCACACTTTTTCGAGAGACGGACCCCGATGGCGACACCCCGCCCCAAGCCCGTACGACCGCCACATCCGCTGGCGAAAGACGCGGTGAGGTCCGCGGCGACGCCGCCGCCCGGCGGCAGGAAGCTGTCCTCCACCGCGATCACGCTGGGCACGATGGGACTGCTCTCCACCCTGGTGGTCGGCTTCTGCGCCGCCCAGGGCACCTTCGCCGAGAAGGTCACCGCCGACTGCGTGGACCTGCGCAGCCGCACGGCCGACGGGTCCTACCAGGTCGTGGACGACGACCACTGCGACGACCACCACGCCGGCTACTACGGGTCGCGCGGCGCCTTCGGCTGGTACTACGGGGGCGTCAGGCAGGCCGGCCGGGTGCTGCGCGGCACGACCGTCAGGCCGCCGAACGCCCACGTCAGCAGCAGGTCGGGCGCCGTGCTCCAGCGCGGCGGCTTCGGCGGCCGCGGCGTCGGGGGAAGCTGAGGTGCGCAGGCAGAGGTCCGCGCGGCGGGACGGCTGGGAGAAGACCATCGAGGCGCAGGGCCTGGCCTACCACCGCTCGGCGCACCCATCGGGCCTCGACCGGCCCTACTGGGACGAGGGCGTGCACTACGCCTTCACCATGGAGGAGGTCCTCTCCCTGGAGAGCCAGGTCGAGGAGCTGCACGCCATGTGCCTGGCGGCCGTCGAGCACGTGGTCGCCGCCGGCCGCTACCGCGACTTCGCGATCCCCGAGTGGGTGGCCCCGGAGATCGAGGCGTCCTGGCGGCGCCGCGACCCGCACGTGTACGGCCGCTTCGACCTGCGCTACGACGGGCGGGGGCCGGCCAAGCTGCTGGAGTACAACGCCGACACCCCGACGAGCCTCGTCGAGAGCTCGCTGGTCCAGTGGTTCTGGCTCAAGGACGTCCACCCCGCCGACGACCAGTGGAACTCCATTCACGAACGCCTGGTCGACCGGTGGCGCGAGCTGCCGCTGCAGACCGGCCCCGCGCACTTCGCCTGGACCAACATGGACGAGACCGGCGAGGAGGCCATGACGCTCGGCTACCTGCAGGAGACCGCCGAGCAGGCCGGCCGGGCGACGGTCGCCATCGCCATGGAGGACATCGGCTGGGACTCCCGGGCGCTGCGCTTCGTCGACATGGAGCACCGGGTGATCCGCACGCTGTGCAAGCTCTACCCGTGGGAGTGGGCGGTCGCCGACCCGTTCGGGCCGAGGGCCGTGCGCGGGCAGGTCTCGATGACCTGGATCGAGCCGCTGTGGAAGATGCTGCTGTCCAACAAGGCGCTGCTGGCCCTGCTGTGGGAGCTGCACCCCGGCCACCCGAACCTGCTCCCCGCCTACCTGGACGGCCCGCGCGACCTGCCCGCCCACATCGCCAAGCCCCTGCTCGGCCGCGAGGGCGCGAGCATGCGCGTCGTCACCCCGGACGGCGCCCACAGCACCGAGGGCGACTACGGCGCCGAGGGCTACGTCTACCAGGAGTTCCGCGCGCTGCCCGACTTCGACGGCTGGCGCCCGGTGCTGGGCGCCTGGGTCGTCGGGGACGAGGCCGCCGGGCTCGGCATCCGGGAGACCTCGGGCCTGATCACCGATGACACCTCCTCGTTCGTCCCGCACCGCATCGCCCTCTGACCCCGTGACCGCCGCGCGGGCCGCCCCCGAGGGCGGCCCGCGCGGCGTCCCCACCCCCGCCTGACACAGCCCAAGGAGCACAAGACATGACCATCGCGCTCGCCGGTCCCCTCGGGGAGGCGCTCGGCCGAGGAGCCCTCGCGATCCTCGCGTACGCGGTCCTGGGCGTCCTGCTGATGATCGCCGGCTTCTACGTGATCGACCTGGCCACCCCCGGCCGGCTCAGCAAGGTGATCCAGCAGGACCGCAACCCCAACGCGGCGCTGCTCACCTCGTCGGGGCTGTCCGCCGTCGGCCTCATCGTCGCGGCGTCCATCTGGTCCTCCGGCGGCGCCCTGCAGGAAGGGCTGCTGGCCACCCTGGTGTTCGGCGTCACCGGCATCGTCGTGCAGGCCCTGGGCATGCTGCTGTTCGACCGGGTGGCCGGCATCTCGGTGCGCGACCTGGTGCGCGAGCCGGGGCTGCAGCCGGGCGCCGTCCTGCTCGCCGTGACCCACGTGGCGATCGGGCTCATCACCGCCGTCGCGGTGATCTGACCTCTCACCGCGCGCGGCACCGGCGGTGACATACCGCACCTCCGGCTGTCGCACTCACGCTGACCTGGCACCCTAGGGATGTGAATGACCGGGTACGCGAGGACACCGCACGACGGCTGGAGCGGGCGATGGGAAGTCTCGGCACCGCCGCGATGACCCACATGGACGAGAGGCTGCCGTGGTATCGCGCCCTGTCGGCCGAGGACCGCTCATGGGTCGGGCTGGTCGCGCAGGCGGGCATCGCCGCCTTCGTCGAGTGGTTCCAGCACGCCGACGAGGGCAGGCCGACGCCGAGCATCGAGATCTTCGGCACCGCTCCGCGCGAGCTGAAGCGGTCGGTCTCGCTGCAGCAGACGGTCGACCTGGTGCGCATCGTCGTGGAGGTGGTCGAGGCCGAGGTTCAGGAGCTCGCGGCGCCCGGCGGCGAGGAGCTGCTGCGCCAGGCCATGCTGCGCTACACCCGCGACGTCGCCTTCGCCGCCGCCCACGTCTACGCCCGCGAGGCCGAGGTGCGCGGCGCGTGGGACGCCCGCCTGGAAGCACTCATCGTGGACGCGCTGGTCCGCGGCGAGGTGGACGAAGGGCTGCACTCGTGGGCGGCGGCGCTCGGCTGGACCTCCTCCCCCGTCGTCGTGCTCGCCGGCTACGCCCCCGACGCCGACCCCCAGACGGTCATCGACGGCATGCGCGACAAGGGCCGCAGGCTCGGCCACGACCTGCTGGCCGGGGTGCAGGGCGACCGCCTGATCGTCATCGTGGGCGGGGCCGACAGCATCAAGGACGCCGCCCGGCACGTGGTGCCGCGCTTCGGCCCGGGGCCCATCGTCATCGGTCCCGAGGTGCCCGACCTGCACGCGGCGGCGAGCTCCGCGCGCGCGGCCGTCGCCGGCCTGCGGGCGGCGCAGGGCTGGCCGGACGCCCCCCGCCCGGTGCTCGCCGAGGATCTGCTCGCCGAGCGGGCCATCGACGGCGACACCGACGCCCGCGAGCAGCTCATCGAGAACGTGTACAAGCCCCTGGAGGGCACTCCGCTGCTCGACACACTGGCGACCTACCTGGAGCAGGGCACATCTTTGGAAGCCACGGCCCGTCTGTTGTTCGTCCACCCGAACACCGTGCGTTACCGTCTGAAAAAGATCACAGAACTGACGGGCTACCAGCCCACCGAGGGCCGGTCGGCCTTCACTCTGCAGGTCGGCCTGATCCTCGGCAGGCTTTCGCGGGCAACCGCGACCTAACCAGGGTTCGGTAACGGTCCGGAAACCTCTGATAGAGGATTCCTACAAAGACCCACCGACAAAGTTCGTACGGATCATTAGCAGTGTGGTGAACTCCTACAGGGCATGGTGGATTTTGTGCTCGTCATCGTCGCTCCCGGGCAAGGCGCCCAGACTCCCGGCTTCCTTTCCCCGTGGCTCGAGATCCCCGGTCTGCGCGACCGGTTGTCGGCGTGGTCGGACGTCGTCGGCCTCGACCTGATCTCCTACGGCACCACGGCGGGAGCGGAGGAGATCCGCGACACCTCCGTCGCCCAGCCCCTGCTCGTGGCCGCCGGCCTCGCCGTCGCCGAGGTGCTGCCGGCCACGGAGGGTGACGGCGCCGCAGGGACGGCGCCCGCCGCGGACGTGCTCGCCGGGCACAGCGTCGGCGAGTTCACCGCCGCGGCCCTGGCCGGCGTCCTCACCCCGGAGGAGGCCCTGCGCCTGGTCGCGCAGCGCGGCCAGGCGATGGCCAAGGCCGCCGCCGTCACCGAGACGGGCATGACGGCCGTGCTCGGCGGCGCGGAGGAGGAGGTCCTGGCGGCCATCGAGCGGCACGGCCTCACCCCGGCCAACATCAACGGGGCCGGGCAGATCGTCGCGGCCGGCACCACCGAGCAGCTCGCCGCCTTCGCGGCCGAGCCTCCGGCGCGGGCGCGGCTTCGCGCGCTGTCGGTGGCCGGAGCGTTCCACACCCGCCACATGGCGCCCGCCGTCGAGCACCTGCGGTCGGAGGCGGCCGGCGTCACCCCCGGCGACCCGCGCGCGACCCTGCTGTCCAACGCCGACGGCCAGGCCGTCGCCGGCGGCGGCGAGTTCGTCCGGCGGCTGGTCGACCAGGTGGCCCGCCCGGTCAGGTGGGACCTGTGCATGGCCACCATGGCAGGGCTCGGCGTCACCGCCGTCATCGAGCTGCTGCCCGGCGGCACGCTCACCGGCCTGGCCAAGCGCGCGCTGCCCGGCGTCGCGACGGTCGCGCTCAAGACCCCCGGCGACCTCGAGGCCGCACGCGCCCTTATCAGCAAGGAGACCGGCCAGTGAGGATCATGCGAGGCGCCCCGGGCGCCAGGGTGCTCGCCTTCGGCGGATACCAGCCGGCCGGCGTCGTCACCAACGATGACCTGGCGAAGACCATCGACACCAACGACGAGTGGATCCAGAGCCGCGTCGGCATCAAGGAACGCCGGGTCGCCGGCCCCGAAGAGACCGACATCGACATCGCCGTGCAGGCCGGCGGCAAGGCGCTGGCCGCCAGCGGGCTGTCGGCCGACGAGATCGACCTGGTCGTCGTCGCCACCTGCACCCTCGAGGCGCAGATCCCCAACGCCGCCGCCCGCGTCGCCCACCGCCTGGGCATCGACTCCCCCGGCGCCTTCGACGTCAACGCCGCCTGCGCCGGCTTCTGCTACGCCCTGGCCGCCGCGGGCGACGCCGTCCGCGCGGGCTCTGCCACCAACGTGCTGGTCGTCGGCACCGAGAAGCTCTCCCAGTGGGTCGACTGGACCGACCGCGCCACCTGCGTGATCTTCGCGGACGGCGCCGGCGCGGCCGTGGTCGGGCCCTCCGAGACCCCGGGCATCGGGCCGGTGGTCTGGGGCAGCGCCGGCGACAAGTCCGACGCGATCATCGTCAGGGACCGCGACTCCTTCCTCCACCAGGAAGGCCAGACGGTGTTCCGCTGGGCCACCACCGCGCTTCACCCGGTCGCCAGGCAGGCGTGTGAGCGTGCCGGCGTGGACCCCTCCGAGCTGGCGGCCTTCGTCCCCCACCAGGCGAACCTGCGCATCATCGAGGCCATCGCCCGCAAGATCGGCGCGGACAAGGCGGTCATCGCCAAGGACATCGTCCTGGCGGGCAACACCTCGGCGGCCTCGATCCCGCTGGCCCTGAGCCGCATGATCGAGCGCGGCGAGGTCCAGTCGGGCGGCCTGGCGCTGCTGCTCGGCTTCGGCGCGGGCCTGACCTACGCCGGCCAAGTGATAGAGATCCCCTGAGCTTGTACGGAAGGCCCGCACGGCGCGCCGTACACACCAAGAGAAGCACCCGAATCCAAGGAGAAATCGCGACATGGCACTGACCGAGCAGGAGATCCTCGCGGGCCTCGGCAAGATCATCAACGAGATCACGGGCATCCCGGCGACCGAGGTCACCCCCGAGAAGAACTTCGTGGACGACCTCGACATCGACTCGCTCTCCATGGTCGAGATCGCCGTCGCCGCGCAGGACGAGTTCGGCGTCGAGATCCCCGACGACCAGCTCAAGCACCTCAAGACCGTCAAGGACGTCATCAACTTCATCCAGAACTAGATCCACCTCAGGCGTCCGGCCGCACGACCGGGCGTCTGAGCCCCCCACGCTTCACCTCGAACCACAAGGAGCGCCCCACGTGAGCAGAGATCGAGTACGTGTCGTTGTCACCGGGCTCGGCGTGACAACGCCCCTCGGCGGAGACGTCGCCTCGTCCTGGTCGGCGCTCCTCGCCGGGCAGTCCGGCGTGCGGCCCCTCACCGAGGACTGGGTCGACACCCTGCCGGTGAAGTTCGCCGCCAAGGTCGCCGTCGAACCGGGTGAGGTGCTGCCCCGCCCCGAGGCCCGCCGCCTGGACCGTGCCGAGCAGTTCGCGCTCATCGCGGCCCGCGAGGCCTGGCGGGACGCCGGGACGCCGAAGGTCGCGCCCGACCGGCTCGGCGTCGTCGTCGGCAGCGGCATCGGCGGCATCACCACGATCCTGGCCGCCTACGACACCTACAAGGAGAAGGGCTGGCAGCGGCTGTCGCCCTTCACCGTCCCCATGCTCATGCCCAACGGCTCGGCCGGATGGATCAGCATCGAGCTCGGCGCCACCGCCGGCGTCCACGCGACCGTGAGCGCCTGCGCCACCGGCGCCGAGTCCGTCGGCTACGCCATGGAGATGATCAGGACGGGACGGGCGGACGTCGTCGTGGCCGGCGGTACCGAGGCCGCCATCCACCCGCTGAACATCGCCTCCTTCGCCGCCATGCGCGCCATGTCCACGCGCAACGACGACCCCTCGCACGCCTCCCGTCCCTGGGACGCCGGCCGCGACGGGTTCGTCCTGGGCGAGGGGGCGGGCATCATCGTCCTTGAGTCCGAGGAGCACGCCCTGGCCCGCGGCGCGCGCATCTACGCCGAGGCCGCCGGCGTCGGCTACTCCTCCGACGCCCACCACATCGCCCAGCCCGAGCCGACGGGCGCCGGCATCCGCAGCGCGGCCCGCAAGGTGCTGGAGGACGCCGGGCTCACCGGACGCGACATCCTGCACGTCAACGCGCACGCCACCTCCACCCCCGCGGGCGACGTCGTGGAGGCGGTCGCCATCCAGGAGATCATCGGTGACCACCCGTTCGTGACGGCCACCAAGTCCTCCACCGGACACCTGCTCGGCGGCGCCGGCGGCATCGAGTCGGTCTTCACCATCAAGGCCCTGTACGACCGCGTGGTCCCGCCCACCATCAACATCGACGACCTCGACGAAGGAGTCGAGGTCGATATCGTGCGCGGCGAGCCGCGCAAGCTCCCCGAAGGCCAGATCGCCGCGATCAACAACTCGTTCGGCTTCGGCGGGCACAACGTCGCCGTGGCCTTCACCAGCGCCTGAGTGGGAGAGCCCGTGACCGTGCTCGACGACGGGGTGACGGCCCAGGCTCACGAACAGCAGCCTGCCGACCCTCGCGATCCGCATGCGCGTCTGACCGCCCTGTTCGACCAGGGCACGGTCCAGCCGCTCTCCCCCGACGACGACCGCAGCGGCGCGCTGGCCGCCATGGGGCGCGTGGAGGGCGTGCCGGTGGTGGCCTTCGCGAGCGACGCGCGGATCCAGGGCGGTGCCATGGGCACCGCCGGTTGCGAGCACATCGTGCACGCCTACGACGTCGCGGTCCGCGAGCGGGTCCCGGTCGTCGGCCTGTGGCACTCCGGCGGCGCCCGGCTCGCCGAGGGCGTCGAGTCCCTGCACGCCGTCGGCCGGGTCTTCGCCGCGATGACCCGCGCCTCGGGACTGGTCCCGCAGATCTCCGTGGTGCTCGGCCCGGCCGCCGGCGGCGCCGCCTACGGGCCGGCCCTCACCGACCTGGTGATCCTGTCCGACCAGGGCCGCATCTTCGTCACCGGCCCCGACGTCGTGCGCAGCGTCACCGGCGAGCAGATCGACATGGCCGCCCTGGGCGGCCCCGAGCCGCACAGCAGGCGCAGCGGCGTCGTCCACGTCGTCACCAAGACCGACGGCGAGGCCCTGCTGCACGCACGCCGCCTGGCCGTGCTGCTCGGCCACCAGGGCCGCCTGCGCCCCGAGTCGGTGCAGGACGTCGACTTCTCCGGCCTGCTGCCCGACCGGGCGCGCCGCGCGTACTCCGTGCACCCCCTGGTCACCGGCCTGCTGGACGAGCCCGGGGTGGAGCTGCACCCCAAGTGGGCGCCCAACATCGTCACCACGCTGGGGCGCCTCGGCGGCCGCACGGTCGGCGTCATCGCCAACAACCCGATGCGGCTGGCCGGCTGCCTCGACTCCGCCTCGGCCGAGAAGGCCGCCCGGTTCGTGCGCATGTGCGATGCCTTCGGGGTGCCGCTGGTCGTCCTGGTGGACGTTCCCGGCTACCTTCCCGGCGTCGGCCAGGAGCACGACGGCGTCGTCCGGCGCGGCGCCAAGCTCCTGCACGCCTTCGCCGAGGCGTCGGTGCCCCGGGTCACGCTGGTCACCCGCAAGGCCTACGGCGGGGCGTACGTCGCGATGAACTCCCGGGCGCTGGGCGCCACCAGGGTGTTCGCCTGGCCGACCGCCGAGGTCGCCGTCATGGGGGCCCTGGCCGCCGTGCGCGTGCTCAAGCGGCGCGAGATCGCCGCCGCCCCCGAGGAGGAGCGCTCCGCCGTGGAGGCGCGGCTCGCCGAGGAGCACGAGAAGATCGCCGGCGGCCTCGACCGGGCCATCCAGATCGGCGTGGTGGACGAGGTCATCAAGCCCGCCGAGACCCGCGGCGCCATCGCCAGGGTCCTCGCCCAGGCCACCCCCGCACGCGGCGCCCACGGCAACATCCCGCTGTAGCCGGGAACGGCTCCTGCTGTCCGAGGCTCTCCGGGCCTCACGAAGAAGGTTCCGCACCGGCGTTCCGGTTGCGGAACCCTCTCACATCGCCGCGTCACACCGCCGGCCTCCCGCCGGCCGAGCGGCAGCCGAACCTGCTGTTCGCCGCCGCCCGCCATGTCAGCGGGACTCCGGACGGCACCGCCGCGTCACACCGCCGCGTGCAGCCACCGGACCGGGGCGCCGTCGCCGGCGTACCGGAACGGCTCGAGCTCCTCGTCCCACTGTTTGCCGAGCAGCTTGTCGAGCTCCTCCTCAAGGACCACCCGGCCCTGCGCCGCCATCAGCATCACGTTGCGCAGCCTGTCCTCGGGCACCATGATGTCGCCGGACACGCCGATCATCGCCGTGAAGGCGCCGAGCGTCGGCGTGTAGGCATGCCGCGAGCCGTCCACGCCCGGCGAGGCATCCTCGGTGATCTCAAAACGGATGCGCTGCCAGCCCATGAGGGACGACGTGATCGCCGCGGCCGTGCCGGGACGACCTTCCCACTCGGCCTGTGTGCGCACAGTGCCAGGCTGGGCTGGCTGCGGGGTCCACGACAGGTCGACGGGTATGCCAAGGACACCCGCGACCGCCCATTCGATGTGCGGGCACAGCGCGGGCTGAGCCGAGTGGACGTACAGCACGCCACGAGCAGACACCGGACCTCCCGTTTCGTACGAGGTGCGCCTTCCCCAACGTCCTCATACTGGGATGATCACAAGTGACTGAGGGAGAGACTACCGTCCGTCGTGGCGGGGCACCAGAGCCGGGTCATACCTAATCACGCTTGGCAACTCTCCGCATAGGGAAAGATGCATCCTGTGATTGCCGTCCCTATGCGCTCCCTATAAGGAGTCCCCCCGTGAACGTGCAGGCCGTCGAACACCTCCCCGGCCGCCGCGCCTTCATCCGCCCGGGCGAGCTTCTCGCCCGCTCCCCCGACGCCGCCGGGCGGTGGGCCCAGTCGGCGCACCACACCGACGGACTGTTCCTGTTGCGCCTGTCGCACGGGGCTGACCCGTGCGAGATCGCCGCCTCGTTGCGCGCAAGGGGGCAGGACGCCTCGCCCAACCATGTCGTCGTGGGGCAGCCGCTGTTCTTCGGCGGCCCCTCCGGCGCCCCGCGGCCCGCGCCCGCCCTCGCCCTGGGCGGCGGCGAGCCGTCCGGGGTGACGGCCGCGGTGCTGGACACCGGCCTCGCCCCGCACCCCTGGTTCGCCGGCGCCGACTGGTTCCCCGGCCAGCCGGGCGAGGTCCTCGACGCCGACGGCGACGGCCTTCTCGACGGCCAGGCGGGGCACGGCACGTTCATCGCGGGGCTGCTGCTGCGCCAGGCGCCGGGCATCCGGCTGCGCGTCGTGCGGGCTCTGGACAGCCACGGCGTGGGCGACGAGGCCGGCGTGTTGCGCGCCCTCGGCGCCCTGCGCGAGGCGCCCGTCGACGTGCTGGTGCTGTCCTTCGGCTGCCACACCTACGACGACCGGGCGTCGCCTCTGGTGGAACGCGCCCTGGCCGCGCTCACCGGCACCGTGGTCGTCGCCTGCGCGGGCAACACCGCCTCCGCGCGGCCCTTCTGGCCCGCCGCGCTGCCCGGAGTGATCGCCGTGGGCGCCCTCGACTCGGCCGAGGTCACCCGGGCCCGCTTCTCCGCCTACGGCCCCTGGGTGGACGCGTGCGCGCGTGGCGAGGCCTTGACCAGCAGTTTCGTGGACTTTCACCCATTCGACGGCTATGCCATGTGGAGTGGCACGTCGTTCGCGGCCGCCGTCGTGGGCGGGGCCATCGCCGCCGCCGCACGCCGCGTGCCGCCCGGCGAGGCGGCACACCAGGTCCTGCACGCGACCGGCACCCGATTTCCCGATCTCGGGGTCCACGTCGCCGGTCCTCGCTAGTCTGATCACCGAGTGCGATTCCCCCATCACGTGAAGTGTTCCCATGCCATACGACCTCGACCTCCTCGACGAGACGGCCTGGCGCGACCTGGTCTCCCGCTTCGGGCACCGCATGTGGGCCGTGGCCCGGGCCACCGGGCTCGACCCCGCCGACGCGGGCGACGCCGTCCAGGCCGCCTGGCTGCGCCTGCTCGAGAGCGGGCACACCATCCGCGACCCCGAGCGCGTCGGCGGCTGGCTGATCACCACCACCCGGCACGAGGCCATGCGCATCGGGCGCGCGCGGGCGGGCGCCCGGCCCTCCGGCCTGCCCACCGACCTGCCGCCCCCCAGCGGCGCCGACCCGCCGGACTCCTGCGGCGGCGATCCGGTCGCGGCGTTGCTCAGCGACGACCAGGGACGGCGGCTCTGGGCGGCCGTCGACACCCTGCCCCGGCCGTGCGGCGCCCTGGTGCGGTTGATCGTCCTGGCGCCCGACGCCAGCTACGCCCAGCTGTCCCGGCGGCTGGGCATGCCCATCGGCAGCATCGGCCCCACCCGCATCCGCTGCCTCAAGCGCCTGAGATCACTCGTGGAGGACCAGCGATGACCGACGACGACCACCTGCTGGCCGCCCTTCGTCTGGCGGCCGGCGCCGATCCCGTCCCGGCCCATGTCATCACCGACGCTCAGGCCGTCCACGCCCTGCGCCTGCCCGACGCCGTCATCGCCGACCTGGTCCCACTCCACGACTCGCCACCCGGGCCCGAGGCCGAGGTCTCGCCGCCGCACCGGGACGTCTCCCCGGTTGAGGTCCATCGCCTGCTCGACGGCCGTCCACCAGGATCACCCGGCGAGGGGAGGTCCGCGCCCCGGTTCGGCCGCCCGCTCGGCGCGGGGCCCTTCTCCGGCACCCGGCCGCCGCCGTCCGGCACCCGGCCGCCCGTCTCCGGCGCCCGGCCGCCGTTCGCGCGGGCCAGGCCGCCGGCCGGGGTGCGTTCCGACGGGCACGCGTCCGAGGGAGAGCCGCGCCTGCTGCGCTTCGCCGCCGAGGAGATCACCATCGACGTCGAGATCACGGTCTGCGACTCCCATCTCGACCTGGCCGGCCAGGTGCTCCCCGCCCCGGGCGAGGGGGGCCGCGTCGAGATCAGGACACCCCACGTCAGCAAGATGCGCCTGCCCACCGAGACCGGGGAGTTCGCCACCACAGGACTGCCCCACGGATGGGTGAGCGTCGTGTACCACCGCACCGGCGCCCCACCCGTGGCCACCCGCTGGCAGTGCGTCCGCCCATGACCCCCGACCCCCTGACGACGACCGCCCCCCTCAGCCGCCCTTCGACCGAGCCGCCCGAGCACCGCCACCTGGTCGCGGCGGCCGAGCGGGCGGTCGAGGGTTCGGGGGCCGACCCCGAACGGGCGCGCCGGGACGCGCTGGCCGTTCTCGACATGGCGAGGGCGCGGGGCTGCCGGGAGGCCGAGTCGATCGCCCACCGGGCGCTCGGCCTGGCCGCGCGCGAGCTGGGAGACCTCCGGCCCGCCGCCGACCATCTGGACCAGGCGGTCCGCGTGGCCCGCGACCTGCCCGGACGCGCGGCCCAGGCGCGGATGTCGCTGGTCGCGGTCCGCACGGAACTCGGCGACCCCGTCGGCGCCCTCCGCGTCGCCGACCTCGCCGAGGGCGGCCTCGGCGGCCTGGACGCCGCGCGGCTCGGCGTCCAGCGGTCGGTGGCCCTGGTGCGCCTCGGCCGGCCCGGGGAGGCGGTGGCGCACTGCGACCGGGCCGTCGAACGGCTCACCGGAGCCGGCGACCCCCGCTTCCTGGCGGGCGCGCTGCTCAACCGGGGCCTCGCGCACACCTTCCTCGAAGACTACGACGCGGCGTCACGCGACCTGTCCGCCTGTGCGGCCCTCGCCCGGGACGCCGGGCTCGATCACATCGCCACCCTCGCCGAGGCCAACGTGCCGTTCGTCGCCGCCCGGCGCGGGGACGTCCAGGCCGCCTTCACCGGGTACGAGGCCGCCGAGCGCGCGCTGACGGGATATCCCGAACGGCTCGCCGCCATGCGCGCCGACTTCGCGGGCGCGCTGCTGGCCGCCTATCTCCCCGGGGAGGCCCGCGCGCTGCTCAGGCAGGCCGTCCCCGACCTCGCCGCCACCGGAGCCCTGGTCGCGCTGGCCGAGTCACGGTTGCTGCTGGCGCAGGTCGAACTCCTCGTCGGCGACCCCTACCAGGCGCGGGCGGCCGCCGAAGCGGCGGCCCGCGAGCTGGACGGCCAAGGCCGCGACGCCTGGGTCCCGCTGGCCGAGGAAGTGATCCTGCGCTCGCGCATCGCCGTCGAGCGGCCGTCGCCACGGCTGGCGGAGGAGGCCCGCTCCCTGGCCGCCCGGCTCGCCGCCCACGGATGGCCCGCCCCCGCCGCCGCCCTCCGCCTCACCGCCGCGGAGCTCACCACGGCCGGGCCCACCGACGCCGGAGGTTCGGTGTCGGATGTGGTGGAGGGCGATCTGGAGTTCGTCATCAACGGGGCGCCGGCGGCGGGGAGGGCGCATCGGGTCGTGCGCCATCATGCGGTGGCGCTCCGGCACAGTCTCCGGGGCGATCCGCCGGCCGCGTTCTCCGCGCTGCGCGAGGGCCTTCGGGAGGCCGCCGCGGGCAGCGAGCGGCTGAACGACCCCGGAGTGCGGGCGCACGCGGTACGGGCGGGCGAGCGGCTCGCCGGGTTCGGCCTGTCGCTGGCCCTGCGTGACGGGCGGCCGGACACCGTCCTCGGCTGGGCCGAGCACTGCCGCGCGGTAGCCCGGGGGCACGCCGGGGAGGCCATGCCGATCGATCACCTGCGCGCCGCGCTGGGCGGCGCCGCGCTGGTGCAACTGGTGCGCCACGACGACCTGCTCGCCGCCGTGGTCGTCACCGCCGAACATCGCGTGCTGCGGTCGCTCGGCTCCTACACCGAGGCCGCCGAGGCGACGATCCGGCTGCGGTACGGCCTGCGGCGAGCCGGTCTGCGCGACACCGGCTCCGGCACGCCCGGGGTGGCGGTGGAGGCCGGGGCCCTCGCGGCACGGCTCGTGGACCCGCTGGCCGCCGACATCGCCGATCGCCCACTGGTGATCGTGCCGACCGGAGCGCTTCACACGCTCCCATGGGCGACGCTGCCGCGGTTGCACGGCCGGGCCCTGTGCGTCGCCGCCAGCGCCGGCGCCTGGCTCACGGCCACCTCCCGCCACCCTGCCCCGCCCTCCGTCGTCCGGCCGTCCCCCGCGCCGGTACCACCGTCCGACGGTGTCGCCGGCCCTGTTGTGGTGGGCGCGCCGCTGGTGGCGGCCGTGGCCGGGCCGGGGCTGGAGCACGCGGGCACCGAGGCGGCGAGGGTCGTCCGCGCCTACCAGGAGGCCGCCCGCACCGCGACGACCCGCCGGCCGCCCGGTGACCCGGCCGCCACGGCGGTGCGCGTCGCCGCCACCACGGCCGGCGTGCTCGCCGCGCTGGGCCGGGCCGAGGTCGTGCACATCGCCGCCCACGGGTTCTTCTCGGCGCGCAGCCCGCTGCTGTCGCGCATCGCCCTGGACGACGGAGCGCTGATGGCGTACGACCTGCTGGGACTGCGCCGGACGCCGTGGCTGGTGGTGCTGTCGGCCTGTGACGCGGGCATGGCCCACGCGCCGGTCGACGGGACCGCCCTGGGGCTGGCCGGCGCCTTCCTCGACCAGGGCTCGGCCTGCGTGATCGCCGGACTGGTCCCCGTGCGCGACGAGGAGGCGCTGACCCTGATGACGCTGCTGCACGAACTGCTGGTGCGCGGGCACGCTCCGGCCGAGGCGCTGGCCATCGCGTCGGAGCGCACCGGCGTGCACGGGTTCGCCTGCTTCGGCTCCCTCGGCCACCCCCTCCGGTCGCACGACCGATGAGGGGCACTCTCTACACGCACGACACCGGGGCGCCGCCCCTTGTGGCCACACGGCCGCCGAGAAGCCGTTCTTCCTCCAGGACGCCGCGTCCCTCCCCTGCCCGGCCCGTCGAGACGACGGTCGCCGGCTCTCGCCGGACAGGGGCCACGTGCCGGGCATCGAGCCGGGAAGGGCCGTAAAGGTCGAAAGATCAGGTCATAATCCATGCGTGGGCGGGCGGAGCAGGCGGTCGTTTCTTCGGCTCGGCGGGATGGTCGCGGCCGGGCTCGTGGTCCCGGGGTCGGCGGGGCCGGTGGGGGAAGGCGCCCTCACCGCTCTGTTCGCCGGTCATTTCGCCCGGTTGCGGCGACGGTGGCGCGAGGTGACGGCCGGGACGGGGTTCGATCCCGCGGCCGAGCCGTACCGCGCCCGGCTGGCCGCCCTCGGGGCGAGGGCCGCACGGCACCGGGATGCCATGGCGCCCGCCGACGCGTGGGTGTGGCCGGACCGGCCGTTCCCGTCGTTCGTCTCCACCCTGGAGCGGCTGCGTGCCATGGCCCGCGCCTACGCCCTGCCGGGGACCGGGCTGACCGGCGACCCCGGCCTGGCCGCCGCGGTGGCGGCGGGCATCGACCACTACCGGCGGCGCGTGTACGCGGCGGACGCCGAGGAGGTGGGCAACTGGTGGCACTGGCAGATCGGCGTCCCGAAGCGACTGCTGGACGCGGCCGTCCTGATCGGCCCCCACCTCACCGACGCGCAGAGCAGGGCACTGAGGGACGCGGTCGATCACTTCGTCCCCGAGCGCCGTCTGGCCTCCTACAGCGGCACCAGCACCGGGGCCAACCGCGTGGACCTGTGCGTGGTCATGCTGCTGCGCGCCATGCTGAGGTCCGACCCGCGCAAGGCGGCCCTGGCGGTCTCGGCCCTGTCCCCCGTCTTCCCCTACGTCCGCGACGGTGACGGGTTCTACCGGGACGGCTCCTTCATCCAGCACACCTACGTCCCCTACCAGGGCGCGTACGGGGCATCGCTGCTGTCCGGCCTGGCGACGCTGTTCGCCGTGCTGCGTGGATCTCCCTGGGAGATCGACGACCCGAACGCGCAGGTGATCTTCGACAGCGTCGAGAACTCGTTCGCACCGGTGGTGCACGACGGCTTCTGCATGGACATGGTGCGCGGACGCGGCGTCGCCAGGAGGCCGTACGGCGACCACGGCAGGGGGCACGAGATCGCCGCCGCGACCCTGCTGCTCGGTGAGTCCGCCTCCGCCGCCGAACGGGCGCGCTGGCGTGCCATGGTGAAGGGGTGGGCGCTGCGGGACACCTGCGTGCCCATGCTCGGCACGGCCGAGGCGGTCGACCTCGGCTTCCACGCCCGCCTGTCCGCGGTCCTCGCCGACGACGCCGTCCCGGCGGCCGCGGAGCCGGTCGGGCACCGGCTGATGGCGATGAGCGCCCGCGCGGTGCACCGCAGGCCCGGCTGGTGCGCGGGGCTGAGCATGGCCTCCTCGCGCATCGGCCACTACGAGCACGGCAACGGCGAGAACCCGCGGGGCTGGCACACCGGCTCGGGGATGCTCTACTGGTGGGCCGAGGGTCATGGCGACCAGTACTCCGACTCCTTCTGGCCGACCGTGGACCCCTATCGGCTGCCCGGCACGACCGTCTCGACCCGGCGGCTGGCCGACGGCGCCGGCGAGGGATGGGGCGACACCTGCCCGCCGGGGCGCTGGGTGGGCGGCGCGACCGACGGCGTGTACGCCACGGTCGGCCAGCATCTGAACGGCCTGGAGAGCACGATGGAGGCGTTCAAGTCCTGGGTGTTCCTGGACGACGCCGTGGTGTGCCTGGGCGCGGGGATCACCTCCCGCGACGGCGTCCCGGTCGAGACGATCGTCGACAACCGCCGCACCGGCGCGGCGCTCATGGTGGAGGCCACCTGGGCGCATCTGACCGGGCATGGTGGTTACGTGCTGCCCGGCGGCGCGCCCCTGCGCACGGCGCGAGAGCGACGACGAAGCGAGGGTGCCGAACCGGCCGGACGGGATTACGTGACACTGTGGCTCGACCACGGGGTGGACCCCGTCTCGGCGGGCTACGTGTACCTGCTCCTGCCGGGCGCGAGCCTCGCGACCACGCGGGCCCGCGCCGCCGACCCCGGCTGGGCACAGGTGCTCGCCAACACCCCGCGCCTGCAGGGCGTCCACGTCCCCTCGCTCGGAATCACCGCTGTCAACTTCTGGGACGCCGGGGCCGCGGGCGGGCTGTCCGCCTCCGCGCCGTGCGCCGTCCTGGTCAGGGAGCCCGGCGACGGCACGGCCACGGTCACCGTGGCCGACCCCCGCCGGGACCTCACGGAACTCACCGTCACCTGGCGCCGCCCGGTGGCGGAAATCCTCCACGGGCACCCGCTGGTGACCGGCGCGCGGACCGGCGCGGCGCTCACCCTCGGCCTCGGCCGGCTCGCGGACCGGGAAGGCGCCTCCCACACGATCACCGTGCGCCTCGGCTAGCCGCCGGTGCGCCGCCCCCGTACGGCGGACGGGCCGCCGTACGGACGCGCCGGGCCGGGCGGTCAGCCTTTCTCGACCGGGCGGGAGGAGTCGGCGACCCAGTTGGACCAGGAGCCGACGTACAGGGCGGCGTGGACGCCCGCGATCTCCATCGCCAGCACCTCGTGGGCGGCGGTGACGCCGGAGCCGCAGTACGCGCCCACCGGCACCTCGGGCAGGGCCCCGAAGGAGATGAAGCGCTCGCGGAGGAACTCGGCGGGGTGGAACCGCCCCGACGGGTCCACGTTCTCCATCGTGGGCGCGCTGACGGCGCCGGGGATGTGCCCGGCGACCGGGTCGATCGGTTCGACCTCGCCGCGGTACCGCTCGGCGCCCCGGGCGTCGAGCAGCACCCCCTCCCCGGCCAGCGCGCCCGCCTGCGCGGCGTCCAGCATCGGCATCCCGCCCGGACGGGCGGTGAAGTCGCCGGGCTCGACGGCCGGCTCCTCCTTGGTCACCGGGTGGCCTTCCTCGGCCCACCTGCGGTAACCGCCGTCGAGCACGCGCACGTCGGGGTGCCCGAAGTAGCGGAGCGTCCACCACGCGCGGGCCGCCGCCGTGGAGTCGGCCTCGTCGTAGACCACGACCCTTCGCGAGGCCGACACCCCGAGGCGGCGCATGGCCTCCTGGAAGGCGCCGGCGTCCGGCAGCGGGTGGCGGCCGCCCGCGCCGGGCGGGGCGGCGAGGTCGCGGTCCAGGTCGCAGAAGACCGCGCCGGGGAGGTGCCCCTCGCGGTAGGAGTCGATGCCGGGCGCGCCTACCAGCCGCCACCGCACATCGAGGATCGTCGCGTCGCCAAGGTCACCAGGACTGATCAACGGGCTCATGGGAATTCCGGGGCGGACGCCCTGCCGTGTCGGCCATGGGAGGTAGCCCCTTGCCTCCTTCTCGTGTGCGTGTGGTGGCCGGTCTCCGGCCCGCCCCCTGCTGGTCGCGGCCGTCACCGGTGGTGAGAAGGTCACCGGCCCGCGTTCCCGGAGTCAACCACGCCGGGCGTCCGCCGCACCAGGTGATCGGCGTGTCGTCTGTGGCACCCCTACGGAGGCGTCACGGTGGTCCGCCCGCCGGGACGGGCCGGGACCTCGGTGGTCCCGGCGGTCCGGGCGGGCGGCGCCGTGCGCGGCCGGCGCCGCGCGGGCGCCGGAGGGTGTCAGCTCGCCGAGCGGGCGGTCGCCTCGGACAGGGCCTTGGCGAAGGCCAGCACGTTGCCGACGGCCTCCGGTCCGTCGGCGGCCTCGCTCACGCGAAGCGAGAGGTCGTCGGCGGTGATGGCGCCGGTGTACCCGTGGTCGGCCTCGCAGTTCTCATCTCCGCAGGTGGCCGGCTCGAGATCGACGTGGGAGATGGCGCCCCAGCCGATGGTGAGCGTCACCTCGGTCGGCGGCACCCCCGGCACGTACGCCGCGGGGTCGGGGACCACCCGAGTGACCGCCACCGACTGGACGCGGCTCAGGCGCACCGCCTCGGTGGTGGTGGAGGCGTGAGAGGTGGGCATGCCATCGGCGGGCGGGTGCTCGTCGGTGTGGCACACCAGGAGCCGCGTGGGTGAGAGGATCACGACGGTGACATGCCTGCGGACCTCCATCGCAGGGTCGAATGTGGCCTCATGGTGGACGACGAACGCCGTCACCTGCTCCTTACCCAGCGCGGATTCCGCCGCGTCGGCCACGAGATCGGGGTAGTAACCGCTGCGTTCGATAGCCTCGCGCAAACCAGCGGCCGAGACTCGGGTTTCCCTCATGGGTCCATCCTGCCCTGTCTCGGCACGGTGTTTCACCTCATGGGCGCTCACCTTGGGCGCCCTTCGGCCTGGGAGAGCCCGCGCCGCGCCGCGATCGGCGACCATCCGCCGCTTCCACCACAGCAGACGTCCGCCGTCACTTCCACGGGCGGCCTTCTACGCTCAGGGCGAGCGTGGCTCGCGCGGCGTCCGGTCGTGAAACGAACAGCGCGACGGCCGGCGGAACCGCGCCCCCGGACGAGGGCCGACGGCGCCGCGCCTCCAGACGACGGCGGGCGGTCGGGCGGGCGAGCCCCGGCGACGGCGAGCGACGACGGCTTGCCCAAGGGACGGCAGGCGGCGTCGGCTCCCTCAAGCGACGGCGGGCGGGCGGCGGCTTCCCCAGGCGAAGGGGGCTTCCTCGGCGATGGAGGGCTTCCTCGGGCGACGACGGGCGGTGGCCATCACTCCTCAGGCGATGCGGGGCGGGGCGGCCGGGGCCGGCGAGCCGTCCAGCCGGCCCCCTTCGCCGGAGGTGTCCGGCTCATCGGAGACGGCGCGGGCCCCGGTCCGGGCGCGGGCCGACGCCGCCCCGCAGCAGGGCGCGGGCGCCGACCACGCTGACCCCCGACTCCCCCACCAGCACCGGGTCCAGCACCAGCCGCACCACTCCCGGCAGCTCGTCGGCCAGCCGTCCCACCCGGATCAGCAGGTCCTCCAGCGCGCCGACCGCCACGGGCGGGTACCCGTGGCGCCCGAACAGCAGCGGCGCGGCGCGGACCGACCGCACCAGCGCCGCGGCGTCCTCGGCGGTGAGCGGCGCCAGCCGGAACGCCTCGTCGCCGAGCAGCCGGGCCGTGATGTCGCCGAGCCCGAAGGACACGACGGCGCCAAAGTCGGCGTCGTCCACGGCCCTGACCACGGTCGCCACGGCGGGCTGGGGCGCCATCCGCTGGACCGACAGTCTCACCCCCGGTCCGAGCCGCGCCGCCAGGTCGTCGTAGGCCAGCCGGACGCCGCCGGCGTCGGACAGGCCGAGCCGCACCGTGCCCGCCCGGTGGGAGATCTCCGGGTCGTCGGCGCGCACCACCACCGGCCAGCCCAGCTCCCGCGCCGCCTCGACGGCCTCCTCCGAGCAGGAGACGATCCGTGAGGGCCAGACGTGCACCCCGTAGCAGGCGAGCAACTCGGTGGCGTCGGCCTCCACCGCCCCGGCGACCGGCGACGCCGCCGGCCCTTCGCGGGCGACCAGGGCCGCCGGCCCCTGTGGCGGGGTGGTCTCCCCATCGGCGGCCCCTTCCTCGGGCGGCCGCCGTGAAGGCTCCTGCCGGTCCTGTCCGCGGGCGCCGTCATGCGCCTCGGGAGAGGCGAGCACGCGGTCGACCACCGCCCTGGCCGCCGCGGTGTCGACGTCCGGCAGGCCGGGGGGCGTGCCGGGCGGCGTACGCCGCCACAGGGCGTGGCGGACCACGTGGGCCAGGGCGCGCACGGCCTCCTCGGCGGCCGGATAGGACGGGATGGAACCCTTGCCCGGGTCGCCGCCCTCCCCCGGCACGCGCAGCTCCTCCGGCATCCCCATGCGGCCCTCGAAGGTGGCCAGCAGCGGCTTGCCGGTCTCCTCGGCCACCCGGACCAGCTCGGCCGCGACCTCGGCGGCGTTTCCCGGCACCGGCGGCATGTAGATCGCGACGATGGCGTCCACCTGGCAGTCCATGTCCGCCAGCGCCCGGCGGTAGTCCAGGGCCCCGGCGCGGGCGCCGAGGTTGGCCGGCGGGCACGGCTCCAGCCCGGCCGCCACGCACGCGTCCACGGCCAGCAGCGCCATCGCGTCGGAGTTGCTGACCACCCCGACCCTCGGCCCCTCGGGCAGCGGCTGGTAGGCGAGCAGTTGCGCGACGTCGAAGAGCTGCGCGAGGTCGTCCACCCTGATCACCCCGGCCTGCTCGAAGAGCGCGGTCAGCGCGGTGTCCGGCAGCCCGAGCACCGGGGCCGCGTGCCCGACCGGCACGCCCTGGGTGACGCCGCCGCTCTTGACGACGACGATCGGCTTCTCGCGGGCCGTCCGCCGGGCCAGCCGGGCGAACTTGCGCGGGTTTCCCAGCGACTCCAGGTAGAGCAGGATCACGTCGGTGGCCGGGTCCTGCTCCCAGTACTGCAGCAGGTCGTTGCCGGACACGTCGGCCCGGTTGCCGGCGGACACGAACGTCGAGATGCCCATGCCCCGCTGCGCCACCCGCTGCAGCAGCGCGGTGCCGAGCGCGCCGGACTGGCTGAAGAAGCCGACCCGCCCTCTGCCGGGCAGCCGGGCGGCGAGGGTGGCGTTCAGGCGGACCTTGGGGTCGGTGTTGGCGATGCCCAGGCAGTTCGGCCCGACCACGCGAAGGCCGTAAGCGCGGGCGATGCGCACCAGTTCGTCCTGGCGGGCACGGCCCTCGGGTCCGGTCTCGCCGAAGCCGGAGGAGACGACCACCAGGCCCCTGACGCCCTTCTCCGCGCATTCCTCGACCACGTCTAGCACAGCGTCGGCGGGGACGGCGACCACGGCCAGGTCCACGTCACCGTCGATCGCCGAGACGCTCTTGTAGGCCCGGACGCCGGCGACCGCGCGCACCTCGCGGTGCACCGGGTACACCGGACCGTTGAAGTCGGCGCCGAGGAGGTTGCGCAGCACGGTCTGGCCGATGCCGCCGGCCTCGCGGCCCGCGCCCACGACGACGACGGAGGTGGGGGTGAGCAGCCGCTCGATCGAGCGAGCCTCGGCCCGGTGTTCGCGCGCCATGGTGACCTCGCGGGAGGTCTCCGTGGTCGCCAGGTCCAGGGTCATCCGCACGACGCCGTCCTCGAACTGGCTCTGCGCCGTGTAGCCCGCGTGACGGAAGAACGCCATCATGCGGCTGTTGGCCGGCAGCACGTCGGCGATGAAGGACCTGATGCCGCGTTCCCGCGCCGCGGCCCGCAGGTGTTCCATGAGCACCGAGGCGACGCCCCTGCCCTGGTGGGCGTCCTCGACGAGGAACGCCACCTCGGCCGCGTCCTGCCGGCCCAGGCGGTCGAAGCGGACGACCGCCACCATCTCGGTGCCGAGGGTCGCGATCATCGCCACCCGGTCCACGTAGTCGACGGTGGTGAACCAGGCCACCTCGCGGTCCGACAGCCGCGGACGCGGGCCGAAGAACCGGAAGTAGATCGACTGTTCCGACAGCCGGGAGTAGAAGGCGCGGAGGATGTCGCCGTCCTCGGGCCGGATGGGACGCACGTGTACGGTGCCCCCGTCGGCGAGCACGACGTCGGCCTCCCAGTGGGCCGGGTAGTGAGGTTCCACATTGATGAGGGTAAGCGGCTGTCTGTCCGATTCGTTGGGCAACGCTTGTGCATCGACTGTGCACGGGTGTCCGCTCTATGCCCCACGCCCCGGCTTGAAGCTGTTAGGTTTTCTGTCAGCAGCCTCCTGTAGTGCCAGCAAGGTGGTGACATCATGACCCGGGTTGTCGTGGTGGGCGATCTGATGACCGATGCGGTCGCACGCGCCCGCTACCCTCTCGCCAGGGCAAGCGACACTCCGGCCGTCGTCACCATGCACGGTGGCGGCTCCGGGGCGAACATCGCGTCCTGGCTCGCCGTCGAGGGCGCCGAGGTCGCGTTCGTCGGCCGCCGCGGCGCCGACATCACCGGCCGTAACCGTGACATGGAGCTCATGGGGTACGGCGTGGACGCCCGCCTCGTGATGGATCCCGAACGGCCGACCGGCACCTGCGTCGTGCTCGTCACCCACAAGGGCGAGCGCACCCTGCTGTCCGACCCCGGCGCCAACGCCGCGCTGTCTCCCGAAGACCTGCCGCGCGACCTGTTCGCCCAGGGCGGTCACCTGCACGTCTCGGGGTACACCCTGCTGAACGACGGCTCGCGCGACGCCGGGCTGGCCGCGCTCGACCACGCCCGCCGCGCCGGCATGTCGATCTCCATCGACTGCGCCTCGGCGGCCCCGCTCGAGCGCACCGGCGCCGAGCCGTTCCTCGAGTGGACCCACAGCGCCAAGCTGCTGTTCGCCAACGACGCCCAGGCCAAGGTGCTGACCGGCCGCGACGACCCCGCCTCCGCCGCCAAGGTGCTCACCGCCTGGTTCCCGCAGGTCGTGATCAAGGTGGGCGCCGAGGGCTCCCTGTGGTACACCAACAACCGGCCCGAGCCGGTCCGCGCGCCCGCCGATCACATCGAGCGGATCGTCGACGGCACCGGCGCGGGCGACGCCTTCACCGCGGGCTTCCTGCAGCCGTGGCTGGAGGGCAAGCAGCCGGCCGACGCGCTGGCCGCGGGCAACGCCCTGGCCGCCAAGGCCATCAGCAACCTCGGCGCCCGCCCCCGCCTCTGACCCCCGCCACGCACACCTCCGGCACCGACCATTCCCACCCCCGCCTCGGCGTCTCCTGACCGCGCCTCTGGCATCTCCGTCAGTTGGTGGTGGCGAGGGCCAGGGGCAGGACGGCCGGGGCGCCGGACTGGCGGAGCAGGGCGGCCGCGATGGTCATGGTCCACCCCGTGTCGACGCGGTCGTCCACGAGCAGCACCGGGCCGTCGGCGAGATCGGCCTCCGGCGGCGCCAGCGTGGCCCGCAGCGCGCGCACCCGCTGGGCGCTGTTGTGCTGACGGCCGGGAGGGCCCTGCCGGTAGGCCAGGGAGCCGAGGTGGCGCAGCCGGCCGATGGCGGCCAGCCGCTCACCCAGGGTGGAGACCAGCACCGGCCTGGCCGCGGACGGCATGGTCACCACCGCCACCGGGCGCTCGGCCCAGCGCCACGCGCTCAGCACCGCGACCACCGCGTCGAACACCTCGTCGGGCACCGGCCCGTCGGGCGCCCCCTCGGCCAGCAGCCGCCGCAGGACGTTGCCCCAGCCGATGTCGGTGAGCCGGCCGAGGGCGCGCCCCGGCTCGGCCGCGATCTCGGGGCGGATGCGGCCGGACAGGCCGAGCTCTTTGAGGCCCGTGGGCCACTGGCGGCGCGGCTCGACCTCCACGCCCGGGCGGTGCAGCCGCTCGCGGGCCCGGTGGACGGCGGCGGAGGCGATCTCGACCGGACGGTGCGCGCCCGTGCAGTTGTCGCAGCGGCCGCAGGGCTTGGCGGTGGCGTCGTCCAGGTGACGGCGGAGATACTCCTCGCGGCACTCGGTGGTGGAGATGTAGCCGAGCATCGCGCGTTGCTCGGCCGCCCGCTCTGCGGCGACCCGGGCGTACCTGTCGGCGTCGTACGCCCACGGCCGGCCGGTGGCCTGCCAGCCGCCCTTGACCCGTTTGACGGCGCCGTCCACGTCCAGGACCTTCAGCATCATCTCGAGCCGGTTGCGACTGAGGTCGACCCGGGTCTCCAGCGCGGCCGTGGACATCATGCCCCCTGCGGCCAGGGTGTCGAGCGTGGCTCGCACGACCGGTTCTGGGGGAAACGCCAGCGAGGCGAAATAGGCCCAGATGTCGCGGTCTTCCGGCCCGGGGAGCAGGATCACCTCGGCCCGCTCGACCCCGCGCCCGGCCCGGCCGACCTGCTGGTAGTACGCCACCGGCGACGCCGGCGCGCCGACGTGGATGACGAAGCCGAGATCGGGCTTGTCGAACCCCATGCCGAGGGCCGAGGTGGCGACCAGGGCCTTCAGCCGGTTGCCGAGCAGGGCCTGCTCGGCGGCGAGGCGTTCGGCCGGGTCGGTCTGGCCGGAGTAGGCAGCCACCTCGTGCCCCTGGTCGCGCAGGTAGGCCGCGATCTCCTGGGTGGCGGCGACGGTGAGGGTGTAGATGATGCCCGAGCCCGGCAGGTCGCGCAGCGTCTCGGCGAGCCAGGCCAGCCGCTGCTCGGCCGTGCCCAGCCGGACGACCCCGAGGTGGAGGCTGTCGCGCTCGAGCGGGCCCCGCAGCACGAGCGTGCCGCCGTCGGACGCGCCGGAAGGCGCCTGCGGCGAAGAGCCGGACGAGGCGGCGGAGAGGGCATCGGACGAGGCACCGGACACGACATCGGATGGGGCACCGGAGGCACCGGAAGGGGCGCCGGCGGAGGAGCCGGTGCCCAGTTGCTCGGCGACGTCGCGGGTGACCCGGGCGTTGGCGGTGGCGGTGGTGGCGAGCACCGGCACGCCCGGCGGGAGGTCGGCCAGCAGGGTGCGCAGCCGGCGGTAGTCAGGACGGAAGTCATGGCCCCAGTCGGAGATGCAGTGGGCCTCGTCGACGACCACCAGGCCGGCCCCGGCCGCGAGCTTCGGCAGGATGAAGTCGCGGAAGTCGGGGTTGTTGAGCCGTTCGGGGCTGACGAGCAGCACGTCGACCTCGCCGGCCTCGACCTCGGCGTGGACGGTGTCCCACTCGTCGATGTTCGCCGAGTTGATCGTGGCGGCGTGGACACCCGCCCGCTCGGCGGCGGCGATCTGGTTGCGCATCAGGGCGAGCAGGGGCGAGACGATCACCGTCGGCCCCGCGCCCCGCGCCCGCAGCAGGGCGGTCGCGATGAAGTACACCGCCGACTTTCCCCACCCGGTGCGCTGCACCACGAGCGCGCGCCGCCGATCGACGACCAGCGCCCGGATGGCGGACCACTGGTCATCGCGCAGAGCCGCGTGATCGCCCGCGAGCTCCCGCAGCTTCAGCTCGGCCTCGGCCCGCAGGCCACTGTCGTCAACCATGACTCCTTGCTATCAGGTCCGGGCGACCTTTCCGGCCGCCCGCGCCACGCCTGTGGACGACCCGCGCCCCTCAGGCGCCGTCCCCGGACGGTGGAACGGCGGTGAAGCGGCGGTGGAACGGCGGTGGCGCAGGTTGGGAGGGTGGAGGGCAAGGCGCCAGGGATCCGCGGTGCGCCGGGAGGTAAAAGGGCTTCGTGTCGCGGAGTGCCTCTGGGCTTCGGCACAATGTTCGATATGGCCCGACGGACTACCACGCCCCCGCAAGATGAGGACTTCGAGGAGCGAATCGTCGACATCGACGTTTCGACCGAGATGCGCACCAGCTACCTGGAGTACGCCTACTCCGTGATCTACCAGCGCGCCCTTCCCGACGCGCGCGACGGTCTGAAGCCGGTTCAGCGCCGCATCCTCTACTCGATGAGCGAGATGGGCCTGCGCCCCGACCGGGGGCACGTCAAGTCCTCCCGCGTCGTGGGCGACGTGATGGGCAAGCTCCACCCGCACGGCGACACCGCGATCTACGACGCGCTCGTGCGCATGGCGCAGCCGTTCTCGATGCGGCTGCCGCTGGTCGACGGCCACGGCAACTTCGGCTCGCCCGACGACCAGCCGGCCGCCATGCGGTACACCGAGGCACGCCTCGCCGCCGCGGCCATGCTCATGGTCCAGTCGATCGACGAGGACGTCGTCGACTTCAAGCCCAACTACGACGGCCAGGAGACCGAGCCGACGGTCCTGTCCAGCGCCTTCCCCAACCTCCTGGTGAACGGCGCGGCGGGCATCGCGGTCGGCATGGCGACCAACATGGCCCCGCACAACCTCGTCGAGGTCGTCGCCGCCGCCCGCCACCTGATCAAGAGGCCGGACGCCTCCCTGGACGAGCTGATGCGGTTCGTGCCGGGCCCCGACCTGCCGACCGGCGGGTCGATCATCGGCCTGGCGGGCATCCGCGACGCCTACGAGACCGGCCGCGGCACCTTCCGCATGCGGGCCAAGGCGACCATCGAGCAGGTCACCCCGCGCCGCAAGGGCATCGTCGTCACCGAACTGCCCTTCAACGTCGGCCCCGAGCGGGTCATCACCAAGATCAAGGAACTGGTGACCTCCAAGAGGCTCTCGGGCATCTCCGACCTGAAGGACCTCACCGACCGGCACAAGGGCCTGCGCCTGGTCATCGAGGTCAAGAACGGCTTCCACCCCGAGGCCGTGCTCGCCGAGCTCTACCGCCTCACCCCGATGGAAGAGACCTTCGGCATCAACAACGTGGCGTTGGTCGACGGCCAGCCCCGCACGCTGGGCCTGAAGGAGCTGCTGCAGGTCTACGTCGACCACCGCATCGAGGTGGTGCGCCGCCGCTCCACCTACCGCCGGCGCAAGCGCGAGGACCGCCTGCACCTGGTCGACGGCCTCATCATCGCCCTGCTCAACATCGACGAGGTCATCCAGGTCATCCGCTCCTCGGAGGACTCCGCCGAGGCGCGCTCGCGGCTCATGCAGATCTTCGAGCTGTCGGACATCCAGGCGAACTACATCCTCGACACGCCGCTGCGCCGCCTCACCCGCTACGACAAGCTGGAACTCGAGCGCGAGCGGCAGACCCTGCAGGACGAGATCGCCGAGCTGACCGCGATCCTGTCCTCGGAGGACCGCCTCCGCAAGGTCGTCTCCGACGAGCTGGCCGAGGTCTCCAAGACCTACGGCACCCCTCGCCGCACCGTCCTGCTGGAAGGCGGCCCGGTGACGACGCCGGGCGCCATCCCGCTGGAGGTCGCCGACGACCCGTGCCAGGTGCTGCTGTCCTCGACGGGCCTGCTGGCCCGCACCGCGGACGCCTCGCCGCTGGGGTCGGGCGACGAACGCTCTGCGCACGACGTCCTGGTCTCGGTCGTCCGCTCCACCGTGCGCGGCGAGGTGGGGGTGGTGACCTCCGCCGGCCGCCTGATCAGGGTGTCGGTGGTCGACCTGCCGACGCTGCCGCCGTCGGCGAGCCCGCCGTCGCTGTCGGGCGGCCACCCGGTCAGCGAGTACGTGACGCTGAACGCCGGCGAACTGGTCGTCGGCCTCGGCTCGCTCGACCCGGAAGGCGCGGGGCTGGCCCTGGGCACCGCGCAGGGCATGGTGAAGCGGGTCGTGCCCGAGTACCCGGCCAACCGCAACGACTTCGAGGTCATCGGCCTCAAGCCCGGCGACAGCGTGGTCGGCGCCGTCGAGCTGACCTCGGAGGAGCACGACCTGGTGTTCATCACCTCCGACGCCCAGTTGCTGCGCTACTCCGCCTCGTCGGTGCGCCCGCAGGGGCGCCCGGCCGGCGGCATGACCGGCATCCGGCTGGACGGCGGCGCGAAGGTCGTCTGGTTCGGCGTCGTCGACCCGGCGCGCGAGGCCCGCGTGGTGACCGTCGCCGGTGCGGCCACGGCGCTGCCCGGCACCGAGATCGGAGGCGCCAAGGTCTCCGACTACGCCGAGTACCCGCCCAAGGGCCGCGCCACGGGCGGCGTGCGGGCCCAGCGCTTCCTCAAGGGCGAGGACGTGCTCATCCTCGCCTGGGCGGGCCCGGCCCCGATCAAGGCCGTGTCGTCCACGGGCAAGCCGGTCGAGCTGCCGGCCGAGCTGGGACGCCGCGACGGCTCGGGCGTGCGCCTGAGCGCTCCGGTCGCCGCCATCGGCGGAGCGCTCGGCAGCGCCGCGGACGACGACCTGGACGCCTCCCCCGCCGATGGGCGGTCTCTGGACGCGGCCGAGACGCCCTGAGCGCCGGCCGCCGGACGCCCGCCGGCGGCCCGGTGAGATGAGCGTGAGGGGTTCCAGGCTCGGCCGCTCCTCGGCGTGAATCTGAGCCGGCTCGGCCGCTCCTCGGCGTGAAACCGGGGCGGCCGGGGCCGGGGCCGGGGTGGCGGTGAGCCGCGCGCCGGTCGGCCGGTGCGCGGAAGGGTCAGCCGGCGTCGCAGAGGCAGAAGGGGTGGCCCGCGGGGTCGAGGAAGACGGTGAAGTCGCCGTCGAACTCGCCGGGCTGGTGCGGGTGCTTGACGGCGCCGAGGGCGAGCACCTCGATCTCGGCCTGCTTGCGGTCGTCCACGGTGAGGTCCAGGTGCGCCTGCTGGGGATGCTCGGCGCTCGGCCAGTTGGGCGGCTGGTAGCTCTCGGCCCGCTGGAACGACAGCTTGACCTGGCCGCCGTCGCTGAGGCTGACCCACTCGTCGTCCTCGTGGGCGACCTTCCAGCCGATCACGGACGCGTAGAACTCGGCCAGCGCCCTGGGGTCTGGACAGTCGAGCACGATATTCCGCAAGCGCGCGATCTCCGCCATTGTCACTCCCGTTTCTCCGCCGTACCCGTACGGCACCAGCGAGCCCCCTACAGTGGTGTCGCCGGGCCCGGCATCTCGTTGTCACCTGTCCGGCCGGCTCGACGAAGCGCGGCCGTGATCCGCCTACCCGACGGGAGAAGGTCAAACGGCGTCCCGGGAGCGGGACCCGGCGGCGGCGAGCGAGAGAGGGACGGGATCCCGCCGATCCGGTGGGGACGAGGATGTCGGCCGGGCCGGCGCCGACAGGGATCCCGGCCGGGCCGGCGCGGACGGGGATCTCGGCCGGGCCGGTGCGGGAGAATGGCGGCATGGCCGTCACCTCGTTCATGGTGCCGCTGGGCACCCCCGCGCCTGAGTTCGACCTGCCGTCCATCGACGGTGGCCGCGTGTCGCTGGCCGGGCTCCGGCAGGCCCCGGCGACGCTGGTGGTCTTCCTGTCCAACCACTGCCCCTACGTGCGCCGCATCGAGGAGGGCATCGGCGCGCTGGCCGCCGACTACAGCGACCGGGTCACCACGGTGGCCGTCTGCAGCAACGACGTGGTGAACTACCCCGACGACGACGCCGAGCACCTGGCCGAGCAGGCCGAGCGCGCCGGTTTCGGCTTCCCCTACCTGGTCGACGAGTCGCAGGAGGTGGCCAGGGCCTACCACGCCGCCTGCACGCCGGACTTCTTCCTCTACGACGCCGGCCGCCGCCTGGCCTACCGCGGCGAGTTCGACGACGCGCGGCCGTCCAACCAGGTTCCGGTGACCGGCTCCTCGCTGCGCCGCGCCATCGACGCGGTGCTCGCCGGGCGGCCGGTCCCCGGCCCGCAGAACCCCAGCCTCGGCTGCGGCATCAAGTGGAAGCCGGGGAACGACTAGTGCGCTGTCCACGAACGTGTACCGGCTCGGGCGCCGTCCACGAACGTGTACCGGCTCGGGCGCCGTAGCAGGCGCCGGCATCGCCGTACCACGACCCGCCGACCCGGCGCCGATCACTGCGGCACGTGGCCGGGGATGGAGAGCCGCGCCCGGGGATCGTACGCGGTCACCGCACCAAGTGCGGCCCGGGGTGGAGAGCCACGCCCGGCGAACGTACGCGGTCACCGCACCAGGCGCGGCCCGGAGTGGAGAGCCACGCCCGGCGAACGTACGCGGTCACCGCACCAGGCGCGGCCCGGAGTGGAGAGCCGCGCCCGGTGAACGTCTGTGGTCACCGCACTAGCGGGCCGGGACGGGCGTCTTCAGGCCTCCGGCCCTGACTGGTGGACGACGGGCCGGACCTCCATGGCGAAGTATCGGGCGTCGGGCCAGCTCGCGGCGATCTCGACGGCGCGCTCGGGCGTCTCGCACTCGACGAGCAGGTAGCCGGCGAACTGCTCCTTGGCCTCGCTGAACGGCCCGTCGGTGATCGCCGGGACGCCGTCGCGGACGCGCACCGTCTTGCTCTGGGACGGGTCGGCCAAGGCCTCGCCGCGCAGCAGCTCGCCGGTCTCGGTCAGCTCCTTCATGATCGAGTCGACCGCGCCGAACAACGCCTCGCGGTCGGCCTCGGACAGCTCGTCGACGTAGCCGGGACGGTTATGGATCAACAGCATGTACTTCACGATCGGCTCCTTGCGGTGTGCGGCGACCCCTGCGGGGTCCGTCGTAAGGGAGTCGGAGCCGGCCCGGCCCGCTCTACGTCACCCTCGCGATTATCTTCCCGGACTTTCCCGGCGGCCCGTGCGGCCGCTCCCGCGCGAACGCCCGTGGTCAGGAGGGGGAGGGCGTGGCGCCGGCCTTGGCCGCGACGGGGATGGCCGTCAGCAGCTCCCAGGGCTCGCCGTCGTGCCAGGAGTCGATGAGCCGGGCCACGGCCTCCTGCGGCTCGAACTCGCCGCAGCCGTACGCCCCGAAGCAGCCGGCCTCCTCCAGCGCGGCGATCAGCGGGTCGTCGTCGGGAAGGGACTGCGTGTAGGACGCGGCGTCGAGCAGGGCGAGCGCGCAGCGCGCGTTCCAGCCGCCGTCCCGGGCCTGCACCCGGTCGAGCCGCCACCTGGCCCGCGCACGTAGATGGCCTGCGAGCGAATCGGTCGTCCCCACCACGAACCCTCTCCACGATCTTCACTAAGAGTGGGAACATCATCACCCATCGTGACGCGTGATCGTGGGATCTTTACGAACCCTCGTATCGGGCCCCCCGGAGGTATTCGCCGAACCGACATCCGGGAATATGGGCATCATGACGGAAGCCTTCGACGATCTGCTCACCGCCAACGAGGATTTCGCCAGATCCTTCCAGCAGGCGGACCTGACCGGTCAGGCCAGGCGCGGGCTGGCCGTGGTCACCTGCATGGACTCACGGATCGACCCGCTCAAGCTGCTCGGCCTGTCGGCCGGCGACGCCAAGATCCTGCGCAACGCCGGGGCGCGCGTGACCGAGGACGTCCTGCGGACGCTCGTGCTCGCGGTGTACCTGCTCGGGGTCGATCGCGTGCTGGTGATGCCGCACACCGACTGCCGGATGGCCAAGTCGACCGACGAGGACGTCCACGAGCTGATCAGCCGCCAGTACGGCGTGGACACCCGCAGCCTGGAGTTCCACACCGTCCCCGACCAGGACGCCGCGCTGCGGCGTGACATGGTGCGCATCCGCACCTACCCCTACCTGCCCGACCGCCTGGCCGTCGGCGGAGCGGTGTACGACGTCCACACCGGCAAGCTGATGCCGGTCGAACTCTGACCCCTGCCCGCACCGCCCGCATACCGTGAAGGCCGGGATCTCTCCCGGCCTTCACCTCAGCAATGGCGATCTCGTGAGCGCAGGCACCAGGCCGGCGCCCGCGCGCCCTGAACGGGCCGCACGCCCCGCCACCCCCGAGGAGCCGCAGGCGTCAGGCGTCGATGGCGTCGCGGTCGACCTCGGCGGCGCTGCTGACGATGAACTCGCGGCGGGGCGCCACGTCGCTGCCCATGAGCAGCGAGAAGATCTGCTCGGCCGCCTCGACGTCCTCGATGCGGACCCGGCGCAGGGTGCGGTGGCGCGGCTCCATGGTGGTCTCGGCCAGCTGGTCGGCGTCCATCTCGCCCAGGCCCTTGTAGCGCTGGATGGGGTCCTTCCAGCGCTTGCCCCGCCGATCGAGGTCGCGCAGGGTGCGGTGCAGCTCGGCGTCGGAGTAGGTGTAGAGGTACTTCTCCTTGCCCTTGCCCGGGTTGGTGATCTCGATGCGGTGCAGGGGCGGCACGGCGGCGAAGACGCGCCCGGCCTCGACCATCGGCCGCATGTAGCGGTGGAACAGCGTCAGCAGCAGGCAGCGGATGTGCGCGCCGTCCACGTCGGCGTCGGCCATGAGGATGACCTTGCCGTAGCGGGCGGCGTCGAGGTCGAAGCCCCGGCCGGAGCCGGCGCCGATCACCTGGATGATCGCGGCGCACTCGGCGTTCTTGAGCATGTCGGCCACCGAGGCCTTCTGCACGTTCAGGATCTTGCCGCGGATGGGCAGCAGCGCCTGGAACTCCGAGTCGCGGGCCGCGCGGGCGGTGCCGAGGGCGGAGTCGCCCTCGACGATGAACAGCTCGCTGCGGTCGACGTCGTCGCTGCGGCAGTCGACCAGCTTGGCGGGCAGCGCGGAGTTCTCCAGGGCGCTCTTGCGGCGCTGGTTGTCGCGGTGCTCGCGGGCGGCGATGCGGGCCTTGGCGGCCGCGACGATCTTCTCCAGGACGGCCCTGAGCTGGAGCTTGTTGGCCTTCCTGGTGCTGGCGAACAGCTCTTTGAGCTCCCGAGAGACCACGTGGGCGACGATGCGGCTCGCCGCGGAGGTGCCGAGGACCTCCTTGGTCTGGCCCTCGAACTGCGGCTCGGGCACGCGCACGGTGACCACGGCGGTGAGGCCCTCGAGGAGGTCCTCCTTGGTCACCGGGTCGTCGCCGTTCTTGAGCAGGCGGGTCTCTCTGAGCTGCTCGTTGATCGTGCGGTGCAGGGCGCGCTCGAACCCGCTGATGTGGGTGCCGCCCTTGGGCGTGGCGATGACGTTCACGAAGGAGCGCACGGTCGTCTCGTAGCCCTTGCCCCAGCGGACGGCGACGTCGACGGTCAGCTCGCGCTCGACCTCGGTGGAGGTCATGTGGCCCTGCTCGTCCAGCACGGGCACGGTCTCGTGGAAGTGGCCGACGCCCTGCAGTCGCATGACGTCGCAGACGGCCTCGTCGCGGGCCAGGAACTCGGTGAACTCGGAGATGCCGCCGTCGAAGCGGAACTCCTCGTCCAGCGGCTCCTCGCCCCGGCTGTCGCGCACGGCGATGGTGAGGCCGGGGACCAGGAAGGCGGTCTGCCGGGCGCGGACGTGGATCTCGTCCAGCGAGACCTCGGCCTCGGGCAGGAAGATCTGCTTGTCGACCCACCAGCGCACGCGCGTGCCGGTGGCCTTGCGGCCCAGCGCGCCGCCGTCGCGCAGGCCGGACTTCTTCTTGAACTTGGCGCCCGGCCCCTCGCCGTCGAACACGCCCGGCACGCCGCGCCGGAAGCTGATCTCGTGGACGCGCCCGTCGCGGTCGACCTCGACGTCCAGCCGGGCGGACAGGGCGTTGACCACCGAGGCGCCGACGCCGTGCAGGCCGCCGGAGGCCGCGTAGGAGCCGCCGCCGAACTTGCCGCCGGCGTGGAGCTTGGTGTAGACGAGCTCGACGCCGGCCAGGCCGCTCTTGGGCTCTATGTCGACCGGGATGCCCCGGCCGTCGTCGCGGACCTCGATGGAGCCGTCGGGGAACAGCTCGACCTCGATGCGCTTGCAGTAGCCGGCGAGAGCCTCGTCGACGGCGTTGTCCACGATCTCCCAGAGGCAGTGCATGAGACCGCGGCTGTCAGTGGACCCGATGTACATTCCGGGGCGCTTACGGACGGCCTCCAGGCCCTCCAGCACCGACAGATGACGGGCCGTGTAACCCGTCTCCGTGCTGACTGCGGTCACTCCCACTCCCACCGAGCATCGAACATGTGTGCGTAGCCTACCGTTTCCGATGGTCCACCGTGCCTAAGCGTGCCACCAACAGGGGGTTCTGCGTCAGGCGGCGGCCGATTCACGTCACTTAACGACACATTCTGCTCTCGGCGTATCCGGAAGGCGATTGGGAACGTCCGCATCGGGTTAGATGTTGAGCCAAGTGACTGACGCCAAATCCCCACGTCAGTGGGGTGACCCGAAAGGCGATACGTGACTGGAGCTCTCGCCCCCACCAAGCCGCTGACCGCCATCGACCGATGCGACCGGTGCGGCGCCCAGGCGTACATCCGCGCGTCCCTCCCCATGGGCGGGGAGCTACTGTTCTGCGCCCACCACGGGCGTCGGCACGTTGCGGCTCTGCGCGACAAGGGCGCCGACATCCAGGACGAGTCGGCGCGTCTCAGCGAAACCCCTACGAACACCAGCGAGCGGTGAGCTCAGGCCCGTCGCTCTGACCCAGATAACCGAGCACAACCTCATAACGGTGAACCGTGAACGCGGCGATCCGAGGAGGCGTCCCCCCGGACGCCTCCTCGGCCTCGCCGCGTCGCGCTGTCAGGGCCCGCGCGCCGGTGCTACCTCACGCGATAGTGGTAGCGCCCCGCCGGCGTGAAGCCCTCGGCGGCGTACATGGCCATGGCCGTGGTGTTGCGCCACAGGACGACCAGGTAGGCCCCGGTCGCCCCGCGCGCGCGTCCGTGCGCCAGCAGGCCGCGCAGCACGCCGCGCCCGAGGCCCCGCCGCCGGGCGGCGGGCACCGTCGCCATGCAGTAGATCCCCAGCATGCCGTCCTTGAGCACTGATCGGCCGACGGCGAGCGGCGCGCCGCCCTCGTGCACGGCGGCGTAGCTCGCGGGCACCCCGCGGACGATGCGCTCGGCGGTCGCGAGGCCCCTGTCGAACCTGCCGTCGACCTCCCACCAGGTGGTCAGCCAGCCGGGCCCGGGCTCGTCCGTGATCGTCACCGGGTGGGCGGCCGGCGGGGTCGCACCGTCCAGCGGGGCGGTCATGTAGGCGGCCTCGTCCACCAGGCGGTAGCCGCGCCCGGCGAGGTGGCCGTCCAGCCATGACGGCGCGCGCGGGCCCACGGAGAACACGCACGGCAGCCCCCGGGCGGCGTAGAACCTCTCGGCCGCGTCGAGAGCCTTGTCCGGATCGTCCGGCTCTCCCCATGGCAGCACGGAGTTGGCGCGTTTGGTCACGCCGTCCGCCGCGCGCAGGATCCAGTCGCCGACCACCTCCTGGTGCGTCGCCGGCCAGGCATGGTGCACAAGAGCCTCGATGTCCGCACATTCCTCGTTCATCAGCGCAGACTCTAGCCGATCTTCCCGCCTCCCGGCCGGGCCGCAGGAGGCCGCGCGACCCGGCTGACCTGCGGAGGCTAGGATCGGGAGCCGTGCTCATCCTGCTGCCGCCCTCCGAGGGAAAGGCCGCCCGCGGCACCGGGCGCCCCCTGGACCTCGGCGCCCTGTCCTTCCCCGAGCTGACCTCGGCCCGCGAGAAGGCCCTCGACGCGCTCGACGCGCTGGTCAGTGGCCCGCAGGAGGAGGCGATGACGGTGCTCGGCCTGTCCCCCGGCCAGGCCGGCGAGCTGGGCAGGAACCTCGCCCTGCGCACCGCCCCCGCCCTGCCGGCCTCCAAGCTCTACACCGGCGTGCTGTACGACAATCTCGGCCTGGCGACGCTGGACGCCCGGGCGCGCCGCCGCGCCGGCAGCCGGATCATCGTGTTCTCGGGGCTGTGGGGCGCCCTACGGCTCGGCGACCGCGTGCCGCCCTACCGCCTGTCCATGGGTGTGCGGCTGCCTCCCCTGGGCGGCCTGGCGGCCCACTGGCGCCCGAGCCTGCGCGAGGCCCTGGACGGGGGGAAGGGCCTGATCGTCGATCTGCGGTCCTCGACCTACGCGCAGGCGTGGCAGCCCGGCTCGCGCGCGGTCACGGTGCGCGTACTGCGCGAGTCGGGCGGGTCGCGCACGGTGGTCAGCCACATGGCCAAGGCCACGCGCGGCGCGGTCGCCCGCTCGCTGGTGGAGTCCGCCGCCGACCCGCGCACACCGGGCGAGCTGGCCGACCTGCTGACCGGCCTCGGGCACACCATCGAGCTGGGCGCCGCGCCCTCGCGGGGGCGGCCCTGGACCATGGACGTCGTTATCCGTTCGTGATCACATTCAGCCGCGAGCACGCCTTGTGGAACTCCCTGGCCGGGTCGCCCAGATGTGACCACGGCATGTCGCTGAAGCGGCCACCGGTGCGCGACAGGTGGCCCCTGGCGGGCCGGCGCATCTCCGCCAGGTAGAAGGCGGCCCCGAACGCGTTGTGCGCCTCCACGGCCCGCGGATGCGGCCGCGAGCCCCTGCCGTCGTGCCAGCGCCCGGACGCCGCGCTGATCTCCCGCTGCACGTCGAAGGTGCCCCACGCGCGCGACCGTCCCGAGCGCTCCCCCGCGACGTGCTCGAAGTGGGCCAGCGGCAGCAGGGCCCAGAGCGGGTCGCCGACCGGCGCGAACTGCCCCGCGCCGCGGGCGAACTCGAACATCTCCTGGCTGGTGCCGCCCCACCCGGGCGACAGCGTCATCAGCCGGACGACGTGGGCGGCGTACAGCGAGGGATGACGGCGCCAGGCCTCGGCCCACAGGGAGTCCTTCTCCTCCCTCGGGCTCTCCAGGGCCAGCGCCATCCACAGCAGGCAGGTCCAGGGCACGGGGTCGCCCGGCAGCAGCTGGGCCGCCGCCAGCAGCGGGGCCCGCGCCGACTCCATCGCCTGGTGGAAGGTGCGCAGGCGGCCGGCCTGCACCGCCCGCGCCCGCACGTCGGGCTTGATCTCCCATGCCTCCTCGACGCGCGCGCGGCCGAGCCACAGCCACAGGTCGGGGTTGACCCGATCTCGCTCGAGCAGGGCCTCGATGCCGCCCGTGACTCCCACGGCGGCCTTGGCCAGCGCCTCCACGCGCAGCGCGCGCAACTCCGGATCCGCCCGGGTCGCGACCAGCGCGGGGATGGCGGGTTCCAGGAATCCACGTCCGAGAGCGGCCACCGCGTCGTCCAGCACGGTGTCCGCCCAGGGACGGCCTGCGATCAGTCGTGGCCCCCGAGCACGCGCCCGATCCACTTCGATCACACCCATGCCGCGTGAGCCTAGAAGCCGTCGAGACGTTGCTCACTACCGGCATGTTACGGATGCGTTAAGCACGCCTCACCGGATCCGGGCACAGAACGGCCCCCGCCCGGTGACCGGGCGGGGGCCGTTCGGCGGGTCAGTCGAGGTAGTCGCGCAGGACCTGCGAGCGCGACGGGTGGCGCAGCTTCGACATGGTCTTGGACTCGATCTGGCGGATGCGCTCGCGCGTCACCCCGTAGACCTTGCCGATCTCGTCCAGCGTCTTGGGCTGGCCGTCGGTCAGGCCGAACCGCATGGAGACCACGCCCGCCTCGCGCTCGGACAGCGTGTCGAGCACCGAGTGGAGCTGCTCCTGCAGCAGGGTGAAGCTCACCGCGTCCGCGGGGACGATCGCCTCGGAGTCCTCGATGAGGTCGCCGAACTCGCTGTCGCCCTCCTCGCCGAGGGGGGTGTGCAGGGAGATCGGCTCGCGCCCGTACTTCTGGACCTCGACGACCTTCTCAGGGGTCATGTCCAGCTCGCGGGCGAGCTCCTCGGGGGTGGGCTCGCGGCCGAGATCCTGCAGCATCTGCCGCTGGACCCGGGCCAGCTTGTTGATCACTTCGACCATGTGCACCGGAATGCGGATGGTGCGCGCCTGGTCGGCCATGGCGCGGGTGATCGCCTGGCGGATCCACCACGTGGCGTAGGTGGAGAACTTGTAGCCCTTGGTGTAGTCGAACTTCTCCACCGCGCGGATCAGGCCCAGGTTGCCCTCCTGGATGAGGTCCAGGAAGAGCATGCCGCGGCCGGTGTAGCGCTTGGCCAGCGAGACCACCAGGCGGAGGTTGGCCTCCAGCAGGTGGTTCTTGGCGCGGCGGCCGTCCTCGGCGATCCACTCGAGCTCGGCGCGGACGTCGACGGGCAGGCGCTCGCCGTCGTTGGCAAGCTGCTCCTCGGCGAACAGGCCGGCCTCGATGCGCTTGGCGAGCTCGACCTCCTGCTCGGCGTTCAGCAGGGGGACCTTGCCGATCTGCTTGAGGTAGTCCTTCACCGGGTCGGCGGTGGCCCCGGCGGCGGCGACCTGCGCGACCGGCGCGTCGTCGTCGTCATCGGAGAGGATCAGCACCTCGTCGTCGCTCTGGACCTCGGCGCCGGCCTTGGGCTCCTCTTCGACCTCGGCCTCCGGCTCGGCCTCTACCTCGGCTTCCGCCTCGGTCTCGGCGTCGGCTTCCGCCTCGGGCTCGGCCTCGGCGTCCACCTCCACGTCGATGTCGAAGTCCTCCAGTTCGAGGTCGCCCTCGATGTCGAGGTCCTCGTCATCCTCGGAGGCGACCTTGGGCTTGGTTTCGATCTTGGGCGATGGCGACGCGGGCACGGCGACCTCCGGCTTGGCCTTCTTGGCGAGGGCTGCAGGGGTTGCGACCTTGGCGGGAGCGTCAGGGGCGGGTGCGGCCTTCTTCGCCGGCGCGGCCTTCTTGGCCACGGGCTTCTTGGCGACCGGATTCTCACCGGTCGCCGCGGCCTCGCCCCCGGCACCGCTCACCACGGCCGTGACGGTATCGGGCTGCTCCTTGGCCGCCGCGGTGGCGGTCTTGGTCTTCTTGACGGGGGCGGCGGTGCGACGCTTGGCCGGGCCACGAGACTTCTTGGGCGCCGCCGAGTCCGCAGCGGTCACCACGACGGTCACACCCTCTTTGCTGAGGTTCCGCAGGAACACCGCGGCGTGCGACATCGGGATGTCCGCCTCCTCGAAGGCCTTGCGGACATCCTCAGACTCGAGGAAACCCTGCGAGCGCCCACGCTCGATGAGCCGCTGAATGACGGGCTCGTTCAGCTCAGACGGCTTCGAGCGAGTCGAACTTGCAGGCGACACGAACACCTCTCGAACGAACGCATGGTGAGAATGGACCCAGGTGCCCGCTAGGGGCTCTTGCTTCTTTTCGGTGGTGGGCCGTGCGAACCGCGACGTGCCTGTCCAGCATTGTGGCATGACCCCGCAGTCCATACGGCCGCCTCACAGCGGTTGCCCTCCACCCTAGGCCGACCGGAACAGTAGTGCGTACGGAAGCGGGTCACCGATACCCGAAAGCAACCCTTATGACTGTTTCATTCAGTCACTCTTTGTGGCGGCCGGCACGTGGACGGCGAGCACTGTGACGTCATCGTCCTGCTCATACCCCGCCAGCATGCGATCCACCAGGAAGTCAAGCAACATGTGCGGATTTCCTAGGACTTCGGGGGGCGCTTCGGCCACCACCGACGAAAGTTCCGCGAGTCCCGCGTCCAGCCCGCGCTTGCGGTTCTCCACGAGCCCGTCGGAGTAGAGCACCGCGGTGTGCCCCGGCGGCACGCAGAACCGGAACTGCTTGCGGGTGGTGGGCCAGCCGAGCGGCGTGCCGGGCTCGCCGTCGGACAGCACGGCGGTGCCCTGCGGGGACACCAGCAGGGGCGGCGGGTGGCCGGCCAGCGCGAGGGTGCCCTCGCCGGTGGCGGGCTCGACGACCATGTACGCCAGGGTGGTGACCTGCTCTTCCTCCTCGGTGGCGTCGAAGACGCGGTCAAGGCCGGTGAGCACGGCCGCGGGCGGCGGGTTGGTGAGGGCCAGGGCGCGCATGGCGTTGCGGATGCGGCCCATGCCGGCCGCGGCCTTGACGCCCTCGCCCATGACGTCGCCGACGACGGCCGCGACCCGGGCGTCCTGCAGGACGAACGCGTCGTACCAGTCGCCGCCGACCTGGACGTGCCTGCTGCCGGAGCGGAACCGCTGGGCCAGCACCAGGCCGGGGATCACCGGCAGCCGGTCGGGCAGCAGGCTGCGCTGGAGGGTCTCGGCGGTGCGGTGCTCGCGCTCGAACAGCGTGGCGCGCTCGACCGCCAGGGCGCACTGCCCGGCCAGGGCCTCCAGGAAGACGCCGTCCTCCTGGGAGATCTTCTGCGGGCGGGTGAAGGCGAACCTGAGCGCGCCGAGGGCCCGCCCGGCGGCCAGCAGCGGAAGACCGACCCAGGCCCGCTCGTCGCTGCCGGCGAGGAACCCGTCGATGACCGCCTCGTCGGCGCCGGCCTCCACGAGCTGGGCCTTCAGGCTCTCGGGCGACTCGGCGAACACCGGCCTGCGGCTGTTGACGGCCATGGTCATCAGGCTGGACTGGGAGAGCGGGATCTCCTCGCCCGTGCCGCCCGGAACATCGGCCACGCCGCCGTTGTTGGTGAGCTTGAGCGCGGCCCGGTCGGTGTCGAGCAGCGCGACCGAGGACTTGTCGGCGGCCAGGGCGGTGCGGCCGACGTCGATGATGACCTGGACGACCTGCTCGACCGTGAGCGCCTCGGCGAGCTGGGCGGTGGCGCCCTGCAGGCGTGCGGTGCGCAGGGCGGCGGCGCCGAGCTGGTCGGTCAGCCGACCCCGCATCTCCTCGGCCTCGCGCTGCGGCGTCACGTCGCTGTTGGCGCCCACCCACTCGACGACCCGGCCGTGCCGGATGATCGGGACGGCGCGCACCTCGAAGTGGCGGTAGCCGCTGGCCCGGGTGCGGACGCGGTAGCTCCACTCGAACAGCGTGCGGCCGCGCAGGGCCTCGCGCCAGGCCTCCTCGGCGGCCGGGCGGTCGTCGGGATGGACGGCCTCCAGCCAGCCGTAGGCGAGGTACTCCTCCAGGCTCTGGCCGGTGATGGCCCGCCACTGCGGGGCGTCGTCGACGACGGCTCCGGTGGGCGAGGCGATCCACACGAGCTGCTGCTGGGACTCCACCAGCGAGCGGTAGCGCTCCTCGCTGCGGCGCAGCTCCTCCTCGGCGAGCTGGCGCTCGGTGACGTCCACGCCGAACATCGCGACCCCGGCGAGCGCCCCCTTGTCGCCGTGGATCGGGTAGAACGACAGGCTCCAGTGGCGGAGCTCACCGGTGGCCGACATGCTGCGGTAGCGCTGGTCGTCGTGGACGACGGCGCGGTGCTCCTGGACGACCCTGCGCAGGGCGGCCTCGATGAGGGCCGACAGGTCGGCGGCGACGATCTCGGACGCCAACCGGCCGACGTGCTCCTCGGCGGCCACGCCGCTGGCGTCGGCGAAACTCTGGTTGACCCGCTGGATCCTGCCGGTGGCGTCGAAGAACGCGAAAGCGAACGGGGCCTCCGCCAGCAGGCCTGCGAACAGGGCGGGGTCTGAGATGTCCACACCCGACTCCCGGGGACGGGGCACGGAGGTTTCGGCGCTCATGGTCGGCACCTCCGTCGCGTGCCAGGGTCTCCCACGAGGCACATCTCCATAACTGTGATTGGTAGCGCGGAATCTGCACTACATCATCGGCGATGGGCACGCGCGGACGGAAGCCCCGGCCGCGATGCGGTCAACGCATCCTGTCAAAAACGCGCCGCGGTGTGCAGCAAGATCGGCCGACTTTCTCACCACGCGCATCGTGGCCTGGTCGGTCCGCAGCACCTCGGCCAAGCCTCCACCTCTCCGGCATCCGCGACCCTGACGGCGGCGCGAGGCGCCGCGACGGACATGGCGCGCCCGGGACCGGACGCGTTTCGAAGACAGCTTCCCACAGGAGCGGCTCCGGGGTGCCCGATGTGCCGAACCCTTACGGCGACAGGGGTTGACACCATCGCGAGAAAGGGTGGAATGGGAACCGCACGCCCCCTCAGAGCACTGGTCCGGGGGATGGATGTCCCCCGGCTCATCGGAGGATGCGAAACCGCCCATGCCTGCTCTAGCAACGCGTTTCACCGAAGGGACCGCCGATCGGCGGGGGACCGGCTCACAGGCGACCGCACCGCGTGAGCCCCGTTCTCCCGCGTCGGGGGACGAAACGGCCGTCAGTGCCCGTCTCCAGGACGAGTTCCTCGGAGTGCCCGTCGAAGTCGTGGACCGCTGTGTGGAGGACGTCGAAGCGTGCGCCGCGCATCTCGGCGTCGATGTCACCACGGCCGTCGTCGAGCGCATCGCCCGCGAGCATCTGCTGGCGGTGGCGAGCTCGGTGCCGCTGACCGACCGCCCGCCGAGCGGCGCGCACGAGCCCCTCGGATGACCTTCGCCGGCTCGGCGGGGTGACAACGCGGCCCTGACGGTAACAGCGGGGTCACCAGGGCGCGTTCCGTGCACCTTTCGGGCGCGGAATGCGAGAGGGTAAGGGCGTGAGCCGCCGACGACGACGAGACCCCCGGGGGACCCAGCCGCCGGACGACGTGTTCGCGGAAATGCTTACGGCGGCCCGCGAACTGCTCGCCGTCCGCAGTCCTCTGGACGCCGAGCTGATGGTCTCCGACATGCTGGGCGCCTGGTGGGGCCGCAGGCTGCGCCGGGGCGACGTGGAGGAGTTCCTCGGCGAGGGGCTGGTCGACTACGCCGCGAAGGCCGGCACGCCCGCCGCCCTCACGTTGCTGGTCGCCGCCGCCTATCTCGGCACCGCCCGTCAGGCCGCCAAGGCCGAGGGCGCCGCGCTGGCGCTCATGGAGTCCGACGTCGCCCGGCCCCGCTGGGCCGAGCGCGTTGGAGCGGTCAAACCGCGCGGGTGTTACGTCTCCAGGGACGCCTACGGCGACCAGGACACCGTGGTGTGCACCTTCGCCTACCGCGGGGCCCCTCCGGCCTTCCAGGGCCGCGACAGCGCCGCCTCCGCCGTCTCCGCCCACGCCTCCTCCCACGGCGCCGCGGCCCCGGCCGGCTCGTCCCAGGGCACGGGCGCCACCGCCCACGGGGCGTCCGCCGCCCAGAGCACGGGCGCCGCCGCCCAGGAGGCGCCCGCCGCCCAGGGGGCCCCGGCGGCCCAAGAGACCGCCTCCCAGGAGGCCGCCGGCGCGACGGCCGGCCAGGGGGCGGTCGCCTCCTCCGGCCAGGACGCCGCGACCGCGCCGCAGGCGCCGGCCCCTCCGGTGGAGCATCCCGAGGACGCCCACGCGCTGGTGGTGGTCGTCGACTACAACATGCGCGGCATGGCCCGCGACGCCTGGGTCTCCTCCCACGTGGACGAGCTGCTGCGCAAGGCCGCCGTCGAGGCCGCGGGCAACCCGATGCTGTCGTTCGAGGAGATCGAGCCGAAGCAGGCCAGGGCGCTGCTGGAGTTCGCGATGAAGGCCACCGCCGCGTCCCTGGGCCGCCGCAAGGGCCCGAAGCTCGTCAGCGATGGCTACAGCGCCTTCCACGCCTTCGCCAGGGCCCGCATCAAGGCGCTGCCCCCGGGCCGCAAGCGCCCCGCCCCGCTGCTCAGCGAGGCGCCCTACAGCCGCGACCGCCGGGCGATGCTGGCGGCGGAGTTCCTGGCCTCCGACGCCGCCGAGCACCTGTCGGACCCCTCGGCCGCCTCCCGGTGCGCCGACCACATCATCGACTACGGCTGCGACGAGGACTTCAACCGGCCGCTGCGGGTCAGCCCGACCAAGTGCGAGACCTTCCTGCTCGACTGGCTGCCGCGCAAGGTGCTGCTCAGCCCGGCCGAGCAGGAGGCCATGCCGCACGTCCTGCTGTCGTGGGTGCGCTTCGCCGCCGCCAGGACCGGCCTTCCCGAGGAGGGCGTGCGGGCGACGCTGGACGCCGTCTGGGAGGCCACGGGGCGCTTCACCGAGGCCTACCGCGACCCGACGACCTTCGGCCTGGACCGCTCCCTCGTGGAACGTCTCCTGCCCGACGGCGACCTTTCGGCCCTGGCGCGGCGGGCCTTCGCCTTCCCGTTCTTAGAGGGCACGCACGGCGACGTCGAGCTGTGGCGGCTGCGGCCCTCGGAGGACGCCGACCGCCGCATCCTGCTCGAGATCGACCACGCCGACGAGCGCGACCGCCCGGACTTCGCCGAGCACCTGGCCTGGCACGAGGAGATCGCCAAGCGGCTGTGGGACGGCGAGCCCGAGCAGCTGTGGGAGGCCGCGCAGCGCCTGCTCGACCTCGGGCACGACCGGCACGACGTGCTGCACGTCCTGATGGAGATCGCCGAGCGCATCGGCGACCACCCCGACGAGCTGGCCGCCGCCCTGGACGACATCGCCGACATCCCCGACGAACCGCCCGCCTGACCGGGGTGCGTCCCGGCCTCGGGAGCCGGGACGGGGCGATCAGCGCGTGAAGCCGATGTCGGCGTACCTGAGGGTGTAGAAGCCCGGGGCGCCGATATTGGCCAGGGTCGCCTTGACCCCCCAGTTCTGGGGGCGCTGGTAGAGCGGCAGCACGTTGACCTCGCGCCAGATCAGCTTGTCGGCCTCGTTGGCGTCGCGGCGCGCCCGCACCGGGTTGAGGTCGGAGGACGCCCGGCGCATCGCCGCGTCGATCTCGGGGCTGCCCGACCTGCCGAAGTTGGCGTTCCAGCGCGCCTTGCCGTCGGAGGCCCTGGTGCGGTCGGCGTAGGTGGCGTAGCTGCTGGAGATCGGGAACGGCGTGCCGATGTAGGAGAACGGCGCGATGTCGAAGTTGCCGGGGATGACGTACTTGGAGAAGAAGTCGTCGCTCGGCACCGACTGGATGGTGACCGTGACCCCGATGCGGCGCAGCATGGCCTGGGCGAGCTCGGCCTCCGACTTGCTGAGCTGCAGCCCGGAGGGGATGACGAAGCGCACCGCGAGCTCCTTGCCGTCCTTGCGGCGGGTCGGGCTCGCCCTGCGCCAGCCCGCGGCGTCCAGCAGGCGCTCGGCCTTGGCCGGATCGAAGGCGCCGAGTTCGCCGGAGTTGTCCTGGTAGCCGACCTGGGTGTTCATGAACAGGTGGTTCTGCAGCGGCGTGCCCTTCCAGCCGAGGCCCTGCAGGTCGGACCGGGTGATCGCCGAGCGGTCCAGGCCGAGGACGATGGCCTGGCGCACCCGGGCGTCCGAAAGCGCGGGGCTCTCGGCGTTGAGGGTGAGGTGCCGGAAGTCGGGCCCGGCGGCCTGGCGGATCACCGCGCCCCTGGCCTGCGCCGCCCTCGCGAGGTCGGGCGCCGACGGGCCGACGTCGAAGACGTCCAGCTCACCGTTGGTGAACGCCCCGACGAGGGAGTCGGTGGCCAGCGACCGATAGATGATCTTGTCCAGCTTGGCGCGCCCGCCCCACCACCGGTCGTCGCGGACGATCGTGATCGTCTTGGCGGTCAGGTCGAACGCCTGGAACCTGAACGGCCCGGCGGTCACCGGCACGCGGTTCAGCCAGCCGGTGTTGAAGGCGTCCGGCGTCGCGTTGGCCGACTTCGGATACAGCGGCCAGAACAGCGACTGCCACTCCGAGAACGGCGTCTGGAAGGTGACCTGCACCTCGTAGTCGTCCTTGCCCCGCGCGACGCTCGCGATGTCCTGGTAGCCGGTCGTCGAGGCGACGTGGAAGTCGGGGTTGCGGCCGTTCATGGCCTTCCACTGGGCCTCGTAGTCCTGCCAGGTGATCGGCCGGCCGTCGGACCAGCGGGCCCGGCGGTTGAGGGTGTAGGTGACCACCTGGCGGGGGTTGGTCGCGGTGACCCGGGCGTCGGTGACGTAGTCGGTGTTCGGGGTGGGCGTGGCGTTCTCGTCGGCGCGGAAGGCGGCGGGCATGAGCGCGTCGACGACCTTCTTGACCTCGGCCAGGTTGCCGTCGACGTGGTTGATGTTCCACTGGGTGGGGAACTCGGTGAGCCCCCAGTGCAGGGTGCCGCCGTCCTTCACCCGCTCGCGGGGCACCGGGTTGACGTCGAAGGCCTTCATGGACGCGGGCGCGCCCCCGGCGGCGCGGTGGCCGCCGTCCGCGCCGCCCCCGCAGGACGCGGCCGTGAGCGGCACGGCGACGGCCAGGGCGGCGGCCAGCGCCCGTCTGCGGACTGTTGTCACGTTTCCTCCCGATCTACAAGCTCTCGGTACCGGCGCCGCCTCAGACGACGCCCAGCCTCTCCGCGTGGTGGCACGCGGCCCCGTGGTCGCCCTCCACCGGGCGGACCTCGGGCTCCTCCTCGACGCAGCGCGCCCGCGCCGGGCCGGCGAGGGTCGCGAACTTCGGGCAGCGGGTGCGGAACCGGCAGCCCGACGGGGGGTCGGCGGGACTGGGGAGGTCGCCTTCCAGCAGGATCCGGCGGCGCCGGCGCTCCTTGTCGGGGTCAGGGATGGGGACGGCGGACAGCAGGGCCTGGGTGTAGGGGTGCGCCGGGCTGCCGTAGACCCGCTCGACCCGGCCGATCTCGGCGATGCGGCCGAGGTACATGACGGCCACGCGGTCGGCGATGTGCCGGACGACGGCCAGGTCGTGGGCCACGAAGAGGTAGGACAGCCCGAGGCGCCGCCCGAGGCCGGACAGCAGGTTGAGCACCCCCGCCTGGACCGACACGTCCAGCGCGGACACCGGCTCGTCCAGCACGACCAGGCGGGGCGAAAGGGCCAGGGCACGGGCGATGGCGACCCGCTGGCGCTGGCCGCCGGAGAAGTACTGCGGGTAGCGGGCGGCGTCGGCGGGGTCGAGGCCGACGAGCCCGAGCAGGCGCCGCACCCGCGGGCCGGGGTCGCGGTGACCATGGGTGACCAGCGGCTCGGCCACGATGTCGTGGACGGTCATGCGCGGGTCGAGGGAGGCCAGGGGATCCTGGAAGACGACCTGCAGGCGCCGCCGGACGGCCATGCGGTCGCGCGGGGTGAGCGTCGCGGTGTCGCGGCCGAACACCGCGACGCGGCCCGCCTCGGGACGGGACAGTTCGAGGATCTCCATCAGCGCCGTGGTCTTGCCGCAGCCGGACTCCCCCACCAGGCCGAGCGTCTCGCCCTCGCGGATGTCGAAGCCGATGCCGTCGACGGCCCGGACGGTGCCGACCCGGCGCCGGAACACGGCCCCCTTCATCAGGGGGTGGTGCTTGACCAGCCCGGCGACCTCCAGCACCGCGGCCCGCGCCTCACGGGACTCCGCCGGCGCCGCCTCGGCGGCCACGGGGATGGCGTCGCCGGCCGTGGGCAGGGCATCCCCCTTCGCGGACAGGGCATCCCCCTTCGCGGGCAGGGCCTCCGCCTTCGCGGACAGGACCTCTCCCCTCGCGGGCTTGGTCTCTCCGTTCGTGAGGAGGGCGACGGCCGTCCCGTCGAGGTCGCCGGAGCGGTGGCATGCCGCGCGGTGCCCGGGGGCCACCTGCGCCGGCGCGGGCTCGCTCCGCGCGCACGCGGCGACCGCCATCGGGCAGCGCGGCTCGAACGGGCAGCCGGGCGGCAGCCGGGACGGGCAGGGCGGCGCGCCGTCGATCGGGGTCAGCGGCAGCCGCTCGCCCGCGTCGAGGCGCGGCACCGAGCCGAGCAGGCCGATGGTGTACGGCATGCGGGAGCGGTGGTAGACGTCGCGGACGGTGCCGGACTCGGCCTCGCGCCCGGCGTACATGACCAGCACCCGGTCGGCGAAGCCGGCGACGACCCCGAGGTCGTGGGTGATCAGCACGATGGCGGCGCCGGTCTCGCGCTGGGCCTTCTTGAGGACCTCCAGCACCTGGGCCTGGATGGTGACGTCCAGGGCGGTGGTGGGCTCGTCGCAGATGACGACGTCGGGGTCGTTGGCGATCGCCATCGCGATCATCGCCCGCTGCCGCATGCCGCCGGAGAACTCGTGCGGGAACGCCCTGGCCCGGCGCCGGGGGTGGGGGATGCCCACCAGGTCGAGCAGCTCGACGGCCCGCTCGGCCGCCTGTCGGCGGCTCACCCGCTGGTGGACGCGCACGGCCTCGGCGATCTGGTCGCCCACGCGGTAGACGGGCGTCATGGCCGACAGCGGGTCCTGGAAGACCATCGAGATGGCCCGGCCCCGGTAGGCCGCCAGGCGCTTCTCGGGGACGCCGAGCAGTTCGCGGCCGTGCAGCAGCACCGAGCCGGACACCGTGGCGTGGCGGGGCAGCAGGCCCATCACCGCCAGGCAGGCGGCGGACTTGCCCGCGCCGGACTCCCCCACGATGCCCAGCACCTCGCCGGCCCGGACGTGGAACCCGACCCCGCGCACCGCCCGCACGCCGCCGAAGGCCACCTGGAGGTCGCGCACGCGCAGGACGGGGTCGTGCACGGCGGGCTCCGCCTCGCCCGCCCGCGAGACCGGGTCGTCCACGGCCGGCTCGTCCTCGCCCGCCCGGCCCGCCCGCTCGCGCAGGCTGGGCTCGGCGTCATCGGCGTCCCGCGCCTGCTCTCGCACGGCCGGCTCAGCGTCGCGCACGCCCCGCGCCCGCTCTCGCATGGCGGGCTCCGCGTCGCGCACGCCCCACGCCCGCCCGCTCACGTGGACCTCCCCGCGCCGGGGTCGAACGCGTCGCGCAGCGAGTCGCCGACCAGGTTGACCGACAGGATCGTGATGATCAGCCCTCCTGCCGCGAACCAGAACGTCCAGGGCGCGTACAGCGCCGTCTTGGACCCGTCGGCGATGAGGCCGCCGAGGGAGACGTCAGGCGGCTGAACCCCGAACCCGAAGTAGGACAGACTCGTCTCGGTGAGGATGGCGGCGCTGACGTTCAGCGTCGCGTCCACGATCAGCAGAGACGCGAGGTTCGGCATGACGTGCCGGAAGATGATGGTGCGGGGCGGCACGCCCATGAACCGCGCCGCCTTGACGTACTCGCGTTCCTTGATCGTCTGGGTCATGCCGCGCACGATCTTGGAGGTGACCATCCACAGGAACAGCGCGAGCATGACGACGAAGAGCATCCACCGGCCGCCGGCGAACAGCGGCGACATGACCGCGAGCACCAGGAACGCGGGCAGCACCAGCAGCAGGTCGGCCACCCACATGAGCGTGCGGTCGGTCCAGCCGAGGAAGTAGCCGGCGAAGGAGCCGGCGACGGCCGCGAGGCCCGTCGAGAGCACGGCGACGAGCAGGCCGACGACCAGCGACTTCTGGGCGCCGCGCATGGTGACGGCGAACACGTCCGCGCCGGTCTGCAGGGTGCCGAACCAGTGGCCGGGCGAGGGCGGCTGCATGAAGGCCGAGAAGTCGAGCTCGCCGGCCGACCAGGGGCAGGCCAGCGGCCCGGCGAAGGCGAGCAGGAACATGGACGCCAGCAGCGCGAAGCCCGCGGCGCCCTGCCTGGTGCGGAAGAACCGCCCGGCCACCACCCGGCCCCGTGAGGGCGCGCGGACCCGCCCGGCCCCGGCCTCCCCCTCGGCGAACTCCTCCTCGCTCAGCGTCGTGGTCATCGGCCCACCCGCACCCGCGGGTCGAGGACGGCGTGCAGCACGTCGGAGGCCAGGGCGGCCAGCAGCACGGCCAGCGCCGCGAAGCAGCTGATCGCCGCGACGGTGTTGACGTCGTTGGTGCGGATGGAGGCCACGAGCTCCTCGCCCATGCCGTGCCAGCCGAACACCGACTCGGTGATGGTGGCGCCGACCAGCAGCGCGCCGAAGGTGAACGCGAAGTACGTCGCGGCGGGGATGAGGGCGGTGCGCAGGGCGTGCTTCACCAGGGCGGTGCGCCTGCGCAGCCCCTTGGCCATCGCCGTGCGGACGAAGTCGGCCTCCAGCACGTCGAGCATCATGTTGCGCTGGTAGCGGCTGTAGACGGCGACCTGGCCGACGGCGAGCGAGAGCGTCGGCAGGGCCAGGTGCTGAACCCGGTCGAGCAGTCCCGCGCCGGGGCCGCCCGCGAGGCCGGGCGTGGCCTCGCCGCTGACCAGGAACACCTGCGCGCCGAGGTGGTCGTTCAGCCAGATAGCGCCGATGATCAGCATGTTGGCGAGCACGACCGTGGGGATCGCGAGCACGGTGAAGGCGGCGATGGTGGACAGCCGGTCGAACCAGCCGTACTGCCCGACGGCCGCGGCGGCGCCGACGAGCACGCCGGCGACGCTGCCGAGCAGCAGGCCGAGCACCACCAGCCGCAGCGTCACGCCGAGGCGCCGCCCGAGCTGGGCGCCGACCGGGTCGCCGTTCCAGGTGCGGCCGAGGTCGCCGTGCAGCACTCCCCCGGCCCAGGTGAGGTAGCGCCGCAAGAGCGGGGTGCGGTCGTCGAGGTTCTGCGCGCGGAGCCGGGCGTCGATGACCGCGGCGGGCGGCCGGGGGTTGCGGCCCTCGTAGTTGGACCGCGGGTCCAGCGCGACGGCGGCCAGCATGTACGCCAGGCTCGCGGCCACGGCGATCAGCACCACGTAGTTCACCAACCGGCGAAGCAGGAATCCCGCCATCGCCCCCCTTCCGCCGACTGCCCAGGCGTGCCGGATCGCGCACCGTGAGGGACGTTCCGCGTCCCTCCGTGCCCATCCTGCTACATCGCGTAACCATCCGGTGACAAGAAAGTCGTCAATCGGACCAGGTGTCGGCCGCGGGCCACGACGGGCGGGCCGTCAGGACGGCGCGCGTGCGGCGGTGAACCGAGGACGCGGACCCCGCGGGCAGGCCCGCGGGGATCAGCGGTCGGCCAGCTCGTCGACGGCGGTGCGCACGTCGGCGCTGGTGATGGTGGTGAGCTCCTCGGCGCTGGCGGTGCCGCCGCGTCCCGCGAGGCGGACGTCGCGGCCCAGCGCGGCCCGCTCGAACAGCGAACGGGCGAAGCGGCCGTTGCCCAGACCGTCGATCAGGCCCTCGGCGCAGACCCACGCGAACACCTCGGCCAGGTCGCGCCGCGCGGAGTCGTCGAACCGGTCGCCCGACTCCTCCGCCAGCAGCGCCGCGATCTCGGTGAGCTCGGCCGCGCTGTAGGAGGGGAACGTCACGCGCTGGTTGAACCTGCTGGCCAGGCCCGGGTTGGTGGCCAGGAGCCGCTCCATCTCGGAGGCGTATCCGGCCAGGATGACGACCAGCCGGTCGCGGTCGTCCTCGGCGCGCTTGAGCAGGGTCTGCACGGCCTCGGCGCCGAAGGCGTCGCCGCCCTGGTAGCCGCTGTTGACCAGGCTGTAGGCCTCGTCGATGAACAGCACGCCGCCGAGCGCCCGGTCGACCAGCTCGTTGGTCTTGATCGCGGTGGCGCCGAGGTGCTGGCCGACCAGGTCGGCGCGGGAGGCCTCGACCACGTCGGGCCGCGAGAGCAGGCCGAGCGCGGCGAAGACGCGGCCGAGCACGCGGGCCACGGTGGTCTTGCCGGTGCCCGGCGGGCCGACGAACACGAAGTGCCGCATCTGCGGCGGCGCGGGCAGGCCCTGCTCCTGGCGCATGCGGGCGACGCGCAACTGCGCGGCGATGGCCCGCACCTGGCGCTTGACCGGCTCGAGGCCGGCCATGCGGTCGAGGTCGGCCAGGGCGTCGGCGAGGGTCGGCGTGGCCTGGTAGCCGCGGAACCGGGCGGTGATCTCGTTGAACGCCTTGGTGAGGTCGGCCGTGGTGGTGGTGAGGAGATCATCGCGGCTGGGCGAGCCGCCGGCCCCGACCACGCGCACGTCGCGGGCCTGCGCCGCCACCTCGACCAGGCTGCGGGCGAAGCGGGCATTGCCCAGTTCGTCGATCAGGCCGCGCCGGTGAACGTCCTCGAACAGCCCGTGCAGCGCCGCGGGGGCGTCGGCCTGCAGCCGCTCGCCCCGCCTGGCGCGCAGCAGCTCGACGATGCCGACCAGCTCGGCCGGCGAGTAGGTGGGGAAGTTGACGCGGGTGGAGAACCGGGACGACAGACCGGGGTTGGAGGCCAGGAAGGCGGACATCTCCTTGTCGTAGCCCGCCAGGATGATGATGAGCCGGTCGCGGTCGTCCTCGGCGCGCTTGAGCAGGGTCTGCACGGCCTCGGCGCCGAACCGGTCGTGCTGGCCCTCCCCGGAGTTGACCAGGCTGTAGGCCTCGTCGATGAACAGCACGCCGCCGAGTGCCCGGTCGATCAGCTCGTTGGTTTTGATCGCGGTGGCGCCGAGGTACTCGCCGACCAGGTCGGCGCGCTGGGCCTCGACGACGTAGGGGGTCTCGAGCAGGCCGAACGCGTAGAAGATCTTGGCGACCGTGCGGGCCACGGAGGTCTTGCCGGTGCCGGGCGGGCCGAGGAACACGAAGTGGCGCATGGGCTGCTCGGAGGCGTACCCCGCCTCGGCGCGCAGCCGCGAGGCCTCGATGGACGCCGCGATCGAGCGCACCTGCTCTTTGACCGGGTCGAGGCCGATCATGCTCTCGAGCTCGCCGAGGGCGTCGTCGACCGAGATCGGCGGCGGCGCCGAGCGCTCGGCGCCGCCGTCGCGCTCGGCCGCGCCGTCCCGCACGCGCTGGCGCGCCTGAACAGGGGCCTCGGGGCGCGCCGCCGCCAGCCGCTTGCGCGCCTGCCCGGCCTGGACCAGGCGGTAGGTCAGCACGGCCACGGCGACGCCGTACGCCGCCCACGTGGCGGCGTCCGCCGAGAAGGTGGCCACGGCCAGGCTCACGAGGGCGGCGGCGCCGAGGGCGGCCATGGTGGTGATCCACGGCGTCACCCACCTGATGAGGTGGGCCGCCACGCCGGTCAGCACGGCGAGCAGGACGAACAGGGTGGGCAGCAGGGAGTGCGGGCTGACGTACTCGGCGGCGACCATCATCAGGGACGACCACGCCACCACGACCAGGACGGTCGCGGCGGCGCGGGGATAGCGGAGCGTCAGCTCGCCGTAGCCGAGAAGTAACAGAGTGGTGGCGAAGGTGGAGAACGGCGACCAGCCGAGGAAGACGGCGAGCACCATGGCGCCTATGAGGACAGCGCCGAAGATGACCCGTCTCGTAGCACGGGAAAGCTGGAAATAACGGAGCCGGACGTGCTCGAACGCATCACGGGCCGCGGCGCGCCCCGCCGGCCGGGCCCTGTCGGAGTCCCGCATTTTGCCTCCCCGGTCGCCTCCCGGTTATACCGCACCGGGGCCCCGAGCGCGCGTCCCGCGCCGCGCCCGCCACGACGCGCCGCGTTCACGCCCCCGCGCATGGCGGCGCGCCCCCGTCGGCGCGTCGCGGTGCTCGCGACGGCACGCCGGCGGAGGCGCGCGGGCGGTCTTCCGCCCGGCCGGGGCCGGGCGTTCTCGGGGCGGGGCGGTCAGGCTCCCGCGTAGAGGCGGTGCACGAACTCGGCGAGCTTGCTGTCGGGCAGTTCCTTCGCCAGGTCGGCCTCGCTGATCATCCCGACGATGCGGTGGTTCTCGATCACGGGCAGGCGCTTGATCTGGTGCTGCTCCATCTTCATCAGGGCTTCTTCGATGTCGCTGTCCGCGGACACCCACACCAGCCCGTGGGCCAGTTCGCCGGTCGTCGTCCGGTCGAGGTCCCTGCCCTCGGCGCAGCACTTCACCACGATGTCCCTGTCGGTGATGATGCCCTTGAGCCGGTCGTCTTCCCCGCAGATGGGCAGCGCGCCGACCGCGAGATCGCGCATCATCTGCGCGGCCGTGCGCAGGCTGTCGTGCTCGCCGACGCACTGGGCGCCCGGGTGCATGACGTCCTGAGCCCGCTTGTCGCTATGCGGTGTGCTCATCGGTACCCCCGAAGGATGCTGGATTTCTACCTATAAGTAGGTATATGTCCAGATCTCGAGACCGTCCCAACCCTGCGCACGGGTAACTTAACGGAAACTTCGTCCCCCGCGAACACCCGCACGGCCCCGAGCCGGGCGGACGCCGGCGACGCCCAAGAGGTCACGGCGCCTGCGGCGTCGCCCCGCGGGCTCACGGACGCCGGGGAGCGGGCCTGGCCTCGTGGCGGCCGGGGTACTCGCCGACCATGACGTGCTTGGGCGTCACCCGGAGCACGTTCTCGGCGGGGTCGGCCAGGGCGATGCCGCGCACCTCGGTCCAGAACCGCCGCCCGATCGGGTCGGCCACGAAGACCGCCACCCGCGGGTCGCGCTCGGCCGCGGCCCAGGCGTCCTCGGCGGCGATCAGGCGCAGTTCCCCCGACCGGGTGACCGAGGTGACCGCCCCGACGGCGAGGGTGCGGGGGCCGCCCGCGTCGGTGTAGGACAGCACGACTCCGCGGGAGTAGGTGAACGCCCGCCGCACCTCCGGGCTCAGCGCGACCGACGGGCCCGCGTCCCCGGGCAGGCGGGGACCGCAGCCCTCGCACAGGATCAGCGAGGCCCGCCACGGCCCCGCCGACCCCCGCCACCACGCCCGCGCGGCCCGCGCCGCGAACGCGAGCACCACCACGACCAGCGCCGCGGCGACCGACCACCACGCCCACGCCCCGTCCGATGGCGGCAACCCCAGGGCCGGCACGGCGCCCGCCAGGACCAGGGCCGCGGACGCCGCGAGCAGGAACGTGAGCGCCACCGCCAGCCCCCGGTCCTCGCGCAGGATCTCCCTCAGGCGCGAGCGCAGGCCGCCGCGCCGGCGCACGTACAGCATGGCGATCGGCACGCAGGCCCCGGCGAGCGCCGCGCGCGGCTCGGCCGCCACCGCGGGCAGCAGGGCGAGCAGGACCACCAGGAACCACAGGCGGGCGGCGATGATCCACAGGGTCACGTCCGTGTCGCGCCGGCCGACGCGCTCGGGGGGGACGGCGGTGAACTCGGCCAGCGCCCGCACGGGCCGGCCCTGCCAGGTCTCGGCGAACGCGCGCAGGCTGGTCACCGCCACCCCGTTGAACAGCACCAGCCCGAACAATCCCGCCCAGAAGCCGCCGACGACGTCGTCCCAGCGGACCATCTCGGGCGCGCCGGCCGCCGCGACCAGGGGGACGACCTCGTCGGCGAGCGTCCACGCCGGCAGGGTGAGCAGCGCGGCGGCGTACGCGGCGACCGCGAGGACCGTCACCGACACCGCGACGCACAGCCACAGGTCGCGGGCGAGCATGCCCGGCACGTACCGCCACACCGTGATCTGGCGGGCCCGCCGCACGGTGACGGCGGCCGCGAGGAGCAGCACCGCCGCGCCGCCGATGCGCGCCTGGTCGCGCAGGTCGTACCAGAAGGCGAGGACGGCGACGGCCGCGAGGCAGAGCGCCAGGAGCAGGCGCACCTGCCTGGCCCACAGCTCCAGGGCACGGCGGGCCAGGCCGGTCTCGCGGGGGTCGACGCTCCACACCGGGTCGTGGTGGTCGCGCGGGCGGCCCCAGCGCAGGTGGGCGAGCCCGAGGTTGACCCGAGCCCCGAGGTGCTCCTCCTCCCTCCGCAGCGCGGCGTGGTAGGCCGCGGCGGCCTGCCGGTGGTCGCCGCGCAGCAGGGCGAGGTCGCCGATCAGCACGTGCGGGTCGGGTTGCTCGGGAGCGAAGCGCACGGCGTGCTGGGCTTGGCTCCAGGCGTCGCGCCATCGGCCGGGGAGCCTGCGCAGCACTGAGCCGAGCCGTAGCCGTGCGGCCCAGGAGCCGGGTGCGAGCCGGACGGCGTCCTGAGCCGCTACGACCGCCTCGGAGTCGCGGCCGAGGCGTTCATGGGCGAGACTCACCAGCCGATGCCCCCACTCGCCGTCGGGGTCGCGCGCGACCGCCTCGCCGGCGGCCTCCAGCGCTCCCTCGGGCAGGTCGCGCGCCAGCCGGGCGACGGCGACGACGCACCAGGCGCGGGGATCGGAGCGATCTCGCGGGGATGGCACCGGTAAGGGATCTGACTCGCTGGCGTTCCCCACGCCGTCATGGTCCGTTGCGGATCACCGATTGCCTAGATGCCGGACATATACCTATAGCTCTCTAGAGAGGTCGGCGCCGCCCCACCTTGATCACCAACCCCAGGGGCACCTCCAGGGCGGAATGTCGCGAAGGTCGGCATAGTCCGATAGCCACCGTTTCACCGCGCCCCGTTCGGCGACCGGCGGTCCAGGACGCGGTGAGTCAGGGCCATTGTCACAACCCGCTGAACTATCAACCGAGATGGCCTAAGCTGCCTCGCATGTTCTGCGGGCGAGAACCTTTCGGCTGATCAATGACCGTTCTGGGCACCCGGCCAGGGAGCCGCGTCAGAGGCACGACCATAGACCATCAGGCGAACCGGTGGTCGGTGCTCGCGTTGCTCTGTTTCAGCCTCCTGTTGATCGCCGTGGACGCCACGGTCCTGCACATCGCCGTCCCCGCCCTGACCGCAGCCCTGGAGCCGTCCGCGGTCGAGCTGCTGTGGATCATCGACGTGTACTCGCTGGTCGTCGCCCCGCTGCTGGTGACCTTCGGAACGCTCGGCGACAGGTACGGCAAGCGGCGGTTCGTGCTGGCCGGTTATGTCGTCTTCGGCGTGGCGTCGCTCGCGGCCGCCTTCTCGGGCGGCCCGCTCGCCCTGATCCTGTCGCGGGCGCTGCTCGGCGTCGGCGGCGCGATGATCATGCCCGCCACGCTCTCGATCATCCGTCAGGTGTTCACCGACCGCCGCGAGCGGGCCGTCGCCCTCGGCGTCTGGAGCGCGGTCGCCGCCGGGGGCGCCGCCCTCGGCCCGCTGGTCGGAGGCGTCCTGGTCGAGCACTTCTGGTGGGGCGCGGTCTTCCTGATCAACGTCCCGCTGCTGGTGGTGGCGCTGCCGCTGGCCGCGCGCCTGCTTCCCCGCTCCGATGGCGACCCCGGCCACGGCTGGGACGTGCCGAGCGCCGCGCTGTCCACACTGGGCGTGCTGTTCCTCGCCTTCGGGCTGAAGGAGCTGGGGCACGGCGGGACGGTCGGGACGGCCCCGGCGGTCGCCATCATGATCGCCGGCGTCGGGCTGCTGGTCTGGTTCACCGCGCGCCAGCGCCGTCTGGCCCGGCCGTTCCTGGACATCGGGCTGTTCTCCGAGCGCGGCTTCGCCATCGGCGTCCTGTGCGTGCTGCTGGCCGTCTTCTCCCTGGTCGGGCTCCAGCTGATGCTGGCGCAATACCTTCAGCTCGTGCTCGGCGACAGCCCGCTGCGGGCGGGGGCCCGCATGCTCCCCCTCATGATCGCCGCCATCGCGGGCGGCCTGTGCGCGGCCCACCTGCTGCAGCGGTTCGGCCTGCGGGCCACCATGACGGGCGGCCTGGCCCTCGCCGGGCTGGCCCTGGCGCCGACCCTCCTCTGGGGGGCCGAACAACACCCGGTGATGCTCTGCGTGTGCTTCGCCGGCATCGGCTTCGGCGTGGAGGTCGCGCTGCTCGCCGCCTCCGACACGATCATGGCGTCCGCGCCGGAGTCACGCGCCGGCGGCGCGGCGGCGATCGAGGAGACCGCCTACGAGCTCGGCGCCGGGCTCGGGGTGGCCGTCCTCGGCACCGTCACCACCATCGTGTACGCGCCCGGCGTGGCCGCCGTGCCGGGGGTCGCGCCGGCGGCCATGGGCCAGGCCAGGGAGTCGCTGGCCTCGGCCGCGCACGTCGCCCGGGAGGTGGGCGGGCCCGCGGGCGACTCGCTCATGGACGGCGCCCGCGCGGCCTTCGTCACCGCCCTGCACTCCACGATCCTGGTGAGCGTCGCCCTGCTGGCGGTCACCGCGATCACCGCCCTGGTCCTGCTCCCCCGCCGTCCCTCTCGCTCCCCGGTCCCCGGCCCCGACCGCGAACGCATCCCCCTCTGACCCGGCCGGCCCGCGACCCGGCGACCGGCCCACGGCCCCGCCGTCCTGCGCACCGTCCCGCGCCCGCTTCCGCGTTCCGTCCAGCCCGTCCGTGCGCCGCTCCGGCGCGCATGTCGGGGGCGATACAGGGCAATTGTCTGTGCAACGCCGACCGACCCCAGGAGAATGGCTACCGTGAGACGAACCCTCCAGGATCTCGCCGCGCTGGCCGCCCGGCTGGGCGTCGGCGGCATCTTCTTCGCCAACGGCTGGCACAAGCTGGAGTTCGGGCTGACCGCCACCAGTGAGCAGTTCGCCCGGATGGACGCCCCGGCGCCGGGCCTGTGGGCCGCCACCACCATGCTCATCGAGCTCATCGGAGGAGCCCTCCTGGTCGCGGGCCTGGCCGTCCCGGCCTGCGGGCTCATACTCTTCGCCGAGGCGCTGGCCGTGTTCGTGCTGGTCAGCGGGGACACCGGCCTGCCGCTGACCGGCGGGGACATCAACCTCATCGTCGCCCTCGGCTCGGCGTCTGTGCTCCTCGCGGTCGTCGGAGCCGGGCGCCTGTCGGTCGACCACCTGGTCGTGATCCGCAGGCGCGAGGCCGAGGCCGCCGACGAGATGGCCGCCGACGCCGAGGCCGACCACGTCATCGCCTCCTGGCGCGAGACCGCGCGCCCCGCCTCGTCCTCCGGCGACGCCCCGGCCCCCACCGCGTCCGGCACGGGCGGCGACGCGGGGGGCGCCAAGCAGGCCCCCGTCCAGCGCCCGGCCGTCAAGGACGCGAGCGCCAAGGGCCCGGTGACCTTCCCCGAAGGCCGTACCGGCGCCGGCGACACCGGCGGCACCCGCGACGCCGGCGGCGCCGGCGAGGTGACCGCGCCCCGCAAGGCCCGGCCGCGCCGCCCGGCCAAGCCCTCCGACGACGCCGAGGACATCACCGCCGACGCCCCGTCCACCTCCACCAGAACCGACCGCCTGGTCGCGGGCGGCAGGAAGACCACCACCCCTTCCGACACCGACTAGCGTGACCGCGAACCTCCAGGGCGGATGATCAGCCTCGGGCGAACTCTGCGGTCATAAGGGGCGAATGGGGGCGAGGATGGGCGCATGCGCCTGCCCGGCTGGTTCGCCGAACGTGTCGAGCCCACCTCCCCCCATCAGGAGCTGCGCGTCTCCACGCTGGAGCTCTTCTTCGACCTGGTCTTCGTCTTCACCGTCACGCAGCTCACCACGCTGCTCGTCGACGGCTTCGCCCCGCAGGCCCCCGCGCAGACCGCGCACGGCGGTCCCGTCGAGGGCGCGGTGCGCGTGCTGCTGGTCTTCGGCGTCATCTGGTGGATGTACTCCGGATACGCCTGGCTGACCAACACCGTGCCGCCCGCCCGCCCTGCCCGGCGGGTGCTCATCCTGCTCGGCATGGCCGGATTCCTCATCATGGCACTGGCCATCCCCCGGGCCTTCGACGGCGGCGGGTGGGCCTTCGCGCTCGGCTACCTGATCATCGTGCTGGTCCACGCGGGCCTTTACCTCCAGGCGACCGCCTCGTTCGTCCGGGTCATCCCGTTCAACCTCGCGGCGACCGCACTGCTGTTCGCGGCCGGCCTCGCCGACGGCGTCCTGGTCTACCTGCTCTGGGCGGCGGCCATGGTGCTGCTGTGGGGCAGCCCGTACTTCATCGGGCAGAAGGGCTTCCCGCTGCACCCGGCGCACATCGTCGAGCGGCACGGGCTGCTGGTGATCGTGGCGCTCGGCGAGTCGGTGGTGGCCATCGGCATCGGCGCCCACGGCGAGGTGAGCCCGGCCCTGCTGGCCGCCGCCGCGCTGGGGCTGGCCCTGGCGGCGTGTCTGTGGTGGAGCTACTTCGGCGGCGAGGACGACGCCGCCGCCGAGCACGCGCTGGTACAGGCCGAGCCGGTGCGCCGCACCCGGCTCATCCTCGGCGCCTACTTCTACGCCCACATCCCGATGCTGCTCGGCATCGTCGGCGTCGCGGCGGGGGTGAAGAACGCGATCGGCCACCCGCTGGACCACCTGCACGCCGGCCCGGCGATCGCCCTGGCGGCGGGCGTGACGCTCTACCTGGCGGGCGACACGATGTACCGCCGGGTGCTCGCCCTGCCCGCGCGCCCCCTGCGCACGGTGGCGGCGGCCGTCGCGCCCCTCACCATCCCGCTCGGCCTGTGGTCCTCCATCGCCCAGCTCACCGCCCTGGTGGTCATGCTGTCCTGCGCCCTGGCCGCCGAGCACACCGCCGCGTCCCGGGAGGCCGCCACCGGGTGAGCGGCCTGGGCACGGTTCAGAGCGCGGGGTGGTCGGACGCCGCCGTCACGCCGGACCGCGGTGCTCGCCGAGCGGGCCGCGGCCGGCGCGCACCGCCGGTCAGCCCTTCGTCGGTGCGGTCGCCGAGTTCGCGAGGGGCGGGACGGGACCGGGGGCCGTCGTGCTCTGGCGGATGGTGAGCCGGGGCGGCAGCAGGGTGGCGTCGGGGACGGCGCCGCCCTCCAGCTTGGCCATGAGCAGGCGGACGGCCTGGTGGCCGACGTCGGCCGCGGGGATGAGCACCGAGGTGAGCGGCGGGCTGGCCCGTTCTGCGACGTCGTCGGGGCAGATGGCGACGACCGAGACCTCCTCGGGCACCCGCCGGCCGAGCACCCGCAGCGCGCCCAGCACGTGGCCGACCGCGGCCTCGTTGTGCACCACGATGCCCGAGAGCCCGGGATGCTCCTCCAGCAGGGCCTTCACGGCCGCGCACACCTCGTCGAAGCTCTCTTCGCACGGCCGGGCGATCGCCGTCGCGCCGTGCTCGCGCCCGGCCTCGGCGAAGCCCTCCATGGTGCGCTCGGCGTAGCCGGTGCCGCGCTGGTAGACGACGTTCGGCGCGCCCAGCAGCGCGATCTCGCGGTGGCCGAGGGAGGCCAGGTGCTCGGCGCAGATCGCCCCCGCCTGTGCGAAGTCCAGGTCCACGCAGGTCAGCCCGGAGGCGTCGGCCGGGAAGCCGATGAGCACGCTCGGCTCCTCCAGCTCGCGCAGCAGCGGCACCCGGGGGTCGTGGATCTCCACGTCCATCAGCACCAGGCCGTCCACCAGCGCGCTGGCGGCGACCCGCCGCAGCCCGTCGGGCCCCTCGTCGGCGGTCATCAGCAGCACGTCGTGGTCGAACTGCCGGGCGGTGGTGACGACCGAGGTGGCGAACTGCATCAGGACGGGCAGGTGCATGCCGGCGCGCAGCGGCAGCACCAGGGCGATGACGTTGGACCGCTTGCTGGCCAGCGCCCTGGCGCCCGCGTTCGGGTGGTAGCCGAGCGCGCGGACGCTGCGCATGACGCGCTGGCTCGTCGTCGCCGAGATCGCGCGCTTGCCGCTGAGCACGTACGAGACGGTGCTCACGGCGACGCCGGCGTGCTTGGCGACGTCGGCGATGGTGACCGTTCTCAACGAGCGCTCCCCGTGGCCTGCCGGGTGAAGCGGAGCTCGCTCACCGTGACCCCCTCGTTCTCGAACACGACATGAAGATCGTGCACTCCCGCCGCCCCGGCGAGGGGACAGGTGACCGTGGCCAGGTCGTACCTGTCCCGCGACGGCGCCACCGACACCGCGCCGATGACCTCGCCGTACAGCGGGTCGTCCAGCCGCAGCGTCAGCACGCCGCCCTCGGTGCTGGAGACGGCCAGCAGGCAGTCGGCGGCGCCGCCGGCGAAGTCGACCTCCCGGAAGGCGATCCACCCGCCGGGGTCGGTGCCCCGGACCGCGTCGCCGCCGGAGCGGGCGGCGTCGCACAGCACGATTCCGTCGTACTCGTCGTTGTCGGCAGCGTCCAGGGGGCGGGTGTAGGGGTCGCGGGCGGGGATGCGCTCGCCGGCCACCGTGAAGTGCGCGCACAGCCGGATGTCGCGCGCCGACGCGCCCACCTGGACCTTGTGCGGGGCCTCCTCGACCACGAACCTCCCCCGTGTGACGTCCCAGAACGCCAGGTCGGCGACGTCGACGGACAGGGTGAGGGTGCGGCTCTCCCCGGGCGCGAGCCGCACCCGCTCGAAGCCGCGCAGCTGGCGCAGCGGCTGCTTGGCGCGCGAGCGCCGCTGGTGGGTGTAGAGCTGCACGACCTCGGTGCCGGGGCGCAGACCGACGTTGGTGACGGTCACCCGCACGTGCAGCACGTCGTCCGGCGCGAGGGCGGCCGAGGACAGGCGCAGGTCGGAGTAGGTGAACCGGGTGTAGCCGAGGCCGTGGCCGAACGGGTACAGCGGCGTGCCGCGGTAGTACAGGTACGTCGAGTCGGTGGCGATGATGTCGTAGTCGAACAGGTCGGGCAGCTCGCGGGCCGACCTGTACCACGTCTGGGTGAGCCTGCCGCCGGGGTCCTCGTCGCCGAACAGCACGTCGGCCAGGGCGTTGCCGTACTCCTGGCCGCCGTGGGCGGACCACAGGACGGCCGGCACGTTCTCCTGGGCCCAGGTGACCGCGAAGGGGCAGCCGCTGCTGACGACCAGCACCGTGCGGGGGTTGGCGGCGTGGACGGCGCGCAGCAGCGCCTCCTGCGCGGGCGGCAGGGCGAGGTCGGCGCGGTCCTCGGTCTCGCGGCCGTTGACCAGCGGGTGGTCGCCGAGCACGACGACGGCGACGTCGGCGGTGGCGGCCAGCTCGGCGGCGGCCTGGGCGCCGCTCTCGACCATTTCCAGGGTGAGCACGGCGGCCGTGTCGGGGTCGTCGGTGAGCCGCAGGACTCCGTCGGGCGCCAGCCCGACGTGGCGGCCGGTGGAGATGTGGCGCAGCGCCACGGTGCCGCGGGGACGCTCGTCCAGCCGGAAGGTCTGGCGCACCTCCCAGCCGTTCGGGCCGGGCTGGTCGTTGACCAGCACGCCGTCGTCGCCGACCGACACGTACCTGCCGTTGGCGCAGGCCCGCAGCGCGTAGGCGCCGCCGCCCCAGTCGAACAGGTCGAACCAGGTGGCGCGGGCCTCGCCCGCCGGGGAGACGGCGAGCGGGCCGCCGGCGAAGTGCTCGGCGGCCGTGACGTGGCCTCCCGCCGCGTTGAGCGCGACCCGGTCGACGCCCTCGGCGAAGGCGGTGACGCACCGTTCGGCGAGCCCGGCGCGGGCGGTGACGGCGTAGGGCAGCGTGCCGCTGTACCAGTCCTCCATGAGCGTGTCGGCGAGCGGCCCGATGACCGCGACGCGCTCGGGGGCGCGCAGGGGCAGCAGGCCGTCGTTCTTCAGCAGGACGATGGACTGCGTGGCGGCCCGCCGGGCGAGGGCCTGGTGCCCGGCGCTGTTGACGATGTCCTCGGTGATGCCGTCGTAGGGGGTGGCGGGGTCGAACTCGCCGAGGCGGAGGCGGACGGCCAGCGCGCGGCGGACGGCGGTGTCCACGTCGTCCTCGGCGAGCAGCCCGCGCTCCAGCGCCTCGGTGATGTGGCCGAGCGTGGCGGCGGGCCGGTCGTCGTCCTGGGTGAAGCTGTCGGTGCCGGCCTTGATCGCCGCCGCGTAGGCCTGCGGCAGGTCGTCGTGGTAGCCCTGCAGGCCGGCGAGGTTGCCGGGGGCGTAGGCGTCGCTGACCACCAGCAGGTCGTCGCCGGTCCAGGCGCGCACGACCTCGTTGATCAGCGGGCTGAGCATGGCCGGGCGGCCGTTGACCAGGTTGTAGGAGGGCATCAGCGAGACGGCGGCGCCGGCCTCGATCGCGGGGCGGAAGGCCCGCAGCTCGTACTCGCGCAGCACGCGGGGCGGCAGGTTGCTGGAGGTGACGCAGCGGTCGGTCTCGTTGTTGTAGGCCAGGAAGTGCTTGAGCGTGGGGGCGGTCCTGAGCGTCGGATGGTCGCCGCGCAGGCCCCGGGAGTAGGCGGTCCCCATGACGCCGGTCAGCCATGGGTCCTCGGAGTAGCCCTCCTCGTTGCGGCCCCAGCGGGGGTCGCGCAGCGGGTTGACGACGGGCGCCCAGACGTTGAGGCCCGCGCCGGCGGGGTCCTTGTGGTGCATCGCCACCACCTCCTCGCCGGTGGCCGCGCCCACCTGGCGCACCAGGTCGGGGTCCCAGGTGCTGGCCAGTCCGATCGCCTGCGGGAAGACGGTCGCCGGGCCGAGCCAGGCGAGCCCGTGCAGGGCCTCGGTGCCGGTGCGGAAGGCCCCGACGCCGAGCCGGGGCACGGCCGCCTGGTACTGGTGCAGCAGGCCGATCTTCTCCTCCAGCGTGAGCCTGGCGAGCAGGTCGGCGACGCGCGCCTCGACCGGCAGGGCGGGATCGCGGAAGGTGCCTGACACCGGTTCGTTCATCTGGGACCGTCCTTCGCTCACCGAGGTGCGTTTCGAAGCGCTTCGACGCCGAGCGTCTCTGGTGGTCGAAGCGCTTCGACGCGGCCGGGACGTCCAGGCGTATCGAAGCGCTTCGACGGTGTGCACGAAGATTTCAGCAGCGTTACATCCGGGGTTCTCCTGAAGAGTGCCGCTTCGCGGCCTTTGGGTCAAGAGTCCGTCAAGAGTCCGTCGCGAGTCAGCCCTGGGCGGGCAGGCGGCCGGAGTCGACCGAGTCCAGCAGGCGGGCGGCCGCCCCGAGGGCCGCCGCCCCGTAGCCGAGGGTGGAGGCGACCAGGCGGGTGCCGCCGGCCTCCGGGGCGAAACTGCGGCGGGCGAACTCCTCGCGCGCGGCGGGCAGCACCCACGGCGCGAGGGCGATGTAGTAGCCGCCGAGGACGACCACCTCGGGGTTGAGCACGTTGGCGATGATCGCCACGCCCTTGCCCAGCTCGCCGCCGATGGTGGCCAGGGTGTCCAGCATGAGCGGGTCGCCTCCGCGGGCGAGCCGCACGACCTCCTCGATCTCGGGCTCCAGCTCGGCGGGCGCGGCGTCGGGGGCGGTGCGTTGGAGCACGGCCGTCATGCCGGCGACGGCCTCCAGGCAGCCGCGGCGCCCGCAGCGGCACTCGGCGCCCGAGGGGTCGATCTGGATATGGCCGATCTCGCCGGTGAAGCCCTGGCCGCCGCGGCGCAGCCGGCCGTCCATGATGACGCCCGCGCCCACGCCGACCGCGCCGGTGAGGTAGACCAGATCCGCCGCCCCGCCGTGCGGGCCGAAGCGGTGCTCGGCGAGCGCGGCGAGGTTGGCGTCGTTGTCCACCAGCACGGGGAAGCCCGGGTCGCGCAGGGCCTTGGCAAGGTCGCCGGCCAGGTCGACGTCATGCCAGCCCAGGTTGGGCGCGATGCGCACCGAGCCGCCCACGTCGACCAGGCCCGGCACCGCGACCGTCAGGCCGAGCACCTGGCGGGCCTCCTTGCCCATGCGGCCGAGCACCCGCCGGGCCAGGGCGGCGACCGCGGCGACCGCCTGGTTCGGGGTGGCGGTCGCGCCGGGGAAGGACCGGCGCCACGACAGCAGCTCGGTGCCCGCCAGGTCGACGGCGACGGCGGTCAGGTAGTCGACGTTCACCTCGATGCCGATGGCGGCGTAGGGGGAGCCGTCCAGCACGAGCATGGTGGCCGGCCTGCCGACGCGGTTCTCGGTGAGGCCGGTCTCGCGCAGCAGCCGCCGGTCGATGAGGTCGGCGACCAGGCTGGACACCGTGGCCTTGTTGAGCCCGGTGGAGGCCGCGATGTCGGCCCGGGAGCAGGGCGCGTTCTCCCGCACGAACCGCAGCACGACCGCGAGGTTGGTGGCCCTGACGTCGGCGAAGTCCGCCGGCTGAGGCCCGGTGTGCGTATTGATCAAAATCAGCCCCGTTCCCGCTGAGCCCCGGTGGGCCCATCATGCCGCATCGTCGAGCCGCTGGTCATACCTCGCCCTCGCCCTCCCTCGCCGGCCGCCGTCACCAATCCGTGACCGGCGGCCCGGGGGAACGGCCGGGCCGTCCCTTGTGGCGCCCGGGCCCCTGGACTAATTTGTTTGGTCATCAGACGAACTAACTCTACCCCGGGGCCCGCCCCTCCCGACACCCTCGACCCTTCACACACCTGGCCCGACCTGAAGGAGCGCCGTTGACACCCCCCGTACGAAGCGCCGCACACCCCCGCGAAGGGAGCCTCCGATGACATCTCCCACTGACGGCGCGAGCGCCGGCACCCATCCCAGCCGCCGGGGGTTCCTCGGCCTGGTCGGCCTCGGCGCGGCCTCGCTCGCCGGAGGCGGCCTCGTGGCCGGCTGCTCCACCCCCTCCGGGCGCAGGCCCGGCAGCGGCGGCGCCACCGCGGCGGCGGCCGACAAGCTGAAGTCGCTCACCCCGTCCTACGTGCCCTTCCAGGGCGTGAAGCCGGACGTCCCCGGCACCGTCTCCAACCTGCTCGGCGTACCCGACGTCGGCGGCGGCTTCCTGAACTACCCCGCCACCCTGGCCGACGCCGTCCCCGGCACGGCCGGCAAGGGCGGCTCCTACAAGGCGATGACGCCGCTGTGGGGCCCTCCCCCGCCCGGACTGTCGGAGAACGCCTACTTCCAGGCGTGCAACGCCGACATCGGCGCGACCATCGACTTCCAGATCGCCGACGGGACCACCTACGTCGACAAGGTGACGGCCCGGCTCGCGGGCGGCGACATCCCCGACCTCATGGTCATCCCGCAGTGGGAGATCGAGAAGATGGCCGACTTCAACCGGGCCGTCGACCAGGCGTTCGAGGACCTCACCCCCTACCTGCAGGGCGACAAGGTCAAGGCCTACCCGATGCTGGCCAACCTGCCCAGCCCCGCGTGGGGCTTCTCGGTCTTCAACGGCAAGCTCATGGCGGTGCCCTTCCCGACCGACCCGTTCCCCCTCGCCCTGCTCTACCGCAAGGACATCTTCGACCAGCACTCCGACTGGAAGATGCCCACGACCGCCGACGAGCTGCTCGACCTGGGCAAGGCGATCACCGATCCCAAGGGCAAGCGCTGGGCGTTCGGCGACATCCACGAGATGGTGTGGCCCGTCTTCAAGGTCCCACAGGAGTGGCGGCTGGAGGGCGGCAAGCTCGTCTACAAGTACGAGACGCCCGAGTGGGAGGCGTGCGTCGCCTTCATGCGCAAGCTCTTCCAGGAGGAGCTCATCCACCCGAACGTGGTCAGCGCCAACCGCGGCGCCAACGAGAAGGACCTGTTCGCCTCCGGCCAGATCGTCATCTACCGCGACGGCCTGGGCGCCTGGCACGAACTGCTGCAGCAGCACCGCGGCAAGAACCCGAAGTTCGCCATCGAGGCGATGCCGCTGTTCTCCCATGACGGCAGCACGCCGATCATGTACCACAACAAGCCGGCGGGGATCTTCACGTTCGTGAAGAAGGGCCTGGGAAAGGACAAGATCGCGGAGCTGCTGTCCGTCCTCAACTGGTGAGCCGCCCCGTTCGGCACCAAGGAGTACGAACTGGCGACCTACGGCGTGGAGGGCAAGCACTTCACCCGGGACGACAAGGGCGTGCCCCAGTTCACCGACCTCGGGCGCAAGGAGGCACAGCCGACCTACGTCTTCCTCGGCGGCAGGCCGATCGCCGCCGACTACGTGGCCTTTCCCGACGCCGTCCGGGGCAGCGTCGGATGGCAGAACGCGTCGTTCAAGTACATCGAGAAGACCCCGCTCGACGGCATCCGGGACCAGCGGCCGTCCCGGATGGCGGGCCTGCAGATCCCCACCGAGGACAAGTTCACCGACATCATGCGCGGGCGCCGGCCGGTGAGCGACGTCAAGCAGATCGTCGCCGAGTGGCGGCGCGACGGCGGGGACGAGGCGCGCGAGTTCTACATGAAGGTCCTGCGGGACAACGGCCGTGCGTAGCCGCCCGACAAGCATGGCGAGCGCGACGACCGTGCGCGACGTCCGAACGGGCCGGCCCCGGCCGGGCGGGCGAAGGCGGCCGGAGTGCTGAGAAAGGCCACGGAGACCGGCCCGGCGGGTGACCTGACCTCACCCGCCGGAACCGGCACCACTAACAATGTCCGCAACACCGCCTCCAAAGCAAGCCGGAACGGCAGGAAACCGGGCGGCGGCGGCGCCGATCCCGCCCGCAGGCCGTTGCCGAGCCGCCTCCGGCGGGACTGGCCGCTGCTGCTGATGACATTGCCGGCGGCCGGACTGCTGCTGGTCTTCCACTACGTGCCGCTGCTCGGCAACGTCATCGCCTTCCAGGACTACTCGCCCTACGTCGGCTTCAAGGACAGCCCGTTCGTCGGGTTCAGCAACTTCCAGTGGCTGCTGGCCGACCAGAGCTTCTGGGACGCGACGCTGAACACGCTGAGCATCACCGCGTTCCAGCTCGTCTTCTACTTCCCCGTGCCCATCGCGCTGGCCATCCTGCTCGACAGCGTCGTGCGGCCCCGCCTGCGGCTGCTCATCCAGGGCATCGTCTACATGCCGCACTTCTTCTCCTGGGTGCTGGTCGTGACGCTGTTCCAGCAGATGTTCGGCGGGGCCGGGCTGATCTCGCAGATCCTGCGCGACCACGGGCACAAGGGCGTCGAACTGATGACCAATCCCGACACCTTCCTGCTGCTGGTCACCGCGGAGACCGTCTGGAAGGACGCGGGCTGGGGAACGATCATCTTCCTGGCCGCGCTCGCCGCCATCGACCAGAACCTGTACGAGGCGGCGGCGGTGGACGGCGCGAGCCGCTGGAAGCGGATGTGGCACATCACGCTGCCCGGCCTGCGCCCGGTGATCATCCTGCTGCTGATCCTGCGCCTCGGCGAGGCGCTCAACGTGGGGTTCGAGCAGTTCTTCCTCCAGCGTGACGCGGTCGGCAGGGAGGCGGCCGAGGTCTTGGACACCTTCGTGTACTGGCGCACGCTGACCACCGGCGAGTGGAGCTACGGAGCGGCGGCGGGCCTGGTCAAGGGCCTGGTCGGGCTGCTGCTCATCCTGGTGGCCAACAAGGTGGCCCACCGTTTCGGCGAGCAGGGGATCTACAAACGATCATGACGACCACGACTTCGCGCCCGGCCTGGGACGAGGCGCCGCGCCTCGCCGGACGGCTGGCCAAGAACCTGACGCTCACGCTGATCGCGGCCTGCGTCGTCTTCCCGGTCTACATGGTGGTGCTGACCAGCCTGTCCACCCAGGAGACCGTCACCCGGGCCGGCGGGCTGGTGTGGGTCCCCGGCGAGCTGTCGTTCGCCGCCTACGGCGAGCTGTTCTCCGGCGGGGTGGTCACCCGCGCCGTCGTGGTCAGCCTGGCCGTCACCGCCGTCGGCACGGCGATCAGCCTGTCGGTGACCGTGCTGGCGGCCTACGGGCTGTCGCGGCCCGGCTCGCTGTTCCACCGCCCGCTGCTGTTCATGATCCTGCTGACGTTCCTGTTCGGACCGGGGATGATCCCGAATTATCTGCTGGTCAGTTCGCTCGGGCTGATCGACAGCTACTGGTCGCTGATCCTGCCCGGGGCCGTGAGCGCGTTCAACCTGGTCGTGATGCGCGCGTTCTTCATGAACATCCCCGGCGAGATGACCGACAGCGCGCGCGTGGACGGGGCCGGCGAGTTCCGCATCCTGTGGCGCATCGTGCTGCCCGTCTCCAAGGGCGTCATCGCGGTCATCGGCCTGTTCTACGCGGTCGGCTACTGGAACTCCTTCTTCAACGCCGTGCTGTACCTTAACGACGCGAGCAAGTGGCCGCTGCAGGTCGTCCTGCGGCAGTACGTCCTGCAGGGGCAGTCGCTGATCGTCGGCCAGACCAGCGACACCATCGCCGGCCATCCCCTGCCGCCGAGCCTGGCCATCCAGATGTCGATCGTCACGGTCGCGCTGATTCCGGTGCTGTTCGTCTACCCGTTCGTGCAACGCCATTTCACCAAGGGAGTCATCATCGGCGCGGTCAAGGGGTGATGATGTGCGGATGCGAGCGAGAAGAAGACCTCTGACGGCCGTCGCCGCCTGCGGGTTGCTGGGCGCCCTGTCGCTGCCGGCCTGCGCGGCCGTGGCCGACGGCGGCCACGGCCGCCCGGAGCCGCATGTGATCGGCGGTTACCGCCACCTGGTCGTCATCTACGAGGAGAACCACAGCTTCGACAACCTGTACGGCGACTGGGGCCCGGTCGGCGGGCAGCGCGTGGACGGCCTCGGCCGGGACGCCGTCCGGGTCAGGCAGGTCGCCCAGGACGGCACTCCCTACCGCTGCCTGGCCCAGAACGACGTCAACCTCGCCACCCCTCCCCTGGAGGGCACCTGCCAGGACGCCGCGCACGGCGTGGCGGCCAGCCACTTCGCGAACCGGCCGTTCACCATCGACGACTACATCGGGCCCGAGGACAGGACCTGCCCTGCGCCGGGCGTGTCGGCCCCCAACGGCGTGCCGGAGGACGCCGACGGCGCCGAGCCCGGAGGCTGCACGCGCGACCTGGTGCACCGCTTCTACCAGGAGCAGTACCAGATCGACCACGGCCGGCAGGACCGCTACGTGACCGGCAGCGACGCCATCGGCCTCACCATGGGCGTCTACGACACCCGTGAGCTGCCCATCTGGAAGTACCTGCACTCGGCCGGCGCGCCCAAGTACGTGATCGCCGACCGTTTCTTCCAGGGCGCCTTCGGCGGCTCGTTCCTCAACCACCAGTGGCTGATCGCCGGCCGCGCGCCCGTCGACACCAGCGCGGGCCCGGGCGGGCCGAACGAGGGGCTGCACTCGGTGCTCGACGCCGCGGGGTTCCCCAACGCCGGCTACCCGCTGTACAAGCCGGCGACGGCGGTCAAGGACGCCCAGCTCACACAGGCGTGCGGGCCCACGGCCAACCCGGCGTTCGCCTGCGGCGAATACGCGGTCAACACCATCCAGCCGGCGAGCGCGCCGCACGGCGGCGGGGCGCGGCTTCCGCTCATCGACGACGCCGAGTACCCCAACATCGGCGACCGGCTCAGCGGCAAGGGCGTCAGCTGGGCCTGGTACTCCGGCGGCTGGGACGACGCGGAGGCCGGGCACCCGGGCCCGCTGTTCCAGTACCACCACCAGCCGTTCAACTACTTCGCGGCGTACGCGCCCGGGCAGCCCGGCCGCGCGCACCTGAAGGACGAGACGGCGTTCGTCGAGGCGGCCGAGGAGGGGACGCTCCCGGCGGTCAGCTTCGTCAAGCCGTACGGCGCGGAGAACGAGCACCCGGGCTACGCCAGCGAGCCGAACGGCAGCGACCACCTGGTGGACCTGCTCAAGACCGTCCAGAGCGGGCCGCAGGCCAAGGACACCCTGGTGGTCGTCACCTACGACGAGTTCGGCGGCCAGTGGGACCACGTCGCGCCGCCCGGCAGGGACGGCCGCACCCGCGGCGCCTCCGACCGGTTCGGGCCCGGCACCCGCATCCCCGCCCTGATCGTCGGCGGGTCGCTGCGGCACTCGGGCGTGGACCACACGGTGTACGACACCACTTCCATCATCGCCACGATCGAGCGAGGGCTGAAGCTGGCCCCGGTCGGCGTCCGTGACACCAAGGTCAACGACCTGACGGGCGCCCTGCGCGCCGCCGGCTCGCTGTGACCTCGGCGCCGGCCCTCTGGTGACACAGGGGGCCGGGCCACGGGCCGGTGGTCAACGGGAGACGGCCCCGACGTGGTCGACCAGCTCGGAGATGCCCTTCTCGCGGGCGCAGTGGGCGCAGCAGTACCAGTGGCCGCTGGCCTCGACACCGTGGCCGATGATGCGGCACCCGCAGTGCTCGCACACGGGCGCCATGCCCTGGATGGCGCACTCGAAGCAGTCATAGGTGTGCACGCCGCCCTTGGCATGCACTTCGAAGCTCATCTCATAATCATTACCGCATACTTCGCATCTAGCCATGATCTTCCTTTCGAGTCGACTTTATCCCGAAGTACCCAGAAAGAACGCCCAACCCGCTAAGCCGGTCGATTCCGTACACACCTTTGATGCACTCCGGAAAGCCCGGCACCGGCCCGGACGGCGTGCCACATCGGGCCTCGCCGCCCGCCCGCTCCCCGTCGCAGCCAGGCGCTCCCGCCCGACACCTAAGCGTGAGAAGCTCGTCAAAGTCCGGCAAAAGTGATGAGCACTCCCCCGCCATCGCTTTTCATCCGCATAATTGACGATCTACCGACGGACTTTCCCTAAGGAGAATCCCGACATGCCGGAGGCTTCGCCCCTCCTCACGGATGATCCACCCGATTTAGGCGGCTACCAGGTCCTCGGCCGGCTCGGCGAGGGGAGCAAGAGCACGGTCTACCTGGCGAAGGGGCCGGATGACGAGCACGTCGCGCTCAAGCTGCTGCACGCCGGCCTGACCGGCGCCGACCGGTTCCTCGCGAAGGTCGAGGAACTGCGGCAGGTGTCGGCCTTCTGCACGGCCCAGGTCATCGAGACCGGCCTGGCGGGCGAGCGGCCGTACGTGGTCAGCGAGTACATCGACGGGCCCACCCTCAGGCGGGCCGTCGAGCAGGACGGCCCGCTGCGCGGCCCGGCGCTGCACCGGCTGGCCATCGGCACCATGACCGCGCTCGTCGCCATCCACCAGGCCGGCATCGCCCATCGCGAGTTCGACCCCAGCAGCGTCCTGCTCGGCCCGGACGGCCCCCGGGTGATCGACTTCGGCATCGCCGAGGCCCTGGACGCCGGGGTCTCCAGCACGACGCGCTCGGTCGGCAGCCCGGCCTACCTCACCCCCGAACAGCTGGAGGGCTCGGCCGTCGGCGCCGCGTCCGACATGTTCGCCTGGGCCGCCACCATGCTCTTCGCCGCCTCCGGGCGCGACCCGTTCGACGCCGGCAGCATGTCCGCCACGATCAACAAGGTCCTGCGGGACGAGCCCGACCTCAGCGTCCTGGACGGCGACCTGCTCAGCCTGGTGGGCCAGTGCCTGTCCAAGGATCCCGTCCGCCGCCCCACCTCCGGCGAGGCCCTCCTCCGCCTGGTCGGCCACTCGCAGATCCTCGCCACGGCGGAATCGATCGCCGCGGCGCCCGGCGCGCCCTCCCCGCACGCGGCGGACGCGACGCCGGCGTGGCCCCCGGGCGACCTGCGTTCGGCGCCGCCCCCCGACCCGGCGTCCCGCGTGACGCTCCCTCCTCCAGGAAGGGGTGCTCGCCGGCGCCGCACCCTGCTGCTCGCCGCGGGCGCCGTCGCCATCGCCCTCATCTCGGGCGGCGCGGTCTACGCGCTGGTTCCCCGCACGACCGTCACCACCGTCGCGCGCGCCACCCCGACGCCCGTGCCGGCGCCGTCCGCCTCGGTCATCCAGGCCTCGCCCAGCCCGCCGGGCCCGCCGACCAAGGACGTGACCCTCCCGGACACCAAGATCGAGCTGCACGAGAACCCGGCGGACCCGTTCCAGGTCAACGCCTACCTTCTCCAGAACATCGACGACAAAGTGCTGAGGAGCTACGCCCGCGACGCCGGCACCGACACCTTTCGCAAGATCGCCGAGAACGGCGAGTTCGGCGATCCGACCATCTCGCCGGACGGCGCCTGGATCGCGATCAACCCGATGCTGAAGTTCGCGGCCGGGAACTACGACAACGTCGTCTTCCTCAACCGCAGGACCGGCGAGAGATTCGTCGTCGACACCCTCAAGCAGCCGCTGCGCGGGCTGGCCGGCGTGTGGAGCAGGGACGGCAAGCGCTACCTGCTGACCTTCTACCACTTCACCGACAAGAAGGAGCAGCAGTACCCCGGTGGCTTCGTCGTGGTGGACGTGACCACCCGCAAGGCCACCGTCGTGATGACCGACGACCAACGGGACGGGTTCGGCAACTTCGACTGGAGCCCGGACGGCGCGTACGTCGTCGGCGCCTACGAGACCAAGGGCAAGCCGAGGTTCGGACTGCGCTTCCGCGACCTGAACGGCGACGTCGTGCGCACCCTGCCGTGGGTGAGCCAGATCCCCGGGGCGGGGCTCTTCTCCCCCTCCGGAGCCTCCTTCTACAGCTACTGCCCGGAGTCGGAGTCGACCGAGGGCACGAGCATCTGCGTGTGGAACCTGGCCTCCGGCAACCGCACGGCCACCATCCCGGCCTGGACGAAGATGTCCATCCAGGGCTGGTGGGACGAGCACCACCTGGTCCTGTACGACCAGCGCAAGGCAGACAGGAAGCTCGTCGTCATCGACTTCCACGGCAAGACCACCCGCACGCTGGCCGACATACCGAAAAAGGACGCCGAGGCGGTCCAGCTCCGCCTCGGCCGGAAGTAGCGGACATGAGCTCCACGGTCCCCCTGCGCCCCGGCGATCCGGTCCGCGTCGGCGACTACGAGGTCACCGGCCGCATCGGCGAGGGCGGCCAGGGCTCGGTGTTCCTCGCCAGAACCCCCGCCGGCGAGTCCGTGGCGATCAAGGTGCTGCGGCCCGGCCCGGCGGGGCAGGACACCGCGGGGCCGGGTTCACCGGACCGGTTCCTGCGCGAGACCGAGATCCTGCGCCGGGTGGCCCCGTTCTGCACGGCCCAGGTCGTGGAGAGCGGCACCGCCGACGGCCGCCCGTACATCGTCAGCGAGTACATCGAGGGCCCCACCCTCCAGCAGGTCGTCGACGCCGAGGGCCCGCTGCGCACCACCCGCCTTCACCGGCTGGCCGTCGGCACCCTGACCGCGCTCTCCGCGATCCACCGGGCCGGGGTGGTGCACCGCGACTTCAAGCCGAGCAACGTGCTGCTGGGCCGCGACGGTCCGCGGGTGATCGACTTCGGCATCGCCCGCGTGCTGGACACCTCGGCGACCGGCTCCGGCGCGATCGGCACGCCGCCGTACATGGCCCCCGAGCAACTGGAAGGCGGGCTCGTCGAGCCGCCCGCGGACCTGTTCGCGTGGGGCTCGACGATGGTGTTCGCGGCCACCGGGCGTCCCCCGTTCGGGATGGACTCGCTGCCGGCGGTCGTGAACCGCATCCTGCACCGCGAACCCGACCTCGGCGACCTCCGGGGCGACCTGGGCGACCTGATCGCCGACTGCCTGTCCAAGGACCCGGCCCGCCGCCCGGCCGCCCGTGACGCGCTGCTGCGGCTGCTCGGCGCCCAGGAACGGCCCGCCGGGACCGACCTGCTCTCCGCCGGCTCCGCCGTCGCCGCCGGCGCGACGCCGCCCCCGTCCCCTCCCGGCGAGACCTCCGCCCCATCCCCTCCCGTCGAGACGCCGGCCCCGGTCTCTCCCGGCGAGATCGTCACCGTGCCGGGCGCGGCCTCCGCCGGGCGCCGGGGGGTCGTCCGGCTCGCGGCGGGCGCGGTGGCGCTGGCGCTGCTGTCGGGGGGCGTCGTGTACCTGCTCGGCCGGACCGGCGACGCGGAAGGAGGCGGCCCGGCGAGCCCGTCCGCCGGCTCGGTCAAAGCCGTCGCGGAGGTCACCGCCGCACCGGGCCCGGCCACCTCGACCACGCGGCTGCCCGGTCTGAAGACCACGCTGCACGAGAACCCCGCCGACCCGGTCCGGATGTCCTCCTTCATGTACGTCGGGGGTCAGTCGACGCAGAGCTACGAACGCGATCCCGTCTCGGGCCGCTTCACGGCCACCGGCCCTCTGCTCGAACCCGCGATGTCGCCCGACGGCAGGTGGACGGCCATGCTGCCCTGGCTGAAGGACCAGACACCGCAGCCGTACGACTTCGTCCGGCTGGTGGAGCGGGCGAGCGGGCGGGAGTTCGTCGTCCGGCTGACCGACAAGCGGCTGCAGAACTACAACCCCCAGTGGTCCTCCGACAGCCGCAGGCTGCTGCTGACCACCTACGACAATTCGTCCGGGGTCAGGAAGCCGGTCGGGTTCGCCGTCGTGGACGTCGCCACGACCGCGGTGACACCGGCCACTCTCGACGCGGAGGGCGCGGACGGGGCGCCGGTCATGTGGGCCCAGGGCGAGAGGACCGTCGCACTGCGCTACGGGCGGGGCCCGAGCGCAGGCCTGCGCTTCTACGACCTGCGCGGCAAAACCGTCCGCACCATCCCGGACGTGGGCGAGGCCTACGCCACGGAGAACGCCATCTCCCCCGCCGGCAAGTCATTCGTCACCACCTGCCCCGACGTCTACGGCAGCATGTGCGTCTGGGACACCGCCACGGGCCGCCGCCGCTCCTCGTTCTCCGTGGGGAAGTCGTTCCTCACCATCGGGTGGTTCAACGACGCCTACGTGATGTACCAGGACACCTCGAAGAACCCCCAGCAGATCATCGTCGCCGACCTGAAGGGCAGGACCGCCCGCGTGCTCGCCGACATCCCGGCCTCCGAGGACAACGGCAAACCCGGCACCTCCGTCCACCGCTTCACCAGACGCTAGCCGGGCGGGCACCACACCGGGCCGTGCGCCGGAGTTCCCGGCATCTCACCACTCAGGAGCCCCCGAACACACGCGCCGGGGGCTCGGTCACTTCATGTGTCGTCAGACAGCGAACCGGCCCGCCTTGACGCCTTGGAGGAACGCCGCCCACTGGTCGTCCGCACACACGACAACGGGCCCGCGCACGTTCTTGGAGTCCCGCACAAGGACCGCCCCGGGGAGATTCGTCGCCACCTCGACGCACTCGCCGCCGTCCCCACCCGACCAGCTCGACTTACGCCAGCGCGCACCGCTCAGGTCCATTTCTCCGTCACCACTTCCTTGATGATCTTGCAGGACAGGTGTTGCGGGTAGGCGTCCGCCCGGACGGCGTCATAGCGGTCGATGATTTCGGTGATTGTGCTTCTGTCGGTTATCGTGCGCCCTCGCGGTTGGGACTCCACTCGAACCGTATACGCGTTACCGCGCATTTCGGCAATGGCGTACGCGCCGATCAGGCCCGACAGGGCCTCCGCGCCGTAGGGGACGATCTGAATGGTCACCTTGGGCCTGGTCGCCATCTCCAGCAGGTGTTCGAGTTGTTCACGCATCACCTCAGCGCCGCCGACGGGACGATGCAGAACGCCCTCGTCGATCAGACACATGACAGCCGGCGGATCGGTGCGCGAGAAGACCGACCTTCTCTGCATGCGGCCGGCGAGCCGCTCGTCCATCTGCTCACGGGTCAGACCGGGCTCCCGCTCGAAGATTCGGCGGGCGAACGCCTCGGTCTGCAGCATGCCCGGGATCAGAAGCGGGGCCCAGAAGCGGAGTGCGGTGGCCCTCTGCTCCTCTATCGCCCAGTCGCGGAAGTGGGCGGGGACGGGAGGCGGGGGCGGCCAGACCTCCAGGTAGAGGCGGCCCAGATCACCCTCCAGGCCGAAGACCTGGTCGCACAGCCGGGCGAAGTGCTCCGAGGGCCGGAACTTGCACGTCTCGACCATGGCGACGGCGCTGGTGGAGAAGCCGATGCGCCGTGCCAGCTGCTTCTGGGTGAGCCGCGCCGCCAGCCGGTGGCGGCGCAGCTCGAAGGCGAACCGCGCCCGAGGCGACTCCTCGGGATCGATGTCGATCATCTTGGTCATGAGGTCCCCTCGCGACACCTGGCCAGACCTGACTCACCGACCTCAGAGCAACCCTGAAGCCGTTGCGTAGTCGATTCGCTACCAACAGTAAAGGCAGCGCTCCAAGCTTGGGGCGAGAAATAGCGACTCCGTGGACGCATACGGAAAGTCACCGATATCGCGATGCGTCATCCCACGTAGGGGCGGACCGAGCAAGCGCGCAGGCGTCGGCGATCACCGTTGCCCACAGTTTCCGTGAACTGCTCTCCATGAGCCCGTGGGTCCGCTACCTTCCGTGCCGTGATGCTTACTACGCATAGTGACCGGGTGGACGCGTACCGCTCAGGTACACTCCAAGCGACGCCCTCACACTCGGAGGTGCACGATGGCGAAGATAACGATCGACGTGGACGACGCGACGCTTGCCGCCGCCATGGAGATGTATCAGGCGTCAAGCCGGGAAGAAGCGATCAACGCCATCCTCTTGGAGACGACATCAGCCTGGCGCCGACGGGCGGACATCTTCGAGGACTTCGTGGATCTCGCGGAATCAGGTGCGCTCGACCTGGACTGGTTGATGGACAAGAGGAACTACCGAGGCGGTCATGCCCCGGTATCTGATCGATACGAGCGCACTCGCCCGACTGACGCGACAGAAGGAACTACGAGCGAACTGGCAGCAGGCGCTGATAAGGGGCACGATCGGCCTGTGCCCCATCACCGAACTGGAACTGCTGCATAGTGCCAGATCCCCCATCGAACGAACATCGGTGCTCAACAGGCTGCACAATGAATACTGCTGGGTCCCTATGCCGGACCGCGTCTTCCAACGAGCGGTCGAGATCCAGGAACTGCTGACGAAGCAGGGCCAGCATCGGTGTGCCAGCCCTGTTGATCTGCTGGTGGCGGCGACCGGGGAGCTCAATGGTCTGACCATCCTGCACTACGACCGTGACTACGAGACCATCGCCAAGGTCACCGGACAACCAGTGGAATGGCTGGCCCCTCCTGGATCCTTGAACTGACCTTGGGAGCGGCGGGGTCAGGGGTGGCGGCGGACCGCTACTAGGGCTACGTCGTCGGTGCGGGGGCCGAATCTGCGGGTGAGGCGGTCGCAGAAGTCGTTGAGGTCGTCGCCGATCGTCTCGGAGATGCCCCTGACGATCTCCAGGCCGTCGTCGAGCGGCATGGTGCGTTCCTCCACGAGCCCGTCGGTGAACAGCACGATGCTGTGCCCGGGGGCCAGGTGGAGCTTGTCGACGCGGTAGACCTCGTCGGTCACCCCGAGCAGGAGGTTGCCGAACCCGTGGTAGTGGGCGGCCTCGCCGACCAGGAGCGGCGGAATGTGCCCGGCGTTGGCCAGTTCGACCTCGCCGGTGGCGGGGTCGATGATGAGGATGCACACGGTGGCCGTCATGCCGGGGTGGTAGCGGCGCAGAACCTTGTTGAGCAGAGCCATGATCTCGCTCAGGTCGGTCGTGCCGATGATCGCGGCGTGCAGCGCGTGGCGGAGCTCGGCCATCACCGTCGCCGCGTACAGGGAGTGACCGACCACATCACCGATCGCGACCAGCAGCCGCTCCCCCACCGGCAGGATCTCGTAGAAGTCACCGCCGACCTGGACGTTCTCGACGGCCGGCTCGTAGCGCACGGCGAAGGCGATGCCCGGGACGTCGGGCAGGCGGGCCGGCAGCAGGCTGCGTTGCAGGGTGAGCGCGATGGTGTGCTCTTCGGTGTAGACGCGCAGGGCGTCGACGGCCAGAGCCAATGCCTGTCCGAGCTGCCGGAGCAGGTTGACCTCGTCGGGATCGAGGGGTGAGTGGGTACGGGTGCCCAGGTAGACCGAGGGTCTGCCCTGCTTGCTGCGGCACAGCATGCCGGACGCCGGAGCGGCCGGACCGGCGCCGGGCACGCCCGGCGGCCAGTCGGCGGGGTCGAGGACCACGGCCCGAACGCCCGCCTGGTCACCTGGTGCGATGCGCTCGAATCTCTCCAGCATGTCCGCGGGACCGTCATTGGCCACCGCCGTACCCCCCGCCCGGCCGTCGTACCACCGGACTCTGCCGTCCGGCGGGAGGGCCAGCACCTCCGCGTGGCGTTCCAGCATCTCACCGGCGCCCACGACGGCCACCTGCAGCAGGTGGTCGAAGGTCTCGGCCTCGTTGATCTTCCGGGTCACCTCGGCGAGGAGCGCCAGGCGGACGGCCATCTGCTCGGCCCGCTGCCGCGCCCGCGAGTAGCGCAGCGTCGCCTCGACCGTGGCCGTGAACTCCTGGGGTTCGACCGGTTCTGACAGGTAGACGTCGGCGCCGCGCTCCAGTCCCTCGGTGCGGTCGGCCGGCGTCACGGCCTTGCCCGATATCTGGATGACGGGGATGGAGGCGGTGGCCGGGTCGGCCTTGATCCGCTCGCAGACCTCGAAGCCGTCGATGTCGGGCAGCCGCACGTCCAGCACGACCAGCTCGGGCCGCAGCTCGGCGACCTTCGTGAGGGCCTCCTGCCCGCCCGCCGCCTCGTGCACCCGGTGGCCGGCCCGGCGCAGCCAGCTCGCGAGGATGTATCGCTTGGTCTGGGTGTCGTCGACGACCAGTACCGTGGCGGGCGCCTCATTCATGGTCGCCACCGATGGCGGCGTGAATGGCGGCGAGCAGTTTGTCCCTGCGCAGTCCCTGCTTGGACAGCACGGGGTGGGACGCGGAGGGCCGCGGGGGGTCGTTCGTCACGGTCACCACGGCCACACCACGGAGCAGGTCGTCGTCGGCCATGTGCTGCAGCAGGGCGGTGCCGTCCAGGCGGGGCATCAGCAGGTCGAGCAGGACCACGTCGGGCGGGTTAACCCGCATCAGCGCCAGGGCCTCGGCGCCGTCGCGTGCCTCATCGACGTGCGCGGCCACTCCACTCAGCAGGCGCCTGGCCAGGGCGCGGAAATCCGCGTCGTCGTCGGCGATGAGCATCCGCCGCACCTCGGGCGGCTGCATCCGGTGCGGCAGCCGCAATGTCGCCGTGGTGCCCTCTCCTGGCCGGCTGCTCAGCTCCAGCGTGCCGCCGAGCGCCTCCGCCACCCTGCGCGCGTACGGCAGCCCGAGGCCGGTGCCTCTGACGGTGACCTGGATGGGACCGGGGACCTGGAAGAACTCCTCGAACACCTTCTCAAGATGACCGGCGGCGATGCCGATGCCGGTGTCGGCGACGGTGAAGACGACTTCATCGGTCGAGGTGTCGAGGTGCGCCAGCAGCTTCACGGTACCGCGCTCGGTGAACTTCAGCGCGTTCGACACCAGGTTGCGCAGCACCCTGGTCAGCAGTACCTCGTCGACGAGCATCTCGTGGACGGAGTCGGCCACCTCGACACTCAGTGTCACCTCGTGGGTCTCTTCGGAGGGGCGCAGCGTCATGGCGAGCTGTTCGGCGAGGGCGACCACGTCGATGACCGACGGTCGCGGCTCCAGCCGCCCGGCCTCGGCCTTGGCCATGTCCAGCAGTTCGTCCACCAGCTCGAGAAGCGTCTTGGCCGAGGACTCGATCAGGCGCACCTGGTGCGGCTGCTCCCCGGTGAGCGGGTCGCCGCCCGGTCCGGCCATCAGCCGGACCAGGCCGATAATGGAGTTCAACGGCGTGCGCAGCTCGTGGCTGACGTTCGTCCAGAAGCGCTTTCTGGCCTCACCGGACTGGCGCAGCCGGCGCGACTTGTCGTCCAGTTCCGCATACAGCGCCACCACGCCGCGGTTGGTCTGGTCCAGTTCCGCCGACAGCTGGCTGTACAGCGCCATGACCCCCTGGTTGGTCTCCTGCAACTCCTCGTTGAGCCGCATGACCTCCTCCAGGGTGGCGGCCAGTTCCCGGTTGTGCTCGCGGAGCTCCTCCAGAGCGCCCGCCGGGGCGAGATGGGTGAGCCGGGCGCGCACGTCGTCCAGGTCGAGCGCGTGGATGCTGACCGGAAGCACCTTGGTCATGCGGATCCGGCCGCCGGCGGGGTCGAGGGTGACGTCGTCGAACAGGCGCCCGGCCAGTTTGACGCCTTCTGAGGCGCCGATGTCCGCGCCCAGGCGGTGGTCCACGGTGATGAGCAGTTCGCGCTCGCTCACGGAGAACAGCACGGTGGTCGCGGCGCCGACGTCGAAGGCCTCCCGGCCGACCTCGCTCAGCGCGGTGGCCACCCTGATCTGGTCCTGTCCTTTCAGCCCCACCATCTCGGCGACCTCGCGCCCGAGCCGGCGGAGGGCGAACACGTCCTGCTGGTCGCCCAGCCGGATCCGGATCAGCTCGTGGTCGGTCATGAGGCGGCCTTCACCGTCACCACGCACGCGTCGTCCCTGCGGCTGCCGGCCTCGCGGAGCAGGGTTGCGCTGATGACCGAGGGCGACCGGGCGAAAAGGCCCGGCATGGTCGCCGGGTTCCAGCGGCTGGTCAGCCCGTCGGAGTGCAACACCACCGAGGCGCCGGCGGGCAGCGGGTACTCGAACTGCCGTGGCCGCCTGCCGTGGTGGCCGGCGATGCCGGGAAGCGACACCATCCCCTGGCGTTGCGGGCCGTGGACGATCCAGCCGGCCACGTTGCCCAGCCCGGCGAAGGACACCTCGTCCCGGCCTACCCTGGCGATCGCGATCGCACCGCCCCGGGTGTGGCCCAAGCCCCGGTGCACGCGTTCCAAAATCTCGGCGGGCGCAAGGTCCGGCATCTGCCGGAAGACGCGCATCGCCTCACGGGACGCCTCGGCGGCCAGGTAGCCGTGGCCGAGCCCGTCGCACAGGACCACGGTGGTCCCCGTGCCGGTCTCGACGGCGGCGAAGGAGTCGCCGCACACCGTTTCCTCCCCGATCGGCCGGGTCAGGCCGCTGGACCGCAACGGTGGCGGAGATGCGCCGTCCGCCCAGAAGTGCATCGTCAGCACGGTACCTTTGCCCGGCACGGAGTACACGTCGTGTCGCGAGGCGAGGCGGGACATGGCCCCGAGCCCGATGCCGAGCGTGCCCACCGTGGAGTGGCCGTCGCGCAGCACCTGGGCGAAGTCGCTGATGCCGGGCCCCTTGTCGATGGCCACGAACTCGATCGCGGCCGCCGACTCCGGGTGCGCGCGGAGCAGGACGGTGCCCTCTGTCGCGTGCTTGACCAGGTTGGAGACCGCCTCGCTGACCGCGATCGCCATCTCCTCCGTGCGCACAGAGGAGAACCCGGCCGTCGCGGCGAGTGTGGTGGCCGTCTTCCGCAGGGCGCCGACGACGCTGCGGTCTTCGGCCCGGGTCCAGGTGTCTCCCGCGACGATGCTCATCTCGCCCACTTCGTCACCGTCACCACGGTGCCCACGCCGGGCGTGGAGGTGAGGTCGAACTCGTCCATCAGACGGCGCGACCCGGTGAGCCCGAGCCCCATGCCGCGGCCGGTGCTCCATCCTTCGGTCAGCGCGAGGTCGAGGTCGGGGATGCCGGGCCCCTCGTCGCGGAAGGACAGGCGCAGGCCCTGCCGTGCGCCTTTGCTGACGATCTCGATGCGCGCCCAGCCGCCGCCGGCGTACACCAGCGCGTTGCGAGCGAGCTCACTCGCCGCGGTCACCACCTTGGTCTGGTCGACCAGGGACAGCCCAACATCGATAGCGGCGTTCCTGACATGCTGCCGCACCAGCACCACGTCGCTGTTACCGGTGATGGGCAACTCCCGCGGTTCGGTCACCGTGCGGGGTCCCAGACATGGTCCAAGAGCGCGATGCCCTTCTCCAGGTTGAGCGCAGTGCGCACCCCTCCCAGCGACAGGCCGAGTTCCACCAGCGTGATCGCCACCGCGGGGCGCATGCCGACCACGACCGTCTGCGCGTCCAGCATGCGCGCCACCCCGGCGATGGTCGCCAGCACGCGCCCGATGAAGGAGTCGACGATGTCCACGGCGGTGATGTCGATGATCACCCCGTGCGCGCCCGTGCTGACCACCATGTCGGACAGATCCTCCTGCAGGGCCAGCACGCTCTGGTCCTCCAGGTCGATCTGGATGGTGACGATAAGAATGTCCCCAAGCTTGAGGATGGGGATGCGCTCCATCAGGACCTCTCCGCCCTGACCGAGATGCGCGCCGAACGGGCCGCGGTGACCTCGACCCCGCTGCGCCTCAGCGCGTGGGCCAGGGCGTCGGCCAGCGTCGCCTTGGTGACGATGTCTCCGAACTCGATGCCGAGCGTGACGATGGTGTTCGCGATCTGCGGGCTGATGCCGGAGATCGAGCACTCGGCGCCCATCAGGCGGGCCGCGGCCACGGTCTTGAGCAGGTGCTGGGCGACCTGCGTGTCGACCGCGGGGACGCCGGTGATGTCGATCACCGCGTGCTCCGAGCCGGTGTCCACCAGCATCTGGAGCAGCTTCTCCATTACCACCTGGGTGCGCGCGGAGTCGAGCGTGCCGATCAGCGGCACCCCGATGATGCCGTCCCACAGCTTCACCACCGGGGTCGACAGCTCCAGCAGTTGCTCCGCCTGATCGCGGATGATCTTCTCCCGGGCCGCGGAGTAGATCTCGAACGTGTACAGCCCGAGGTCGTCGACGAGTCTGGCGAACCAGATGTACGCGCCCAACGTCTCGATGTCGCCGGTGGCCTCCACCACCTCGTACACCGCCTCCTTCAGCGAGAAGACCGCGCGCGAGGTCTCTGAGGGGGTGAGGCCCTGCCGTGCGCGGGCGCGGGAGAATTCGGCGAGCAGTCCGCGCACGTCACTGAAGTCCCCCTGGGGATCGGACAACGCCGCGCGCAACGCCGCATAGAGCTCGCGCAGCTCGTCCTCTGGTGTCTCCGCCATCTGCCGCCAGCGCTGGAGCACCTGAGCCTCGGAGGTGCCGAGGAGACCTTCGATGCGCTGCTGGGCCGCGGAATTCGAGGTGGTCAAAAAGACTCCTGTTGTGTCGCCCCAAGGGATACTCGTCGGTCAGCCTATTGGCCGCGTCCTTCGCCACATAAGTGCGCATCCCGTCACGGCACGGCGCAAAGAAAACAGCGAATCATCGACTCTAACCCAGGCCTGATCGTGCTGTGGCACCGGACAACGGCACGGCGCCTCGCCATGACGGGCGAGGCGCCGTGCCTTCCTGCGGATCGTGTGCGGACTACTTGGTCAGGGTGAGGTCCTTGACGCGGAGGTCGCCGGTGAAGACGAGGTAGAGGTCGTGACGGCCGCCCGCCTTGGCGAGGGGCGTACGGGCGGTGGTGTAGGTGTACAGGCCGCCGGTGGCCGGCACCTGGAGGGTGCCGAGCGTCCTGCCGGTGGGCCCGTCGAGGCGCACCTCGATCTTCCCGGGGGCGGTGGCGGCCACGCCGGCGGTCAGGCCGGTGGCGCCGGTGCGCAGGTCGGCGTCCTTGAAGGCGATCCAGTCGCCGGTGGCCGTCCTGCCGACCGCGTCGCCCGCCGCCGTGGTCTCGTCGACCAGCTCGACGCCCGCGTAGTCGTCGAAGTCGGCTGCGCGGGTCGTCCTGAACAGGTCGCGGGGCGGGATCTTCTCCCCCGCGACGTCGAGCGTCGTGCGTTGGTGGACGGCGGCGGAGGAGCCGCCGACCATGACGTCGTGCCGGGCCTTCTCGACCGTCCACCTGCCGCGGGTGACGTCCCACAGGGCCAGGTCGGCGGCCTTGAACGACAGGGTGACCGTCTTGGTCTGCCCGGGCGCGAGGTGGACGCGCTGGAAGGCGCGCAGTTGCTTGACCGGCTGGGTCACCCGCGAGGTCGCCTGGTGGGTGTAGAGCTGCACCACCTCGTCCCCGGCCCGGCCGCCGGTGTTGGTGACCTTGACCGTCGCGGTGACCGTGCCGTCCGGCCGCGCCGTGCCGCTGTTGAGCTTCAGCCCCTGGTAGGCGAAGGTCGTGTAGCTGAGCCCGTGCCCGAAGGCGTACAGCGGGGAGCCCTTGTAGTACAGGTAGGTGTGGCCGGTCTTGGTGATGTCGTAGTCGAGGATGCTCGGCAGGCCGGCCTCCGACTTGTACCAGGTCTGGGTGAGCCGCCCGGCGGGGTTGACGTCACCGAAGATCACATCGGCCAGCGCGTGGCCGGTCTCGGCGCCGGCGTGGGTGGTCCACAGCAGCGAGCCGACCTGGTCCTGCACCTTGGGCATGGTCGTCGGGTAGCTGTCCTCAAGGACGACGACGGTGTTGGGGTTGGCCTTGGTGACGGCCGCGATGAGGTCCTGCTGGCTGTCGCCGAGCGCCAGCCCGGTGCGGTCGTGGTTCTCCCGCCCGGCGACGAACGGGTCGCTGCCGACCACGACGACGGCGGCGTCGGCGGCCTTGGCCTGCGCGGCCGCGGTGGCGGCGCCGCTGGTGAGGACCTCCTTGGCGAAGCGGGCGGCGTCGGCCTTGGCGCCCATCTTCAGCGTGCCGTCGGCGTCGATGGTCACGTACGGATCCGCGGGCGACCACCAGCTCTCGTTGATCTCGTAGCCCACGTACTTGACGAGGTAGGCGCCGTCGGCCTGCTTCTCCAGCTTGAACTGCTGCTGGACGAACCAGCCGCCGGGGGTGTCGGAGTTGGCGAGGAAGGTGCCCCAGTTGCCGGTGAGCAGCTTGCCGTTGCCGGCGTTGCGCAGGGTGGTCACGCCGTCGGTCCAGTCGGTCATGTCGAACTGCGAGGCGGCCGTCGGCGTCGTGTCGGACACGGTGACCGCGGCCGAGTCTCCGGTCACGGTGATGTACTTGCCGGTCCTGACGTCCTTGAGGGCGACCCGGTCCAGGGCCTCGGAGCCGGTCACGGTGGCGCCGGCGCCGAGCCGCTCCTTGATGCCGTCCAGCGGGGTGACCTGGTAGGGCATCTTGCCGCCGTACCAGTCGCTGAGCAGGGTGTCGTGCAGCGGGCCGATGACGGCGACCTTCTTGGCGCGGGCCGGGTCGAGCGGCAGGGTCCTGCGGGAGTTCTTCAGCAGCACCATGGCCTTGCCGGCGGTCTCGCGGTTGAGCCGCTGGTTGGCCGGGCTGTTGACCACGTCCTTGGTGATGGAGCCGTAGGGGCCGCCGCCGGGGTCGAACTGGCCGAGCCGGAAGCGGATGGACAGGGCGTGCCGCACGGCGCGGTCGATGTCGGACTCGGCCAGCAGGCCCTTGGCGAGCGCGTCCTTGATCAACCCGGTCATCACGGCCGGTTTGTTGTCGTCCACGGTGAAGCTGTCGATGCCCGCCTTGAGGGCGGCCGCGAACGCCTCGGTCTCGTTGTCGAAGTAGTGCTCGGGGTCGGTGAGCGCGTGCGGCGCCCAGGCGTCGCTCACGTTGTACAGGGTCTTGTCCGTCCAGCTCCGCACCAGGCCGCCGAGGTCGGGGTTGACGGTGTTGGGCCGTCCGTTGACCAGGTTGTAGGACCCCATCACGCCGGTGGCCGCGTCGGCGGAGATCGCCGGCTTGAACGCCGCCTCGTCGTATTCGTGCTTCACCCTCGGCGGGAGGTTGGAGGAGGTGAGGCTGCGCTGGTACTCGTTGTTGTTGGCCAGATAGTGCTTCAGCACCGGGGCGGTCTTGAGGTGGAGCGGGTCGTCGCCGGACAGCCCCTTGCCGTAGGCGACCGAGATCGCGCCGGTCAGCAGCGGGTCCTCGGAGTAGCCCTCCTCGTTGCGGCCCCAGCGCGGGTCGCGCAGCAGGTTGACCACCGGCGCCCACACCTGGGTGCCCCAGGCGACCGGGTCGGCCGAGTTGTAGCCGCGCACCTCGTCGCCGACGGCCGAGCCGACCCTCTTGATCAGCTCGGGGTCCCAGGTGCTGGCCAGGCCGACGGCCTGCGGGAAGACCGTGCCGCTCGCGAAGGTCTGGCTCCAGCCGTTGGCGTCGTCGTTGGACCAGGCCACGCCGTGCAGGGCCTCGGTGCCGTTCTTGTGGTACCGCACGCCGAGGCGCGGGATCGCGGCCTGCGACTGGTGCAGCAGCGAGATCTTCTCGTCCAGCGTGAGACGGCCGAGCAGGTCGTCGACGCGCTGGTTCAGCGGCAGGGACGGGTCACGGAAGGGCGGGTCCTCGGCCGCCGCGGCGGGGGCCGCCAGCAGCGTGGTGAGCAGGCCGAGGACGGCCGCGAACAATAACGGTCGCCGGGGGGACATGGGGCGCCTCCAGGTCAGGTGGTGTGCGCGTTCGACAGGGGATTCAGCGGGTCATTTGACGGCGCCCACCGTGACGCCGCGCGTGAGCGTGCGCTGGAAGATCAGGAAGAAGGCGACGGCCGGGACGATGCCCAGCAGGGCCGAGGCGCTGCTCATGGTGGCGTCCATCATCTTCTCGCCCTGGAGCACGCCGAGCGCGACGGGCACGGTCTGGTTGTCGTTGGAGATCAGGAAGATCAGCGGAAGGAAGAACTCGTTCCAGGTCCAGATGAAGAAGAAGATCATCAGAACCGAGAGCGTGGGGCGGCTGATCGGCACGACGATGCGCCACAGGATGCGCCACCGGCTCGCGCCGTCCATGGCCGCCGCCTCGATGATCTCCTTGGGGAAGTCGCCGAGCACCGCCGACAGCAGGTAGGTGCCGAAGGCGCCCTGGACGACGGTGAAGATGATGATCACCGCGAGCCGGCTGTCGTACAGGCCGGCGGCCTTGGACAGGTAGTACAGCGGATAGGCCAGGGCCTCCTGCGGGAGGGTGTTGGCCACCAGGAACAGCACGAGGATCCACAGCCGGCCCCGCACCCGGCCGATGCCCAGGGCGTAGGCGTTGAGCACCGACAACACCACGGCGAGCACCGCGACCGACGCGCTGATCACCAGGCTGTTGAGCAGCTTGCGCCCGAAGTCGACCCGGTTCCAGAACTCGATGATGCCGTCGAGGTAGAGACCGTGCGGCAGGCTGAGCGGCCCGCCGGAGGAGTACTCGGCCGGGCTCTTGACGGCGTTCAGCGTGACGATGGCGAACGGCAGGAGCATCACCACGGCGAGCACGGCCAGCGCGGCGAGCACCGCCCACCTGCCGGGCCCGGCCCCGGGGGCCCGGCCGCGCACGTGGCCCGCCCGTCCCGCGCGCGTGGCGCGGGGCACCGGGAGCGTGGTCATGACGAGCGCTCCTGGACGCGCAGGAACAGGAAGGTGACGACCACGATGATGATCGCCAGGACGGTGGCGATGGCCGAGCCGTAGCCGACGTTCGCCTTCTCGAAGAAGTTCTGGTAGCTGAAGTACGACGGCACCATCGTCGCCTTGCCCGGACCGCCCCGGGTGAGCACGAAGATCGGCCCGAAGACCTTGAGCGCGGCGATGGTGCAGGTCAGCAGCACCACGAAGGTCTCGGGCCTGATCTGCGGCACGGTGATGTGCCAGAACCTGCGCCACCAGGACGCGCCGTCGATCTCCGCCGCCTCGTACAGCGCGGGGTCGACGCGCTGGAGCCCGGCCATGAAGATGACGACCGGGTAGCCGAGCTGGAACCACACCATGACGGCCATGACGGTGGCCAGGGCCACGTCGGGGTCGCCCAGCCAGTTCTCGGCCAGGGCGCCGAGCCCGACCGCCTTGAGCACCTGGTTGAGCGCGCCGTAGGACGGGTGGAGCATCCAGCCCCACACGACGCCGGCGACCGCCACCGGCAGCACCTGGGGCAGGTAGTACGCCGCCCGCAGCGCGCTCGCCGTGCGGGGTCCGAAGCGCTTGCCGATGTAGTCGAACAGCGCGGCGGCCAGGATCAGGCCGGCGAAGGTGGGCAGGACCGCCATGGCGAGGATCAGCGCGACGTTGTGCTGGAAGGAGGCCCAGAAGGTCTCGTCCCGCAGCAGCCGCCGGTAGTTGTCGAGCCCGGTCCAGGTGGGCGTGCCGACGCCGCTCCAGCGGGTGAAGCTGGTGGCGACGTTCATCAGGAACGGCACGATGATGACCGCGAGGAAGAGAACCGCGCTGGGTACCAGGTAGACCCAGTACCCGGCGCTCCCGCGCGACCGCCGGACGGGCTCGGGCGTCCGGGCCCTCGCGGGCCGGGCCGCCGGAGCTTGTACTGCCATCTATTGCTCGGCCCCGGCCCCGCCGCCTGGTGGCGGCGGGGCGTGCCGTCCCTCCCCTACGTACACGATGTTCCGGTCTTCTCCGGCTTTGTCACGACTTGTTAGGGCGTGCGGGTCAGCCGCCGATGTCGGCGAGATTGTCGTTGTAGGGCTGCGCCAGCTCGTCCAGCACCTGCGCCGGCGTCTTGCCGCCGTTGATCAGCTCCTGGACGCCGGCGACCAGGACGTCGTAGTAGCCGGGCGCCGGCCAGTCGGGGTAGAAGGCCAGCCCGTCCTGGGTGGACAGCTTGTTGAAGTTCTCGATCAGTTCCTTGTTCTTCTCATCGGTGATCGCCGAGGGGTCGGCCGCCACCGGCACGCCGCCCGCGTTGCCGAGCTTGTTCTGGATGTCCTTGTTCATGGTGATGTCGATGAAGTCGTAAGCCAGGTCCTTGTTCCTGGACTTCTCCGGCACGACCCACAGGTTGCCGCTGGAGCCGGCGCTCATCTGGTTGCCCGGCCACAGGAAGCTGCCCCACTGGAACCCCTTGGCCTCGGTGGCCACCCGGCCGTACCACCAGCTGCCCGAGATCATGATCGGGAACTTGCCGGACATGAAGGCCGTGCCCATGTCCTCGGCCTTCAGCCCCGCCGAGTCCTTGGCGATGTAGCCCTTCTTCACCCAGTCGGCGAAGGTCGTGGCCGCGTAGGTCCATTCGGGGCCGTGGAAGTCGACCTTGCCCTTGTAGAGCTGGAAGGCGTCCACCCAGGGACGCTGCGCCTTGCTCAGCGCGAGCTGGTACACGATCTGCTGGGCGGGGTACTCGGCGCCGCCGAGCGAGATGGGCGTGACGCCGGCCTTGGCGAACTTGTCCAGCGCGGCGGTGAACTCCTCGAACGTCGTGGGCACCTTCACGCCCTGCTTGTCGAAGGCGTCCTTGTTGTAATAGACCATCACGTACTCGGCGTAGTTCGGGATGCCGAACCACTTGCCCGTCCCCATGATGCCGCGGTCGTCGTAGCGCGCCGTGGTCTGCAGGCTCGGGCTGAGCAGCTTGTCCCACCCGCGCTTGGCGACCTGCTCGCTGAGGTCGGTGAGCAGCCCCTGCTTGGACAGCAGGCCCGCGGTCGCGTTGCCCTTGTTGTACTCCATGATGTCGGGCGCCTGGTCGGACCCGAGGACCATGCTCGCGGTCTTCTGGATCTGCTCGAAGCCCTTCTCCTCCACCTTCACCTTCACGTTCGGGTGGCTCGCCTCGAACCGCTTGACGGCCTCGGCCCAGGCGACGCCCATGGCGCTGGTGGCACCCTCGTAGTGCCACAGCGTCAGGGTCTTGGCCTCGTTCGAGCCGCCCCCGCCGCTCGTGCCACTCGTGCCCGAGGAACCCGATGAGCCGCAGGCGGCGAGTGTCAGCGCCGCCGCGACCAGCGCGGCGACGATCCCTGTTTTGGACATGGTGTTTCTCCAGTTGTGCTAGCCGACGACGACCGTGGCCGGGGCGCCGGCGACGGGGGCGATCTCGACGGTGGTGATCGGCAGGGGACCGGTGACGCCGACGCGCAGCACATCGCCGTCCCGGACGGTGGTGATCGTGGTGTCGCCGTCGACGTCCCTGATGATGGTGCTGCCCCCTCCGCCGTAGGCGACGACGGCGACATCGGTGAACGGGCCGTCGCCGACCGTGTCGCGGACCTCGGTCACCGGGATGAGGGCGCCGTGCCGGACGAACAGCGGGATCTGCTCCAGGGGCTTGGTGACGGTGATGTAGCGCCCGCCGCGGTGGACCTCGTGGGTCCAGTAGTCCACCCACTCACCCTGGGGCAGGTACACCTGCCGGGTGCCGTCGGCGGAGGTCATCGGGGCGACCAGCAGGTCGCGGCCGAGCAGGTACTCAAGGTCGGCCTGCCAGGCCACCGGGTCGCCGGGGTGGTCGACGCACAGCGCGCGCATCATCGGCGCGCCGGTGCGGGCCGCCTCGACCGCGGCCGAGTAGATGTAGGGCATGAGCCGGTAGCGCAGCCTGATCGCCTCGACCGCCAGGTGCTCCACCGCGGGGAACTCCCACGGCTCGCGGCTGGTGGTGCCGTGGAAGCGGACCAGCGGCGACAGCGCGCCGAACTGGGCCCACCGCACGTACAGGTCGTCGGAGGGGGTTCCGGTGAAGCCGCCGGCGTCGTGGCTCCAGAACGGGATGCCCGACAGGCCGTGCGACAGGCCGCCGCGGATGGTGCTGCCCATGGCGGGATAGGAGGTGTAGGTGTCCCCGCCCCACTGCGCCGAGTGCCGCTGGCCGCCCAGGAAGGACGAGCGCGCCCACACCATGCCGTGGCCGTTCACCTCGCGGGTGACGCCGGAGACGACGTCGTTGAACATCAGCGAGTAGACGTTGTGCAGCTCGGTGCCGCTCATGCCGTTGTGCGCCACCGAGTCGCTCGGGACGCCCTCGGCGAAGTCGGTCTTGAACAGCGCCACGCCCTGCCGCAGCAGCCCGCGCAGCAGGCCGGTGAACCAGTCGACGGCCTCGGGGTTGGTGAGGTCGATGATGCCGCAGGCCGGGTACGAGCCGTGCCAGGAGTCCGCGACGTAGGTCTCACCGTCCTGGTCCTTCAGGAAGTACCCCTTGGCGGCGGCGTCGGGAAAGTCCGGGCTGAGGTGGGAGACGTAGGGGTTCATCCACAGGCAGGTCTCGAAGCCCTGCTCGCGCAGCGTGGCGAGCATGCCCTCGGGGTCGGGGAAACTCTCGGCGTCCCACCGCAGGTCCGACCAGTGGCCGAGGGTCTGCCAGTAGCAGTCCAGGTGGAGCACGTCGCAGGGGATGCCGCGCTCGCGGATCTTCCTGGCCCGCGCCAGCACCCGCTCCTGGCTGTCCTTGAAGAAGCCCGAGGAGATCCAGCTGCCGAAGGCCCACTTGGGCGGCAGGGCCGGCGCGCAGGTCAGCGTGTCGTACCGGGCCAGGACCTCCGGGATCGACGGGCCGGCGATCAGGTAGTAGTCGATCAGGTCGTCCGGGACGACGATCTCGACACAACTGTGCGTCGCGCGGCAGAGGTCGAACTCCACCGGCATGCCGCTGTCCACCAGCAGGCCGTAGCCGCGGCTGGAGACGAAGAATGGAACGTTCTTGTAGGAACGGTCGGACTCCGCGCCGAAGGCGTCGAAGTTCCACATCAGCGGGCGCTGGCCCCGCTTGTCGAGCGGGGTGAACTTCTCCCCGAATCCGCCGAAGTGCTCGTCCGGCTGGGCGACCAGGCTCTCCTGGTAGGCCACCGCCGCGCCCTCGACCAGGGACCGCCCGAACGGCAGCGTGCGCAGCCGGCCGCTGATGTCCACATGGCCGCGGTCCTGCTCGGTCAGCAGTCGCCCGTCGCCGTCGGTGAAGCGCAGGTGCCAGGGGTCCAGAGTGATCTCGGCGCGGACCGCGCCCGCGTCGACGACGACCCGGCCCTCGCCCGCCTCCACCCGCGCCCCGCCGAACCGGCCCGGGCGGACCATCTCGATCGCGCGCGCCGACCGGGTGCGCGCCGCGACGTCCTCTCCGAGCCGCACGCGGATCACGCCCTCGCCGGCCACCCCGACCTGGACGACCAGCACCTCCTCGGCGGAGGTGGAGACCTTGAAGGTCACCCCGTCGCCGCCGGAGGCCATCACCTCGGCCCGGACGAGCGCGGATAGCCCCTGCTCCCCCTGGGCGCGTACCGGCAGCTCCGGCGGATCGGCGCTGAAGTACTCGTGCGCGACCAGGGGGGGACGGTACGGCATTGCGGCGCTCCTGGCGGTCCGGGTGAAGACGACGCGAATTAGTTTGCCGACTATACGAACAAACGTCAACGCCATGCGCGCCGGTGGAAGTGCCGTTGACAGCGCGGCGGACCCGTCCTTAGTTTGAGCACCGCACGAATTCACGGCGGCCCGCGACCGTAACCCGAGGAGAGGCCATCGACCGTCCGAGGGGCATGCCCGGGCTCTGCCACGGCACCGACCTGGTCACCGGCGCCGGGACCAGAGGCCTCGTGACCCTGCCCCTCAGCGGGTACGCGGTCGTCCGCCTCCACGCCCCCGAATGAGATGTCACATCCACCCGGGCACCTCGCCGGGCGGGTGCAAGCGGGCGGCAACAGGATCGCAAGCGAGCGGAGGGATGGTTCTCCCAGACACTCGGCCTCCGCTGGAGGGAGAACGCGATGAGACGCGTCAGGATCGCCCGGCCCCGCCCGGGACACCGTCCCGAGACGATGATCCCTCTCGATCTGCGCTCGCCTTCCGGGCGTCCGCTGCCATACTAGAGATCTTTACAATAGTCTTACGCCGACCTCTGTAGACATCTCATGTAACGAGATCATCACGCCGGGGGGCTAGATGAGAAGGCTGGCCGTGGTGCCCGCGTACATTCCGCGGCACAAGGTGCGCGACATCCGTTCGGCGCACCGTCGAAAGCCCGCGAACGAGAGCAAGGTCGTCCACCTGCAGGCCTACACCGGCCGCAACGTGATCCGCTTCCCCCGCCCCGGCGACGGCACCCCCGCCGCCTGACCGGCGCGCCCTCATCGCCCCGCCGCGGCGTACTCGCACGGCGTATTCGCGCGGCGTATTCGCGCGCGGTATTCGCACGGGGTATTCGCACGGGGACGGAACGTGTCTATGCTGAGTGCCTAGAGCACAGGGGGCCAGGGATTCGCGGGGGCCCGCCCACCGAGGCATGACGCGACGAGTCGCGAAGCACCAGGGAGGGCACCGTGATCGAGAACGACGAGTCACCGCCGGCCGCCTCCGCGGCGAACGCCCGCCGGGAACTGCCGTTCACCGAGGGCTCGGTCTGGTCCATCCAGTTCGCCCAGACCAAGCCGGGCATGACCGCGGAATACCTGCGCAACCTGGGCGCCGGTTGGACGCCCCTGATGGACGAGGCCAAGCGCGAGGGCCTGATCCTCGACTACCGCGTGCTGGTCGCTCCGCATGTCAATCGCGACGACTGGGATGTGATGCTCATGGTCGAGGTGCGGAACATGGCCGCCCTCGACGGATACCAGGAAAAGATGAACGACCTGGCCGGCCGGGTCAGCGCAGGGAACGCCAAGCAGGACTGCGCCCAGTTCCGCGACTTGCTCGGCATGAAGCTGGTCCGCGAGATCACCCTGAGGAAATAGGCGTCAGAAATAGGCGTCGTCGGCCGAGACCGGAGGAGTTCGCGTCATGGACGCAGCATCTGAGACGACCACCCCCAAGAAGAGACTGGCGCTCAAGCGGGAGACCGTGCGCGATCTCAACGACCCGATACTCACCACGCAGGGGTGGAGCCTGTGGACCTGCGAAGAGACCGCCGACATGGGGCGGGGCGAAGGCGGGGGCGAGCAGGGCGGGTGAGCGCCGGAACCGGCCGCGGATGCGCCTGAGGCCGATCCCGCGCGTCTCCCGGGGAGACTTCCGGCCGGCGCGGCTGGCCGGCCGTCCCCTGGTGGTCCTGGACAACACGCCTGGCTGGCCCGCCTTCACCCGCTGGCACGAGGGATACCTGAGATCCGTGGCCGGCCACCGCGAGGTGGCCGTGCGCGAGACGAACGGGCCACCCCGCAACATCTTCCAGAACCTCGCCGAGGGCGGCCGCGTGCCGTTCGGCGACTACCTGGACTGGGTGGTCGAGACGGCGCGGGAGCTGGAAGGCATCGCCGGTCACTCCGGCGTCCGGGACATCACCCGCGCCGTCGCCGGCAGCGGATTCGACGTCTCCTACTACCTGGACGCGAAGCTGGGCCAGTTGTCGCGGACGCTCCTCGCGGACGCGCCGGCCCCCGGCTGGTACCGCTCTCCCCCAGTGGACACCAACCTGTGGCTGGGCGTCCTCGGCACCTCCTCCGGGCTCCACTGCGACGTGACGCCCAACTGCAACGTGCAGGTGATCGGCCGCAAGCACTTCATCCTCTTCCCGCCCTCGCAGTCGCGGCGGGTATATCGCATTCCACGCGTCACACATTGCCGGTTCGACCCCAACGACCCGGACTTCGACCGCTTCCCGCTCGCGCGCCGTGCGTCGGGCTGGCAGTGCACGCTTTCGCCGGGCGAGTCGCTGCACATCCCGGTCGGCTGGTACCACCAGGTCACGGTGGTGTCGGCCTGGGCGCTGAACGTCAACTTCTTCTGGCGACGGCCGTTCCCGCAGGGCATCGCGACTCCGCCGCTGTGGCGGTTCCTGCTGCGGCGAGGGTGGGCACGGGCGAGACGGCGGCGCGGGGAGTGAGGAGCGGGCACGGGGAACCCGCCTGGCAGGCGTCGGGCTTCTTCGTGCTCCGCACGCCCGGCCTTCCGCTCGACGCGCTGCTCGCGCTGGGCGAGGGCCTCGAAGGGGCGGCCCACCCGCATGAGGCGGCACTGCTGGACCGCGACCGCGCCCGCGTCCTCGGCAGGCTGCGCGCGCTGTGCCTGCGGCCCGACGTGCGCGAAGCGCTCATGGTCGCGTCCCCGTCGCTGGAGCGGCGGCTGGACGACTGGGCCGGCGCCCCGGACGGCGCGCCCCGCGCCGGGCACAGCCTCCTGCGCTACGTCGCCCGCATGGCGGGACGCGCCACCCCGTTCGGGCTCTTCGCCGGCTGCTCGGTCGGGGTCGTCGGCGACGAGACCCGGCTGCGCCTCCCGGGCGGGGAGACCTATCGACGCCACACCAGCCTGGACGTCCGCTACCTCGACGCCGTGGCGGAGGCCCTGCACCGTGATCCGGCCGTGCGGCGGCACCTCAGGTACACGCCCAATTCCAGCCTCTACCGGGTGGCCGGGCGGCTGAGGTACACCGAGGCGCGGCCGGCCGGCACCGGGACGTCCTACCATCTGGTGGCCGTCGAGCCCTCCGTCCACCTGGACGCCGCGCTCGCGCGTGCGGCGGCGGGCGCCCTGCCCGGCGAGGTGGCCGACGCCGTCCGCGCCGCCGTCCCCGAGGCCGGCCCCGATGAGGCGCTCGACTTCGTGGACGACCTGATCGGCGCCCAACTGCTGGTCTGCGAGCTCACCCCGGCGGTCTGCGGGCCGGAGCCGATCGACGAGATCCTCGGCGGGCTGGGCGGCGCGGCCGGACCGCACGCGGCGCGGGCCCGCGCGGTCCTGGGCAGGGCGCGTGCGATGCTCGCCGACCTCGACCGGTCGCCGCCCGGCGCCGCGCCGGAACGCTATCGCGAGGTCTCCGAGGCGCTCGACGCGCTGCCGATCGGGCCCGTGACCCCCGTCGCCTTCCACGTGGACCTGACCAAGCCGGCCGCCGTGACGCTGGGGCGCGAGGTGGTCGCCGAGATCGAGCGCGGCGTGCGCGTCCTGCATCGCATCAGCGGCGTGGGCCGGCGCACCGACCCCCTGGACCGGTTCCGCGAGGCGTTCGACCGCCGGTACGGCGGGCGAGAGGTGCCGCTCTGCGAGGCCCTGGACGAGGAGATCGGCATCGGATTCCCCGCCGCGGAAGCGCCCGGCGCGACGCCGGCCCCGCTGCTGGACGGCCTGGCGTTCAGGCCTCCGCCGGACGTCGGCGCGGCGCGTTTCGGCCGCCGGGACGCGCTGCTGCTGCGCTGGCTGTCCGAAGCGGGACGCACCGGAGCGACCGAGATCGCCTTGGGTGGGGAGGAACTGCGCGCCTTGCGGGAGGCCGGCGAGGAGGCGGCCGTCATGCCCGACTCCTTCGGCGTGATGGCCACGATCCTCGCGACCGGCGAGGAGGCCGTGGCCGCGGGCCACTACCGGATCCTGTTGTCCGGCGCCGGCGGCCCGTCCGGAACGAACCTGATGGCCCGCTTCTGCCGCCGGGACGAGGAGCTGAGCCGCCACGTCCGGGCGCATCTGCGGGCCGAGGAGGCCCTGCGCCCCGACGCCGTCTTCGCGGAGGTCGCGCATCGCCCGCCGGGCAAGGTGGGCGACGTCCTGGTCCGGCCCCATCTCAGGGACCACGAGATCGTCTATCTCGGGCGTTCCGCCGAGCCCGGGCGCCGGATCCCGCTCACCGACCTCGTGGTCGCCGTCACCGGCGGGCGGGTGGTGCTGCGCTCCCGCTCGCTCGGCCGCCAGGTCCTCCCCCGGCTGGCGACGGCACACCGTACCGGCGGGGCCGGCAACCTCGGCGTGTACCGCTTCTTGTCCGCTCTGCGAGGGCAGGGCGTGACGAGCGGGCTGTCCTTCTCCTTCGGGGCGCTGGAGGACGCGCCGTACCTGCCGCGGGTCACCGCCGGCCGGCTGGTGCTGTCCCGGGCGCGCTGGAACCTGTCCGGCGGGCAACTGGCGGAGCTGGACGGGCCGACCACGGCGGTGCGGTTCGCCGCCGTGCAGCGGCTGCGCGCGCGCCTGCGCCTGCCGCGCTGGGTCGCCGTCGCCGACGGGGACCGGCGCCTGCCGGTCGACCTGGACAACGCGCTGTTCACCGAGATGGCCGCCGGCCTGCTGCGCGGTCGCTCCTCGGTCCGGATCGAGGAGGTGTTCTTCGGCTCGGACGAGGTGCCGGTGACCGGGCCCGAGGGCCGGTTCGCGCATGAGCTCGTCGTGCCGTTCCTGCGCGTACGGGACCCGGCGACGCCCTCGAGGCCGAGCCCGGCGGTGAGGCCGGCCCGTCGCGGCGTCCCGCTCGGCGGGGTGGGGCCGGTCAGGCGAAGCTTCCCTCCCGGGTCCAAATGGCTCTACGCCAAGCTGTACACCGGGCCCGCGAGCGCGGACGCGGTGCTCCGGCGCGTCGTGCGCCCGGTCGTGCGCGACGCGGTCTCCGGCGGCGCGGCCGACCGCTGGTTCTTCGTCAGGTACGCCGATCCGGACCCGCACCTCCGCCTGCGCCTGCACGGCGACCCCGCCCGCCTGACGGGCGAGGTGCTGCCCGCGTTGCTCGGCGGCTGCGCGGCCCTGCACGCCGAAGGCATTCTGTGGCGCACCCAGCTGGACACCTACGAACGCGAGGTCGAGCGGTACGGCGGCCCCGAGGGGATCGTCCTGGCCGAGCGGCTGTTCCACGCGGACAGCGACGCCGCGCTCGACGCGGTCGGGACGGTCCCGGGCGACGCGGACGCGCGCTGGCGGCTGACGCTGGCCGGTCTCGACCGGTTGCTCGGCGACCTCGGCCTGGACCTGAACGAACGGCTCGCCGTCGCCGGGGCGCTGCGCGACCATTTCGGCAGGGAGTTCCGGGTGGACGCCGCGTTCACGCACCGCCTCGGCGCGCGCTACCGCCGCGAGCGCGCGGCCCTTGAGACGCTGCTCGGGCCGGAGCCGCCCGCCGGCCCGCCGCCCTACGCGGCACGGTCTCGCGCGCTGGCCTCCGTGGCCGGCGACCTGGCGGCGTGCGCGGAGGCCGGCCGCCTCACCCGTCCGCTCACCGCGCTCGCCGGCGGCTTCCTCCACATGCACGCCAACCGGATGCTGCCCTCCGCCGCCCGAGCCCAGGAGCTGGTCCTGTACGACTTCCTCGGTCGCTGGTACCGGTCGCGGGCGGGGCGGCGGCTCAACGGGGCCGGCGCAGCAACAGCGCGTCCGGCCGCCGATGGTCCACGATGAATCCGGCGCCGAGGAACGGGCCGGCCTGGCGCGGGTTCAGGTAGACGACGTGGAATTCCCGGGGGGCGCGATCGAGTGATTCGCGTATCCGGTCGACGACCGCGCTCATGGTGTCCGCGCCGAACGGGTTGAACAAGTACGCCACGGTGACCTCCGCGGGCACCTCGAAGGACGCGGCGTCGGCGCACGTCACCGACAACGCGCCCGGACGGCGGCGACCGTATCTCGCGATGTTCGCGGTGGCGATCGCGCACAGTTCGGGCGATGATTCGACCCCGATCGCCGTGCCGAAGCCGTGTTCGGCGGCGAGCATGAGCGCCCGGCCCTTTCCCGCGCCGAAATCCACCAGGGCGCGGCCGTCCGCGGCGAACCCGGCATGCCGCAGGATCTCCGCGAACAGCAGCGGATTGGTGCCCTCGTGCGCGGTGGCGCGGCCGGGCGGTTCCATCGAGGTGTCCGTCCCGTGCCGCAGGTCGAACAGCACCTCGTGCAGGGCCAGCCGGGCCGTGCGGGCGACGCCGCGTCCGCGGCGCGCGGCCGCGAAGGAACGCGCGATCATCCACGCCTGACCCGCGAGCCGGCGGAACATTGCGCGCCTTCCCATGGCCGTCCTGAATATCATTTCACCGTGCATTTCCACAAACCATCTCAATCCACCCAGAACGGATTGGCATGATCGACGCCGAAAAGGCCCTGGACGGAAACAAAAGACGTCTCTAGACTCTGGGAATCTGCACTATCAGCGGGGGTGCGCATGCGCATCGCGCTTGTGACCTGTTTCAATGCCGACTGGCACCACGGCAAGGTGCCCTCACCCTATGTGCCCCTCAATCTGCTCACTTTGGCGGCGCACGTGCGCGCGGCCGGGCACGAGCCCATCGTCGTGGACCAGACGCTCGCGCTTTTCGACGGCACGGCGACCGACGGCCCCGGTTTCCACCGGGACGTCGCCGGCTTCATCGCGGGCTTGAACCCGGACGTCGTCGGATTCACCACGATGTGCAATTCCTATCCGCAGACGCTGGCATTGGCCGGGGAATGCCGTGATCTCCTACCGGAATCGAAGATCGTCCTCGGCGGGCCCCAGGCGAGCGTCGTGGACGTGGCCACGCTGACGGAGTTCACCTCGATCGACGCCGTCGTGCGCAACGAAGCCGACGTCTCCCTCAGCGCCATGCTCGGCGAGCTGTCCGGCGACGGCGACCTGGGCCGCGTCCCCGGGGTGACGTGGCGGCGGCCCGACGGCACGGTCGCGCGCAACCCCGGCGCGCCGCTGCTCCAGGACCTGGACGAGCTGCCCTACCCCGCGTACGACCTCTACCCTTTCGACCAGATCAGAGTGGGTCTGGCGCCGGTCGAGGCGGGGCGGGGCTGTCCCTACGGTTGCACATTCTGTTCCACCAACGTCTATTTCAACCGGCGGCACCGCATCAAGTCGCCCGAGCGGCTGGTCGCGGAGATGCGGTTCCTGCACCAGGCCCACGGGTTCTCCCGGTTCGATCTCGTGCACGACATGCTCACCGTCGACCGCCGCTGGGTGCGGCGGTTCTGTGAGGTGCTCCGCGACGGCGGCGAGGGGTACTCCTGGGGGTGCAGCGCGCGCACCGACAGGGTGGACGACGCGTTGCTGTCGGAGATGGCGGACGCGGGGTGCGTGGGGGTCTTCTTCGGCGTCGAGACCGGCGCCCAGCCGTTGCAGCCCTCCATCAAGAAGCGCCTGGACGTCTCCCATGTCCTTCCCGTCATCTCTTCCTGCGTCGACAACGGCATCTCCCCCACCGCGTCGTTCATCACAGGGTTCCCCGACGAAACGGTGACCGACGCGCTGGACTCCTTCGAGCTCGCGCTGGACGTTCTGGAGCTGTCGCACAAGACCTCGGCGCAGATGCACCTGCTGGCCCCGCTCACCGGCAGCCCGTTGCACGCCCAGCACCAGGACGAGCTGCGGTTCGACGGGCACAGCTCGGACATCTCGCTCTTCCTGCTGAACGAGGCCGAGATCACGCTCGTCCGCCGCCACCCCGACATCTTCGCGAACTTCTACTTCATCCCCACCCCCCACCTCGACCGAGAGCTGGCCAAGGCGGTCTCCGCCGCCACCTACACCTGCCCCCTGCTGTTCATCGCCTTACGGCACGCCGGCGCCGACCCGCGCCGCGTCCTGACCGGATGGACCGCGTGGCAGCGCCGCACCCTTTCCGGTGAGCAACGCGCACAGGACTATTTCCTGTACCGTTTCGTGCTCGACCTGTGCGCCTACGTCAGGGCCGAACTGCTGCCCGAGCTGATCGACCGGGCCCCGTATCTCCCCGACCTCGTCGAGTACTTCGAGGTGCGTTACGCCCTCCAGCGCGGGCTCATCCCGCAGCCCACGGTCTTCCGCCGCTTCGACTGGGACGTGCGGGCGCTCAGTGAGTCGTTGCGCGGCGCCGGCGGCCCGCCCGACGCCAGGCCCGGCGCGCACGACCTGTTGTTCGTCGACCTGAAACTCGTGCGGCAGCGCGGTTACGTCTTCCTGGAAGCGAGCGTGCCACGGACGCCTGACCCGCTCGTGCGGGCCGGCGACGTCCTGGAGATCCGCGACATCGCACGGCAGCTCGTCAGCCGGCCCCAGCTCGTCATCCGCAACCTCTCACAGCAAACAGGCTTCACCACCAGACACCACCTGGAGGAACGGCATCTCAGGGCGATGGGGCTCATCCCGGCGCAGGCCCCGAGCCCCGTGTAGCCAGGCGCCGATCACGCGAAGCCGGGCCGCAGCGGAACACCAGACCGGAGGAAACGCGATGGACACCCCCGAGACGACCACGCCCTTCGACGAACTGCCCTTCGAGAAGCTGCCGTTCGACGAGCTGCCGCTCGAAGAACTGCCGATAGAGGACCTCGGGCTCGTGGAGCTCGAGTCGCGCATGGAGGCGGAAGGGGAAGCGGGCGGCGTCGTCACCGTGGTCACGCAGATCGTCACGGCGCAGTGGTGACCGGTCGCCGCCCCGCGAACCCGGGCGCGGCGCCCGTCAAGCAGGAGACGCACGTCGGCTGGCAGGGTGACAACGTCCTGGTGCACGACGCGCGCCGGCCGATCACGCGCCGGCTCCGGCGAGCGCTGAGCGTGGACGGCCTGCCCGCCGCCGGCGCCCCGCCCTCGGAACGTCGCATCGCGGCCGGCGTCGACACGCGCGGCTTCTCCACCTACCCGCTGCTGTTCTACGGCGCCTTCCCGAACATCTCGCTCGCGGAGCTGCGCGCGCTGTGCACCTGCGGATCCCTCCTTTTCGATCACGTGCTGTGCCTGGACCAGTTGTGCGACCGCCCATCGCCGGACGATTCCGGGACGCTCCTGCTGAGCACCGCGCTGTACCGGGAGGCGCTCGGCATGCTGCACGAGCTGTTCCCCGCCGGCAGCCGCTTCTGGACCTGCTTCGACCGCAACTACGAGCACTTCAGCCGGGCCATGCTCGCCGAGGGGGCACGCCATCGCGACCTGGTCACCCCCTACCCGCCGGACGACCTGGAGATGATCTACTCGGGGAAGTCGGCGGTCGCCAGGAGCTGCCTGGCCGCGCTCGCCGCGCTCGACGGGAACCAGCAGGTCATCGAGACCCTGGAGGCGTCGCACGACCTGTTCTACATCGGTTTCCAACTGGCCGACGACCTGGACGACTGGCGCGCGGACTACGAACGCCGCATGTACACCTATCCGCTGACGCGCGCCTTCCTGTCCGCCGGCTGGCGGGACCGCGTCGAGTCAGGCGCCAGGCCGAGCGTGGAGGAGGTCGGCGACCTGCTCGCGCGCTCGGGCGCGGCCGAGGAGACGCGGGCGCTCGCCCTCCGCTATCTGGCGCGGGCGCAGGCCGCCGCGTCCGGTCTGGAGGTGGACGGCTGGTCGGGGGCGATCAGGAACGCCCACCGGCGGATCAGCGAGATGCGCTTCGACGGGACACGGCCCGCCGAAGCGGACGGCGAGCCCGCGGTCGAACCGGCGCCCGAAGGCGGGGTCCGGATGCGCTGGAGCGGCGGGCGCGCGGCCGACGCCCCGATCACCCGCACCTGGTATCCCTGGCTCGCCCCCGCGAGGGAGCCCCGTGTCACCGACGATGACATCCTGCGCGAGCAGGCGGGAATCCTGGCCGAGGGCCAGGGCGTCCACTCGCTGAGCGAGGCGCTCTACGACGTCGGCCGGGCCGTCCACGCCTCACTGCGCGCCTTCCCCGGACGCGGCCTCGAAGCGCACCTCGGCGTGTCGGCGGCGGAACTGGCCTGGCTCCGGCGCCACGACGCCTGGCTCGACGGATTGCTGGCCGACGGCCTCGATGAGCCGCCAGAGCTGTGGACGCCCGCCGAACGGAGTTCGGGATGGGCGCCCCCCGCCGTAGGCCGGTATCTCGGCTACCGGCTGATCTCCGACTGCTCCGGGGAACCGGCGGCGGCCGCGCCTCCCTCCATGGACGCCGTCTTCCGGCACCACCGCACCCGGTCGATCGCCTGAGGGGCCCGAGATGACGTTGCTCATGGTCGAGACGCGGCGCGCCGACGAGAGGTTCGGCGCGCTCTGGTCGGCCTGGCAGCGCGAGCAGGGCCGGCCCGGCGCCTTCGGGCGCCGCGGCGCCGAGGCGCTGTTCGATCACTTCCCCTTCCTGCTGTGGGAGCACTTCCCGGCGGTCACGCTGGGGGCCGCGCGCCGCATCGGCCTGGCCGCCCGGGCGCACGGCATGGCCTCCGCGCTGCGGGACGCCTGCGCGCGCGGCGAAGACGAGACGTCCGGCGGCGGGAGCGCCCGCGCCTGGCTGCACGAACTCGCGCGGCGGCAGCTCGAGCCGCTCATCCCGCCGGGCGACCCGTACTGGCGGCTGCTCGCGGACGGCCCCGAACCCGCGGTGCTCCCTGCCTGGAGCCACCTGCCGCACGCCACGGCAGCGGCCTTCGCCGCCTGCGGCGGCGACCTGGAGATCCTGCCACCGGTCCAGGAGTCACAGACGCACCTCTACGCCGGCCTGGTGCTCTACCGCGACTGCGTGCGGTGGAAGCGGGACTTCCTCAGCGGCCACCGCTCGGAGGTCGTCGCCCGCGTGCTGGACGCGCTCGGCACGCCCGCGTTCGGCCCGCTCCCCGGCGTGCCCGGAACCAGAGCGCTCCCGGCCACGCCCGGAGCCGAAGCGCATCCGGCCACGCCCCAAGCCGAAGCGCTTCCGGCCGCGCCCGGAGCCGGGGAACGCGAAGCGCGACTGACCGCCGCCGCCCGCGCCTTCCACTACGGCGGCATCGCCGAGAGCGCCCTGGACGCCGCGACCGAGCACCTCGCCCGTTCGATGGCCGCCGTCACCGACCTGCCCCCGGTCTCGTGGGCCGCCATGCTCGCCCGCCTGCACGGCGAGGTGCTCCGGCTCCGCTCCGACCTCGCCGAGACGCGCGCCCGTCACCTCGCCGCGGCACGCGGCCACACCACCGGTCCCCCGCGCCCCCGGACCGCCGCGCGCCTGGCCGACATGAGCGAGAAGGCGGTCCGCGCCGCCGTCGCCCACATGAGCGGGGAGCAGTACGCGGACGGCCACTGGGGCGACTTCCTGGTGCTGACCCAGCAGAGCACGTCCTGGGCGACCGGCTACGTCGGCTGGAACCTGGCCCGGGCCGGCGTCGGTGGACCCGTCCTGGACGCGGCCGCGCGATGGCTGGTCGAGAACCGCTCGCCCGGCGGAGCCTGGGGGTACAACGGCCACTGGCCCTGCGACATCGACTCCACCGCGAACGCACTGCTGTTCCTGGTCGACCGCCCCGGCGTCGACCGGGCGCTGCTGGAACCGGCGCTGGACCACCTGCTCGCCTCCCAGGCCCCCGATGGCGGCTTCACCACGGTCGACGACCTGGACGCCTGGCTCGTCCGGTTCCGCGCGCCGACCGACGACGCCCCAGGGTGGACGGCGGCACATCCCTGCGTCACCGCGATGGTGGCGCTGCTGCTGAGCCGCGTCGACGGCGACCGGGCGAAGGCGGCGGCGGAGGCGGCGCTGACCTTCCTGCAGCGCGGCCAGCGTCCCGCGGGGTACTGGGACGCCTACTGGTGGGTGGGCGGGCTGTACACGACATGCCGCGCGGTCCAGGCGCTGTGCGCCGCCGGACGAGAGCTGCCGGGCACCGGCAGGACGCTGACCCGCGCGGCCGGATGGCTGCTGTGGAGCCGGCGGGCCGACGGCGGATGGTCCGGAGGCCACCGGGAGGGCAGCGGCGCGTTTCAGACCGCGCTCGCCGTGCAGGCCCTGTGCGCGCTGCGGGACGACCACCACGACCGCGACGCCCTCGAACGCGCCGTGGCGGGCGGCGTCCGGTGGCTCGCCGAGCACCAGCTTCCGGACGGGAGCTGGCAGGCCGAGCCCATCCTGCGCGTTCCCCGGCCGGCCGTCGTCGAACCGTGGCGAGGCGTCACCTGGACCGAGTCGATCCTCGGCCTCGACATCGTCGTGCCCGACTGGCGCCGCCTGTTCACCGGCGCGGCGGCCGTGCACGCGCTGCGTCAAGCCGCCGGCCCAGAGAGCGGCTCGGAGAGCCGGCCCACGCGAAAGCACGCGTTGAAAGGAGAAAGGTGATGTCAGAGCAAGCGACGCCGAAGAATCTCCCGGTGCGCATCCGCGCCACGGGCCCGGAGGAGGTGCGGCGGCTGACCGCCATGATCCGCGAGGCGCTCCCCGACGCCACGTTCTCCGTCCAGGAGCGGGTGGAGGACGACAAGGGGTCGGTCGCGGTCGTGGTGACGGCCCGCGGCACGCACACCGGCCGGGTGGGGAACTACGCGCCGACCGGCGAGCCGGCGACGGTCGTCATCGTCTCCAGCCTCGCGACCCGCCCGAGAGCCGAGTAGCGCCCGGAGCGCGGGTCAGGGAGCGAGGGGGCGGGCGAGGGCGTCGGAGGTGAAGGGCTCGGGGTACGGCGAGCGGGCCAGGGCCTCGGCGCGGGTCAACTCGCCCGCGGCGACGGCCCGGCACAGCCGGGCGACCTCGGCGAGCTCGTCCCGCTGCCGGGCGACGAACGCCGCGTCCACCGGCTCGCCGTGCCCGGGGACCACCGTGCGCGGCGCGAGCTCCAGCAGCCGGTCGAGCGCGGAGGGCCATGCCTGCGGGAAGGCGTCGTCGAACGCCGGGGGCGCGCCCTGCTCGACCAGGTCGCCGGCGAACACCACGCCGCTGTCGGGCACGTGGACCACCAGGTCGTGACCGGTGTGCCCGGGGCCGGGACCCGCCAGCCGCACCACCCGGCCGCCCAGGTCGAGCTCGGTCACCGCCCCGGCCGCGCGATCGGGAAGGACGATGCGCGCGGCGGCCAGACGTCCGGCCGCCTCGGGGTCGCCTTCCTCGCGGTAGTGCTCCACCCAGGCCGAGCGCTGCCTCTCGCCCGTCGCGACCAGGTCGGCGCGGCAGCCAGGGTGGGCCCAGACCACGCACTCTCCGAAGGCCGCCGTGCCGAAACAGTGGTCGAAGTGGGCGTGGGTGAGCGCGACCGACCACGGCAGGCCGGTCAGCTCGCGCACGGCCGCCGCGAAGGCCGCTCCCTGCGCCTCGTCGGCGCCGGTGTCGACCACCACGCAGGCGCGGTCGCCCGCCACCAGGCCGAGGGTGAGGTCGAGCTCGTCATGGCGCCGCGCCCAGGCCCGGTCACCGACCTCGACCCACCGCCCCATCCGCGTCCTCCGCCCTCGACGACCGGCCCAGTCTAACGAGCGGGATGCCGTGAACGACGGCGGCGAGCCCACGGCCGGACGCGGGACCACGAGGGGGTCCCGCCCGCGGCACGACCCGCGCCCACGCCGCGCCGCAGGTTCGGGCGTCCTGGCATTCCACGTGCTCGCGGGCACGGCGTGGGTACGGCGTGGGTGCTGCGTGGGTACGGCGAGCACGGTCCCCGGGCGTTCGGGTGTGCCCGGCCGCGGAACCGGCGGGGTCAGGGAAGGGGGGTGAGCATGCGGTGGGGGATGCGCATCGCCACGGTGACGGGGTCTTCCCGGTCGTTCGGCAGGCCGGGGCCGGGGCGCACTTCGACCTGGTCGGGCTCGGTGTGCGCGCCGCACGCGGTGCACGCGGCGTACCGGTCGAGCGGCGCGTCACAGGGCTGGTGGAAGAACAGTCGCCACGGCTCGTTGGTGACGGCGTGCCGCTCGCCCCATCGTCCCAGCATGTAGACCGGCGGCCACAGCTCGCGGCCCGCGGCGGTGATCACGTACTCCTCGCGCGCGGGCGAGTCCTGGTAGCGCTGCTTGGTCAGCACCCCCGCCTCCACCAGCGTGTGCAGCCGCTGCGACAGCACGGCGCGGGGGATGTCCAGGTGGGCGAGGAAGTCGCCGTAGCGGCGCACGCCGTAGAGCGCGTCGCGCACGACCAGGAGGGTCCAGCGCTCGCCGAGCAGTTCCAGCGCCTTGGCCAGTGCGCAGTTCTGCCCGTCGTAGTTCTTGCCCAATGCCATGCCACCATCTTAGTTCATTGAACGAACCGAGCCGTGTTACTGTCGGTTCATTCATTGAACTAATGGGAAGGCCCCCGCCGTGTCCCTCACTGCCGTCACCGCGCCTCCGCGGTCAGGGAAGACGCCGCGTACGACGCTCGCCGTGGCGTGCGCCGCTCCCCTGCTGGCGCTGCTGAACTACACCGTGCCGATGGTCACGCTGCCCGAGACCGCCCAGGCCCTCGGCGCCGGGCCCACCGGCCCGGCCTGGATCCTCAACGCCGTCTCCCTGGGCCTTGCCGCGCTGCTGCTGGTGGCCGGGGCCATCGCCGACGACCACGGACGCAGGCGGACCTTCGTCGCCGGCACGGCCACGCTCGCCGCCGGGGGCGTCGTCGCCGCGCTCGCCCCCACCACGCTGGTGTTCGTCCTGGCCCGCCTGGTGCAGGGAGGCGCGAGCGCGGCCCTGCTCGCCGCCAGCCTCGGCATCATCGGGCACGCCTTCCCCGCCGGGCACGACCGCGTCCGTGCCACCGGCCTCTACGGGGCGATGCTCGGGCTCGGCGTCGCGCTCGGCCCGCTGGTGTCCGGGGTGCTCGCCACGGCGGCGAGCTGGCGCGGCGTCTACTGGACGGTCGCGCTGTCCGCCGCCGTGCTGGCGGTGGTGGCCCACCGGTCGCTGCCGGAGTCGCGCGCCGCCGAGCCGCGGCGGGTCGACGTCCCCGGTGTCGTCACGCTGAGCCTCGGTCTGGCCGCGCTGATCGCCGGGGTCATCGAAGGACGGCTCGGCTGGGGCAGGCCCGTCGTGCTGTGGGCCTTCGCCGCGGCCGTCGTGCTGCCGGCCGCCTTCGCCGTCATCGAGACCCGCCGCCGCGAGCCGATGCTCGACATGGGCCTGTTCCGCCGGCCGCCGTTCCTGGTGGCCACCGGCGGCGCGCTCGTCACCGGTTTCGCGCTGATCGGGCTGATGAGCTACCTGCCCACCGTGCTCCAGGTCACCCGGGGCATGACGCCACTCGGCAGCGCCGCGCTGTTCAGCATCTGGTCGGGCCTGTCGTTCGTCGCCGCCCTGCAGGCCCGCAGGTTCCTCCCGCACGCCAGGGCCAGGCTCGCGCTCGGCCTTGCCTTGTCGGGCGTGGGCACGCCGATGCTGCTCGGGCTGGTCACCGGCTGGTCCTGGTGGAAGATCGTGCTCGGCCTGGCCGTGTCGGGCGTCGGCAGCGGCCTGGTCAACGCCGCTCTCACCCACCTGGCGATCGAAAGCGTGCCGCAGCACCGGGTGAGCATGGGCTCGGGCGCCAACAACACCGCCCGCTACGTCGGGTCGTCGCTGGGCGTGGCGATGATCGCGGCCATCGTCGGCGGGCACGGGCCGGCCGGGGGCATCGACATCGGCATCGCCGTGTGCTCCGCCCTGATGCTGGTCACCGCCCTCGCCGTGGCGCTGGTGCGCACCCACCGGGCGTGACGCCGGGCGCTCAGTCGAGCGCCGTCGGATCGGGAAGCCTGCTCAGGACCGTGTTGTGCAGGCGCTGGAAGACCATCGAGGTGCGAAAGCTCACGATCTCCTTGCGCTTGCTCAGCCGGTCGAGCAGGAACGCGTGCAGGTGGTCCAGATCTTGGGCCGTGACGTGCAGCAGGAAGTCGTCGCCCCCGGAGAGCACGAAGACGCTGAGCACCTCGGGCAGCCTGCCGACCGACTCCTTGAACGCCGTGATGACCGTGCGGCTCAGCGGGCGCACCTGCACCGACACCATCGCCTGGACGCCCCGGTTGAGCGCCCCGAGCTCGATGTCGGCGTGGTAGCCGCGGATCACCCCGCGCCGGGTGAGCGAGCGCACCCGTTCGAGGCAGGTCGAGGGGGCGACGCCGAGCTGACGGGCCAGCTCACGGTTGGACTGCCGAGCGTCCGCCTGGAGCAGGCGGACTATCTCCGAATCAAGTTCGTCCACGGGCGGTATTCTGCCACCACTTCCGGCCGGACGTTCGATCGAGGGGATTGCTGAACGGCCGTATGGCTAGCTTCGACGGTGTTCACCGACCGTCTGAAGGGATCCGCCATGCGACCTCCGACGAAGGCACCCCGTGGGACGTGCGACGGTCCCGCCGCCTTCCGCCAGCCGGCCTGTGACCTCACCGGCCCTCCCCGGGTGGCTTCCGGCGATTCCCCCGGCTCCCGCCCTGGGACGCGCGAAAACCCCGCCGGCTCTCCCCCGGCTCCGGCCGCGCCACCCCGTACCGCCGCGCCCCGTGCGGGCGGGCACCGGCTGGGCCTCGGGCAGGGCACCGCGCTGCTGGTGGGCGCCGTGCTCGGGCCCGGCGTCCTGGCGCTGCCGCGCCTCGCGGCCGACGCGGCCGGCCCCGCCTCGGTCCTCGCGTGGGCCGGCCTGCTCGCGCTCAGCGTGCCCGTCGCCCTCACCTTCGCCGTGCTCGGCGCGCGCTTCCCCGGCGGCGGAGGCGTGGCGGCGTTCGCCGCGCGCGCGTTCGGCCCGGCGGCCTCCGTCGTCGTGGGCTGGTGGTTCTACTTCTCCATCCCGATCGGCGTGCTGGCCGGCGCCCTCATCGGCGCGCAGTACGTCGGGGAGGTGCTCGGCCTCGGCTCCGGCGGCACGCCCGCGGTCGCGGTCATGCTGCTGACGGCCGCGTTCGCCGCCAACCACGCGGGGCTACGGGTGTCGGGACGGCTGCAACTGGTCCTCACCTGCCTGCTGGCGCTGCTGCTGGTCGTCGCGGTGCTGGTGGCCGCGCCGCACATCCGCGCGGCCGGCTTCACGCCCTTCGCCCCGCACGGCTGGGCTGGGGTCGGCCACGCGGCGGGCGTGCTGTTCTTCGCCTTCGTGGGCTGGGAGGCGGCGAGCCACCTGTCCGGCGACTTCGCCGACCCGCGCCGCGACCTTCCCCGCGCCACGGCGCTCACGCTCCTCGTCGCGGGCGCGCTGTACCTGGCCCTGGCCGTGACGACGGTGGGCGTGCTGGGCGCCGGGGCGGCCACGGCCGCCGTGCCGCTCGCGGCGTTGCTCGGGCACGGCCTCGGCCCCGCCGCGGGCCCGGCGGCCGCGGCGGCGGCCGTCCTGCTGTCCTTCGGGGCCGTCAACACCTACATCGCGGGCGCGGCCCGGCTCGGCGTGACGCTGGCCCGGGAGGGCGCGCTGCCGCGGCGTCTGGCGGCGGGCGCGGCGGCCGGCCGCGGCCTCGCGCTGCCCGCCGTCCTGACGTCGGGGTCGGTGGCGATCAGCGTGGCCTTCGCGCTGGACCTGGACACGCTCATGCGCGTCACCTCCGCGTGCCTGGCGGCGGTGACCTTCGCGGGCTGCGCCGCCGCGACCCGCCTGCTGAGCGGCCGCGGACGGTGGACGGCGGCGGTCGCGACGGTGTTCACCGTCGTCGTCCTGCTGTCCTGTGGCGCCTACCTCGCGGTCCCGGCCTGCCTGGCGGCCGTCGCGGCGCTGACCCGGCCAGGGGGGCGATGGACGACCGGCTATACACGTGTGTAGTCTCATGCACAAGCGAATAGGAAACTGCACCGAGAGATAGGAGCAGGCGTGACGGCGACCGGGCCGAATTATGACGACCTGACCGCACGGGCCCGCATCCGAGAGGCGGCGCTGCGCCAGTTCGGAGAGCACGGGCTCGAACGGGCGACGATCCGGGGGATCGCCGCCGACGCGGGCGTGTCCCCGGGGCTGGTGCGCCACCACTACGGCTCCAAACAAGGGCTGCGCGAGGCGTGTGACGACCACCTGGTCAAGATGGTCCGCCGGCTCAACGACCTGGCCAAGGACGACGTCTCCCGCGGCCAGATGGACAGCGTGGCCGCCTCCCGCGCCGCGTTGAAGCCCTACCAGCGCTACATGGCCCGAGCCCTGTCCGAGGGGGCCGCCGCGGCGCTGTTCGACGAGATGGTCCGCCTGTCGGAGGAATGGCTCGCCGAGCTCGACGCCAGACGGCCCGACCCTCCCAAGGTCGACCGCAAGGTCCGGGCCACGCTCGGCACCGCGATGGCGCTGGCGATCCCCGTCCTCTACGAGCACGTCTCCCGGGGGATGGGCGTGGACATGTTCAGCCCGGAAGGCGACCGGCTGCTCTCCCTGGCCATGGTCGACATCTATTCGCACCCCCTGATCAGCCCGGAGGAGGCCGCCGTCTACAACGACGCCCTCGACCGCACTCCCCTCCGGGCCACCCCAGCCGAGCGCGAAGGCGCGCCCGGCCGAGATGAGGAGCACCACGATGACTGACGCCATCTCGGCGTCCGGGCTCGTCAAGACCTTAGGGCCGACGCGGGCGCTGGACGGCCTCGACCTCACCGTCCGCACCGGTGAGGTGCACGGCTTCCTCGGGCCGAACGGCGCGGGGAAGAGCACCACGCTCCGCGTCCTGCTCGGTATGATGCGCGCGGACGCGGGCACCGCGCTGCTGCTCGGGGGCGACCCGTGGGCCGAGGCGACCGAGTTGCACCGCAGGCTGGCCTACGTGCCGGGGGACGTCACGCTGTGGCCCCAGCTGTCCGGCGGCGAGGTCATCGACCTGCTCGGCCGCATGCGCGGCGGGCTGAACAAGCAGCGCCGGGCCGAGCTGCTGGAGCGCTTCGACCTAGATCCCCGCAAGAAGGGGCGCGCCTACTCCAAGGGCAACCGGCAGAAGGTCGCCCTGGTCGCCGCGCTGGCCTCCGACGTGGAGCTGCTGCTGCTCGACGAGCCGACCTCCGGGCTCGACCCGCTGATGGAGGAGGTGTTCCGGGACGCCATCCGCGAGGAGAAGCGCCGGGGCGACCGCACCGTGCTGCTGTCCAGCCACATCCTGGCCGAGGTCGAGGCGCTGTGCGACCGGCTCACCATCATCCGCGACGGCCGCGCCGTCGAGACCGGGACGCTGGACGAGCTGCGCCACCTCACCCGCACCACCATCGACGCCGAGCTGACCGCCCCGGCCGACGGGCTGGCCGCCCTGCCCGGCGTGCACGACCTGCGCGCCGGCGAGGGCCGGGTGCGCTTCGACGTCGAGGCCGCCGCCCTCGAGCCGGTCCTGCGCGAGCTGGCCGCCGCCGGGGTTCGAAGCCTCGTCAGCCGCCCCCCGACGCTGGAGGAGCTGTTCCTGCGGCACTACGACAGGTCCGGCGCGGCGGCGGCCGAGGAGAAGGTGTCGCGATGAGAGAGCTGACGGGCGTGGGCGGGCTGATCCGCCTCATCCTGCGCCGCGACCGGGTGCTCACCCCGCTGTGGGTGCTGTTCGTCGGCCTGGTGCCGGTCTCCTACGTGGCCGCCATCGACGGCCTGTTCCCGACGGAGGCCGGGCGGCGGGCGTACGCGGCGGCCAGCGGGCACAACGGCGGGTTCGTCGCCCTGTACGGCCCGCTGCACGGTTCGAGCCTCGGCGAGCTCGTCGCCTGGCGGGCGGGCTTCATTCCCATCGTGATCGGGCTGTTCAGCATCCTGACCGTCATCCGGCACACCCGCACCGAGGAGGAGGCCGGCCGCCGCGAGCTGCTCGGCTCGACCGTGATGGGCCGGCACGCGGGACTGGCCGCCGCACTGGCCGTCACCATGGCCGCCGACCTGGTCCTCGGCGCGATCCTCGCGGGCGGCCTGGTCGGCCAGGGCCTGCCCGCCACCGGGTCGTGGGCGCTCGGACTGGGCTTCGCCGCCTGCGGGTGGGTCTACGCCGCGGTCGCCGCCGTGGCCGCGCAGCTGACCGGCGGCGCCGGCGGCGCGCGGGGCATCGCCATCGGCCTGCTCGGCGCCACCTTCGTCCTGCGTGTCACCGGCGACCTGAGCGGCCTGTCCAGCGACGGCACGCTCACGTGGGCCTCCTGGCTGTCGCCGATCGGCTGGGCGCACCGCGTGCGCCCGTACGCAGGCGAAGCCTGGTGGCCTCTGGCCTTGGCGGCCGGCGTCGCCGCGCTGCTGGTCGCCGTGGCCGTCGCGCTGTCGGCGCGGCGCGACATCGGCGCCGGCCTGCTGCCCCAGCGCCTCGGCCCCGCCTCGGCGGGGGCGGGCCTGCGCTCGCCGCTCGGCCTGGCCTGGCGTCTGCACCGCTCCCTGCTGGCCGGCTGGACCGCGGGGTTCCTCGCGCTCGGCGTCGTGCTCGGCTACCTGGCCGAGGGCATCGGCGACCTGGTGCGGGACGCCCCCGCGATGAGCGACATCATGATCCGCATCGGCGGGGTCCGCGGGCTGGTCGACAGCTACTTCTCCGGCCTGGTGGCACTGTTCGGGCTGCTCGCCGCCGGGTACGCCATCCAGGCCACGCTCAGGGCGCGCGAGGAGGAGTCCTCCGGGCGGGCAGAGCCGGTGCTGGGCACCGCCGTGGGCCGGGTGCGGTGGGCCGCCGGCCATCTGGCCTTCTCGCTGCTCGGCCCGGCCGTGGCGCTGGCCGCCGCCGGGCTGGCCATGGGGCTGACCCACGGGCTCAACACCGGCGACGTCGGCCGCGAGCTGCCCCGGGTGCTGGGGGCCGCCATGGTGCAGCTCCCGGCGGTGTGGGTCCTCGGCGCGGTCGCGGTGCTGCTGTTCGGCCTGCTGCCCCGCCTCGCGGCGGTCAGCTGGGGAGCGCTGGCGATCTGCCTGCTGATCGGGCTGGTCGGCCCGGCCCTGCGGGTGGACAAACGACTGCTGGAGGTCTCGCCGTTCACCCACCTGCCGCGGCTTCCCGGGGGCCCGATGAACGTGACGCCGCTGCTGTGGCTCGCCGTCGTGGCAGCGGTGCTGGCCGGGGCCGGCCTCGCCGCCCTGCGCCGCCGCGACATCCCCGCCGCCTGAGCGCACAGAGAGGGCCGGCCCGCGACGGCTCCGGCCCTCTCGCCGTCGGTCACGCCTGGGCGGCGTCCTGGTCGCCTCCGGCGCCGGCGCCGACCGGTTCACGGACGGCGGGGACGCGGACCGTGAGCGCGTCCGGCGCGATGGAAGCCTTCAGCTCGGTGACCTCCTCACGGTCGCCGCCGTCCAGCTCGTACATCAGCGGGGCGCCGAAGGTGGCGGTGACCTTCCTGGCCCGGGTGATGCGGACGAAGGGCGACTCGTCGGAGCGGCCGGCGGTCATCTGGCCGAGCACCCGCGCCCACTGGATCGGCCCCTTGGCGGTGGAGACGCCCACCTCCAGCCATCCGTCGTCGGGACGGGCGTCGTCGAACGCCTCGATGCCGCCGGTGATCGTGCCGACGTTGCCGAGCAGCAGGCAGCTCGCGTCGCCCTCGAACCACGTCGTGCCGTCGATCTTGATGGTCATCGGCACCAGCGGCCCGCCGACGTGCCGCACGGCGGCGCTGATGTAGGCCAGGCGGCCGAGCCGGCCCTTGGCGTCCCGGTCGGAGTCGGCCATGATCTTGGCCTCGAACCCGGCGCCCGCCATGACCGCGAAGTGCTCACCGTTGAGCACGCCGAGGTCCAGCTTCCGGTGCTCGCCGTGGAAGCCGATGCGCACGGCCTCCTCCAGGTCGATCGGGATGCCCATCTCGGTGGCGAACAGATTGCCCGTCCCGGCGGGCAGGATCGCCATCGGCACCTCCGACCCGGCCATCACGTCGGCGCAGCGCTGCACCATGCCGTCGCCGCCCCACACGAACACCAGATCGGCCCCTTCCTTCAGGGCCTTGCGCACCTTCTTGGGCGCCTTCTTGCTCTTGGGCACCTCGTACCAGAGCAACTCGCCGACGTCCTGCTCGGTGATGAGCACGCGGAGCCGGTCCAGGCCCGCACCGAGCGTCTTCTTCCGATGAGCGATGACCGCGACCGTTGGAGACATGGTTTCCGACTACCCACCAGGGGCGGCTTATGCCCGCCGGACACCCGGGAGGGGAGCCGGTACGGGCCGGGGTTCCCTGGTGCACACCGGTGGGCGGCTCTACGGCCGCCCACCGGCGTCACGACCCGGTCAGCTGCAGCCGCTGGTGCTGCCGCAGCCCTCGCAGACGTAGCAGCTTCCGGCCGGGCGCATGTTGGTGCCGCAGGTGAGGCACAGCGGCGCGTCCGCCGTGCGGCCCTGGTGGCTTTCGAGCGCCGCCGTGCCGTTGGCCCGGCTCGCCGGAGCCACGGGCGCCTGCGCCGCCTCGGCCACCGGCCCGGCGGCCTCCGGCCTGTCCTCGATCGGCGCCGACTGCGCGAGCGCGGCGGTGTCGATGATGACCTCCTGGACCGCGGCCGGGTCCTCGCCGCGCTGCTGCGCCGCGCGCTCGGCCGCCGAGAACACCCCGAGGGCCGCCCGCTCCTCGTAGGGCAGGTGGTCCAGCGCCAGGCGGCGGAAGATGTAGTCGACCACCGAGGCGGCCATGCGCACGTCCGGGTCGTCGGTCATGCCCGCCGGCTCGAAGCGCATGTTGATGAACTTGCTGACATAGGTGTCCAGCGGGACCCCGTACTGCAGGCCCACCGAGATCGCCACCGAGAAGGCGTCCATGACGCCCGCGAGGGTCGAGCCCTGCTTGGACATCTTCAGGAAGACCTCGCCGAGGCCGTCGTCGGGGTAGGACGAGGCGGTCATGTAGCCCTTGGCGCCGCCGACCGTGAAGCGGGTGGTGCTGCTCGGCCGCTGGTTGGGCAGACGGCGGCGCTTGGGCTTGGGCACCTCGATGATCTGCACGACCGGCTCGGCGGCCTTCTCGGTGACCTTCTCGTCGGCCTTCTTGGCGATCGACAGCGGCTGGCCGACCTTGCAGTTGTCCCGGTAGACCGCCAGGGCCTTCAGGCCGAGCCTCCAGCCCTCCAGGTAGACCTGCTCGATGTCCTCGACCGTGGCCGACTCGGGCAGGTTGACGGTCTTGGAGATCGCGCCCGACAGGAACGGCTGGGTGGCCGCCATCATGCGGACGTGCCCCATGGGGGCGATGGCCCGCTCGCCCATGGCGCAGTCGAACACCTCGTAGTGCTCGGGCTTGAGCCCGGGGGCGTCCATGACGTGGCCGTGCTCGGCGATGTACTCGACGATGGCCTCGGCCTGCTCGGGCTGGTAGCCGAGCTGCTTGAGCGCGCGCGGGATGGTCTGGTTGACGATCTGCATCGAGCCGCCGCCGACGAGCTTCTTGAACTTCACCAGCGCCAGGTCCGGCTCGATGCCGGTGGTGTCGCAGTCCATCATCAGGCCGATGGTGCCGGTCGGGGCGAGCAGCGACGCCTGGGCGTTGCGGTAGCCGTTCTTCTCGCCCAGGCGCAGGCACTCCTGCCACTGCTTGGTCGCCTCGGCGAGGATCGGCCGGTCGAGGACGTCCATGGCGCGCAGCGCGTCGCTCGCGGCGGCGTGCTTGCGCATGACCCGCTTGTGCGGCTCGGCGTTGCGCTGGTAGCCGTCGTAGGGGCCGACGATCGCGGCCAGCTCGGCGCTGCGGCGGTAGGACGCGCCGGTCATCAGGCTGGTGATGGCCCCGGCGACCGCCCGGCCGCCCTCGGAGTCGTAGGCGTGGCCGGTGGCCATCAGCAGCGCGCCGAGGTTGGCGTAGCCGATGCCGAGCTGGCGGTAGGCCCGCGTGGTCTCGGCGATCTTCTCGGTCGGGAAGTCGGCGAAGGTGATCGAGATGTCCATCGCCGTGATGATCAGCTCGGTCAGCTTGACGAACCGGTCGACGTCGAAGGTGTCGTCCTCGCGCAGGAACTTCAGCAGGTTGATGCTGGCCAGGTTGCACGAGGAGTTGTCCAGGTGGACGTACTCCGAGCAGGGGTTGGAGGCGGTGATGCGGCCGGTCTCGGGACAGGTGTGCCAGTCGTTGATGGTGTCGTCGTACTGCACGCCCGGGTCGGCGCACTCCCAGGCGGCCTGGGCCATCTTGCGGAACAGCCCCTTGGCGTCGATCTCCTCGATGACCTCGCCGCTCAGCCGGGCCCGCAGCCCGAACCGGCCGCCCGCCTCGACGGAGCGCATGAACTCGTCGGAGACCCGGACGGAGTTGTTGGCGTTCTGGTACTGGACCGAGACGATGTCCTTGCCGCCGAGGTCCATGTCGAAGCCGGCGTCGCGCAGCGCGCGGATCTTGTCCTCCTCGCGCGCCTTGGTCTCGATGAACTCCTCGATGTCGGGGTGGTCGACGTCCAGCACGACCATCTTGGCCGCCCGGCGGGTCGCGCCGCCGGACTTGATGGTGCCCGCCGAGGCGTCGGCGCCGCGCATGAACGACACCGGGCCGCTGGCCGTGCCGCCGCTGGACAGCAGCTCCTTGCTGGAGCGGATGCGGGAGAGGTTGACCCCCGAGCCGGACCCGCCCTTGAAGATCACCCCCTCCTCCTTGTACCACTCCAGGATCGACTCCATCTGGTCGTCGACCGACAGGATGAAACAAGCCGACACCTGCTGCGGAGAGGCGGTGCCGACGTTGAACCAGACAGGGGAGTTGAAGCTGAACACCTGGTGGATCAGGGCGTGCTTGAGCTCGTGGTCGAAGATCTCGGCGTCCTCGTCGGAGGCGAAGTAGCCGTTCTCGCGGCCGGTGCGGGTGTAGACCCCGACGACGCGGTCGACGAGCTGCCGCAGGCTCGTCTCGCGCTGCGGGGTGCCGACGGCGCCGCGGAAGTACTTGGTGGTGACGATGTTGGCCGCGTTGACCGACCAGGAGTCGGGGAACTCGACGCCCCGCTGCTCGAAGTTGATCGAGCCGTCCCGCCAGTTGGTCATGACGACGTCGCGGCGCTCCCAGCGCACCTGGTCGTACGGATGCACGCCGGGAGTGGTGTAGACGCGCTTGATCTTCAGGCCCTTGTGGGGCCGCTTGCCCCCGCGCCCCACTGAGCCGCTCACCGTCTCCGTCATGCTCTCCCCCTTCCGGGGCTCCGAGGAGCCCTCGTCTTGGAAACACATCGTCACGCCGCTGGCATCCCCCGGCGCCGGGGCAACATCTGGTCGTCGGGCCCCGCCGGGCCCGCGGTGGGCGATCAGCCTTCTCTGGCGGCTCGCGCCGACCTGAGCTGCTGGATCTCCTCTTCGAAGTCGGCGAGCGTCTCGAAGCCCCGGTAGACCGAGGCGAAACGCAGGTAGGCCACCTCGTCCAGCTCGCGCAGCGGCCCGAGGATCGCCAGCCCGACCTGGTGGGCGGGGATCTCGGCGGAGCCGGTGGCCCGGATGCTCTCTTCGACGCGCTGGCCGAGCTGCGCCAGCGAGTCCTCGCTGACGGGCCGCCCCTGGCAGGCCCGGCGGACGCCGGCGATCACCTTGTCCCGCGAGAAGGGCTCGGTCACGCCGCTGCGTTTGCCCACCATCAGCAACACCGTCTCCTGCGTGGTGAACCGGCGCCCGCACTCAGGGCAGGTGCGCCGCCGGCGGATCGCCGCGCCGTCCTCGGTGGAACGGCTGTCGATGACCCTGGTGTCCGGATGACGACAGAATGGACAATGCATGTCGCCTCCTTTTCTCGGCCCCCACCGGTCACAGGAGCACCGCCCCCGAAATCGCGGGAGCCCGGGACGCGCGTCCCGGTAAAAGCCGCCCTATGTTTGCGCATTCGCGGGACGCGCGAGAGGCCTTCGCGCGCGCATGCGAATAAGCTCGCGCACGCACTGCGGCCTGCCTTCAGCGCGCCGACGGAAACACAACCTATGGTGAACCACATCGGTGTAACTACTAGATGTTGTGGTCCAACCGTAGGAGTGACGCACCATGAACGCAAGTCGGAACCGCCGGTGCGCCGCGATCGGGCCCGCCATCAGGGCGAACGGCGGTGGAACCGGCGTGTCGCGGGGCGCGCCCCCTCGTCCGCAACCAGGGCATCAGCGGTCACCCTGGCACCGCCGCCACGGTTGATCGACTTCGGCGCCCCTCCGGCATAAGATCGCGTGAGTCGAACACGATATCGATCGAACTCCCGTACGATGTCGTTCACCGGACGGTTCACCGAATGGGCGACTCTCGAACAACTGTTTGATGACGATCTTGAACAGGGTTATTGTCGCTGTGTGCGACACGAGCAATACGGATGGGGAGCCGGCCGGGCGGTTTGGCGTCAGAGGGCGTCCTTGGGGCGTCCGGCGAGGAGGACATTGTGAGCGAGCAGCAAGAGATCGGCACGGTCGTCAGCGATCTGGCGGTGCGCAGGCGTGACTCCCTTGGTCTCACCCCGCGGCAACGCAAGATCCTCGAGGTGATCCGTGACTCGGTCCAGCAGCGCGGGTATCCGCCGTCCATGCGCGAGATCGGCGAGGCCGTCCAGCTCACCAGCACCTCCAGTGTGTCCCACCAGTTGACCGCACTGCAGCGCAAGGGCTATCTCCGCCGTGACCCGCACCGTCCCCGCGCACTGGAGGTCCGCCTGCCCGGCGAGCCGGCGCTGTGGGTCGACCCCGTCGCGCCCGGCGAGGACGAACAGCTCGTGACCCGCCCGACGGCCGCGTTCGTCCCCCTGGTCGGCCGCATCGCCGCCGGTGGCCCCATCCTTGCCGAAGAGCGGGTCGAGGACGTCTTCGCCCTGCCCAAGCAGCTCGTCGGCGAGGGCACGCTGTTCCTGCTCCAGGTCGCCGGAGACTCGATGATCGACGTCGCCATCGCCGACGGCGACTGGGTGGTCGTGCGCCAGCAGCCGGTGGCCGACAACGGCGACATCGTCGCCGCCATGATCGACGGCGAGGCCACGGTGAAGACCTTCAAGCGCAAGGACGGCCACGTCTGGCTGGTGCCGCACAACGCCAACTACGACCCCATCCCCGGTGACGAGGCGACCGTCCTGGGCAAGGTCGTCGCGGTCCTGCGCAAGCTCTGACCGCCGCCCCCGCCTCTCGCGATTCCCCGTCCACGCCCGAGCGCTCACCTCTTCCGGTGAGCGCTCAGGCGTTTCGCATGCCGGCCCGGCCGGTGCACGCCCGGCGGGTCAGGGAACGATGTTGACGAGCTTGGGCGCCCGCACGATCACCTTGCGCGGCGCGCCGTCGAGGTAGGCCCGCACCTTCTCCGAGGCGAGCGCCAGCTCCTGCAGATCGGCCTCGGAGATCGTCGGCGCGACCTCCAGGCGGTCTCTGACCTTGCCCGCGACCTGCACGACGCAGGTGACCGACTCGCGCACCAGCAGGGCGGGGTCGGCGACCGGCCAGCCGCCGCGGACGATCGTCGGGCCGTGGCCCAGCCGCTCCCAGCCCTCCTCGGCCACGTACGGCGTGACCAGCGACAGCATGACGGCCAGCGCCTCTGCGGCCTCCCGCACGGCGGGGTCGGCCGCGCCGGGGCCCGCGTCGATGGCCCGGCGCGCGGCGGTGGTCAGTTCCATCATGCGGGCGATGGCCACGTTGAAGTGGTAGGACTCGATCAGCCGGGTGACCTCGTCGATGGCGCGGTGGGTGACCTTGCGCAGCTCCAGGTCGCCGGCGGCGGGGTCCACGCCCGGCGCGGAGGCCGCGCCGGCCTCGGCCATGACGCGGAACGCCCGGGCCAGGAACTTCTGCGAGGCGCCCGGCGAGACGGCCGCCCAGTCGATGTCGTCCTCCGGGGGACCGGCGAACAGCATCGTCAGACGGACCGCGTCCACGCCGAAGTTGTCGATCTGCTCGCCCAGGTCGACGCCGTTGCCCAGGGACTTGGACATGCCCTTGCCCTGGTTGATGACCTCGCCCTGGTTCAGCAGGCGCACGAACGGCTCGGTGAAGTCGACCATGCCCATGTCGTGCAGGACCTTGGTGAAGAACCGGGAGTACAGCAGGTGCAGCACGGCGTGCTCGGAGCCGCCGACGTACTGGTCGATCGGCCCCCAGCGGCGCACCTGCTCGACGTCGAACGGCCCGTCCTCGTAGTGCGGCGAGCAGTAGCGCAGGTAGTACCAGGAGGAGTCGACGAAGGTGTCCATCGTGTCGGTGTCGCGCTGGGCGGGGCCGCCGCACTTGGGGCACTCGACGTTGACCCACTCGGTGGCGCTCGCCAGCGGCGAGACCCCCTTGGGGGCCAGCGCCTCGCCGCGCAGGTCGGGCAGCGTGACCGGCAGCTGCTCGTCCGGGACGGGCACCTCGCCGCAGTCGGGGCAGTGGATGATCGGGATCGGCGTGCCCCAGAAGCGCTGGCGCGACAGCAGCCAGTCGCGCAGGCGATAGTTCACCGCCGCGCGCCCGGCGTCGCGCTCGTCCAGCACCTCGATGATGCGGGCGATGGCCTCGGTCTTGGACAGGCCGTCCAGCGGCCCGGAGTTGACCAGCGTGCCCTCGCCGGGGGTGGCCACGCCGGTCTCCCCGGGGTCGGCCAGGCCGGTGTGCACGACGACCCGCACGGGCAGGTCGAACTTCAGCGCGAAGTCCAGGTCGCGCTGGTCGTGGGCGGGCACCGCCATGATCGCGCCGTGGCCGTAGCCGGACAGCACGTAGTCGGCGGCCCACACCGGCAGGCGCTCGCCGTTGACGGGGTTGACGGCGTAGCGGCCCAGGAAGACGCCGGTCTTCTCCTTGTCGGTGGCCAGGCGCTCGATGTCGGTCAGCTTGGCGACCTGGGAGCGGTAGGCCGTGAGCTCCGGCAGCCGCTCGGGGTCGCACAGTTCCTCGGCCAGCGGCGCGTCGGCGGCGACCACGAAGAACGTCGCGCCGTACAGGGTGTCGGGACGGGTGGTGTAGACCGTGACCGGCTCGTCGCGGCCCTCGATGGCGAACCGGACGTCGGCGCCCTCGGAGCGGCCGATCCAGTTGCGCTGCATGGTCAGGATGCGCTCGGGCCAGCCGCCCAGCTGGTCCATGTCCTGCAGCAGCCGGTCGGCGTACTCGGTGATCTTGAAGTACCACTGGGTCAGCTCGCGGCGCACGACGTCGGCCCCGCACCGCTCACAGCGCCCGGCGACGACCTGCTCGTTCGCCAGCACCGTCTGGTCCTGGGGGCACCAGTTGACCAGGCCGCCCTTGCGGTAGGCCAGGCCGCGCTCGAAGAAGCGGTTGAACAGCCACTGGTTCCAGCGGTAGTACTCGGGGTCGCTGGTGTGCAGGCGCCGGGACCAGTCGAAGGAGATGCCGTACCTCTTGAACGAGGTGGCCTGGGTCTCGATGTTGGCGTAGGTCCACTCGGCGGGGTGGGCGTTGCGCTTGATCGCGGCGTTCTCGGCCGGCAGGCCGAAGGAGTCCCAACCGATGGGGTGCAGCACGTTGTCGCCGCGCTGGAGCCAGTAGCGCGCGACGACGTCGGCGATGGCGAAGACCTCGCCGTGCCCCATGTGGAGGTCGCCGGAGGGGTAGGGGAACATGTCGAGCAGGTACTTGCGCGGACGCACGTCGTCGGCGTCCTCGTTCGCGCGGAAGGCGTCCAGTTCCTCCCACCGGGCCTGCCACTTCTCCTGCAGCGCCTGCGGATCGTACTGCTCGTCACTCACGGCCATGTCCCTCGGATCGACTCAGCGCGGATGGCTGGACCAAAAAGAAACCCCTCGTGGGCACGAGGGGCAGCCGCGTCGACCGGTGTCTCAGCTCGGTCGGCGCGGCCCGCTAAGAAGCAGGGTCCTGCCACGCATAGCTCAAGGGTAGCGCAGCGGGCAATCGGTCTTCATGGCCTTCCGGCGGCACCCCTGATAACCCCGGGAAAACGGGCAGGCGGCGGACCAAAGGTGATAGATCCGTTGTGACCTCATATGTCCCTTTAGTTTACCCTTTTCGCGTGGCGAACTCGTATGAACCGGCACGTGGCCCCAATGTCGCGGAAGAGAGCCTGCCGATGCAGGACCCTCCGACCGACCCGACAGGCCTGCAGTTCAGGGGAGCTTTCTCGGATTCTCCTGCGGAGACCCCCGCTCCGCATGAGATCATGCCGAGCACCCCCAATCCGGGCATGATGTCGGGAGGTTCGCCAGCAATGGCTCCTGAGCAGTCCAGCCGGTCCACGCGACCCCCAGCGTGGCCGGAGATGCCGCCTCCTCCCCCTCCCCCATCGCCCTCGGTGTTCGACCCGGCGCCCTACGGCGGCCGCGCCGCCGACCCCCTCTCGCCCGGAGAGGGGCATCAGTACGGCGCCCCCGCCCCTCGCGACACCGCCACGCAGACGGCCTTCCCGCCTCCGCCGCCGCTCGCCGACCCGCCGTTCTCCCCCCAGCCCACCGGGCCCCAGCAGTACAACCCCCAGTCCACCGGACCGCAGTACACCTCTCAGCCCACGGGGCCGCAGCAGTACACCCCGCAGCCCGGCGCGCCGCAGCAGTACACTTCCCAGCCGACCGGGCCGCAGTACACCCCCCAGCCGACCGGGCCGCAGTACACCCCCCAGCCGACCGGGCCGCAGTACACCCCCCAGCCCACCGGGCCGCAGTACACCCCGCAGCCGACCGGGCCCCTGCCGCACGGCCCCTCGACCGGCCCGCAGCAGCCGCACACCCCGCACCCCGGCTCCGCTTCCGGGCCTCAGCGGCAGGCGGCCGCCGGTCCGCAGGCCTACGCCCCCGCCGGCGACCAGCGGTACACGCCTTCGCCCACCGGCCCGCAGGGGTACGCCCCCTCGCCGTCCGGTCCCCAGCAGGCGCCCGGCCGCCAGGCCCCGCCCGTGACCGGCCCGCTCCAGGCGCCGACGGGCGCGTACGTCCCGGCCGGCACCGAGACCACCATGCGGGTGCCCGGCCCGGCCGCGCCCGAGGCCCCGCCGGGACGTCGTCACGCCGCCCCGGACGACCCCGCCGACCCCTACAAGCCGTTCGTCACCGCCGGGCAGATCAGCGGGCCCAAGACCCCTCCCCCAGAGCGCCAGCAGGAGCTGTGGAACACCGTCTTCGGCGAGAACTACGACGCGATGGGCGAGGAGGGCGACGACGAGGCCGGCAACGGCAGGCGCGTATGGCTGCCGGCGCTGGTCGCCTCGGTCCTGGTCGCCCTGGTGGCGGCCCTGCTGTGGGCGTTCCTGGTGGGCCCGCTGAGCGGCTCGGGCGGGAACGGCTCCACCGCCTCCGGCGATCCCTCCCCCAAGAGCACGGCCAAGGCCTCCACCTCCGGCAAGGGGGGCACCGGCACCACCAAGCCGCAGTCGATCGGCCGGCTGCCCAGGTACCGCGGCCAGGCCTCGCCCCGCGCGGGCATCCTCACCGACAAGGCCGCCGGCCTCAGCGTCGTGCGCCTCGGCGGGCCGTGGCGGCTGGATCTTCGCTCCCAGCACGTCCAGGAGACCTACGGCTATACCACGCGCCAGTACGTCGCCGCGGGCACGGACCCGGCGGGCAAGCCGCAGTTCGCGCACGTCATGACGGGGCGGCTTCCCGCGGCCCTGGCCTCGAAGTACGACGCGGCCAAGCCGGACGACCTGGCCCCGGTGATCAGTTCGGTGGCCTTCGCCGCGCGCAACAAGTTCTTCCCGGCGGGCAACAAGATCGTCAAGACCGCCGAGCAGAAGGTCGCCGCCGGCGGGCACCCCGCGCGCCTGGCCGCCTACCAGGTCATGGCGGGCGACGCCAAGACGACGCTGGTCGTCGCCGCGGTGAGCACGGGGACCGATCTGCCGGTGATCGTCTACATGGCGGTGCCGGACGGCAAGAAGGCACTGCTGCCCGACGTCAACACCGTGTTCTCCTCGATCAGGCCGGCCTCCTGACGGCGAAGCCGGGCGTCACACCGACGACGGTTCCCCGGGTGAGTCGCCCGGACGCGCGGGTGCGGCAGATGGGGGTGTGCCAGGTCGGAAGAGACCGGCGACGGCCGCGGCGAGGAGGGGCAACCCGGCCACCAACGCGGCGATCATGAGCCATGGCGTGTCGAAGCCCACCCGTGGCTCCGCCTCCCAGTCGGAGTCGCCCGTCATCGGCCACGCCAGGAGCAGGCCGATGACGCACCCGGCGGCGGCGCCCAGCACCGCGCCGAAGGCCGCGCCGAGCGCCGCGTGGCTCGCGATGAGCAGCCTCAGGGTCGTCCGGGAGCCGGCGCTGATGCGCAGCCGCACGCGTCTCGCCCGGGGGCCGGTGGCGGTCGTGGCGAGCGCGCCCCCGAGGGCGGCGAGGATCCCCGCCAAGGCGAAGACCCGCCAGGCGTTCGATGGCTGGAATCCCCGCTCGAGATGGGTGGGCTCGGCGCCGCTCAGCCGACGGTCGAGCCGCTCCTGTTCCACCGGCGAGACCCGGTGGTGTGTGGGGTCGATGATCAGTTCGTCCGGCTCCAGGTCATAGCCGAGGGCTCGAACGGCTTCCGCCGGCAGGAAGACGTTCTCCACCCGCGGGTCGGGGGCTCTGACGACGATCGCCGGAATGGTCATGTCCTTCGAGGTGTCGGTGCCGAAGGAGGTGAACCTGACCGACAGCCGGTCGACAGCCACCTCGTGCGCGGTGACGAGTACGGCCGAATTCGCGTCGTAGGGTGTCGAGGGGTCTCCCGTCAGATAGCGGAGCAGTGCCTGGTCACCGATGAGGGTGTCCAGGTCACCGATGAAGGTGTCGGGATGGCCGGTCCGGCCCTGCGCCACATCGACGATCGGCTCGACGGTGCCGCTGTCACCACGGAGGTCGCCGCGCTCCAGCGGGCGATCGACCTGCGTGATCGGCACTCCGGGCAACTCCTGCTGGACGGCCGTTCGCACGTTCGCCGGATCTTGGTCCGCGCGCAGCGGCACCAGGAGGGCGCCCGGCCGGCCACTCGGCTCGTACCACGCCCGGCCCTGGGCGTTCTCGGCGGCCGCGGCGATCATGAATGTAGTCGCGAAGGCCGTCGCGATGATGATCACGGCGACCGCCGGACCGGTTCTGGCGCGATGACCGGCCAGGTCGTGGGCCGCCGGCCGAATCGGCGCGGGCAGCCGCGCCGACCAGCGCCCGAGGATACCGAGCAGCCACGAGATGAACGGTCCCAGACCGAGGACGAACAATGCACCGCCCATGATGACCGCCGCGGCGAACATGGCCAACCCGAAGTCGTCATAGATCGTGTCCTCGTGCGTGGACCACGCCCCCAGGGCCATCACCGTGCCACCGGCCGCCGACAGGGCCGCTCCCCAGAGCAGGTAGCTCCGGTCTACGCGGGTGTGCCGGCCGGGTGGAGCCGACTGCGCCGCGAGCACGATGGAGCCGCAGGCGAGCGCCGTTGGAATGCCCAGAAGCAGCAGGAGCCCAAGGATCACGAAAAAATCATAGATAGTTGGCTCTTGCCCCGTCCTGAGTAATGGTGCGGTGTTTCACGCCTTCGCGGCGTCTTTGGCGAGCTCTCCGGACGGCCGCCTTCCCTAGGAGCGGCCGCGTGCGGCGCGGCCGGGCGGTCAAAAGTCGCAGGGCAGGTGCTTGACGCCGTTGATGAAGCTGGAGAACAGCCGCTGCGGCCGGCCCGCCTCGATGCGCGGCACGCGGTGGAGCAGCTCGCGGAACATCAGAGTGATCTCGCGGCGGGCCAGGTGGGCGCCCAGGCAGAAGTGCGGGCCGGGGCCGCCGAAGCCGACGTGCGGGTTCGGGTCGCGGGTGATGTCGAACCGGTAGGGGTCGGCGAACACGGCGGCGTCCCGGTTGGCCGACCAGTAGTACAGCACCGTCTTCTCGCCCTTGTGGTAAGTCGTGCCGTTCAGCTCGATGTCACGGGTCACCTTGCGCCGCATGTAGTTCACCGGCGAGGCCAGCCGGACGATCTCCTCCACCGCCTTGGGCGCGTGGCCCTCGATATCGGTCAGCCAGCGCGCCTTCTCGGCGGGGTTGCGGGTGAGCAGCAGCAGGCCCTGCGAGATGGCGTTCCTGGTGGTCTCGTTGCCGGCCACGACGAGCAGGATGAAGAACGACCCGAGCTCCTGCATGGTGAGCCGCTCGCCGTCGACGTTGGCGTTGACCAGCGAGGAGGTGAGATCGCCCGTGGGGTTCTCGGCGCGGAAGGCGGCGAGGTCCTGCACGAGCTGCTGGAGCTCCATCCCCGCGGTGAGCAGGGCGCTGACGATCTCGTCCTGGTCGCCGGAGGGCACGTACTCGGGGTCGGAGGCGCCGAGGATGACGTTCGACCGGTCGAAGACGTACCCGTAGTCCTTCTCGGGGATGCCCATCATGTCGCAGATGATCTTCAGGGGCAGGCGGGCGGCCACCTCGGTGACGAAGTCGCAGCCGGGCCCCTTCTCCAGCAGCTCGTCCACGATGCGGGCGGCCGCGGTCCGCACGTCCTCCTCGAACTTCTGGATCATCTTCGGCGTGAAGGCCCGCGAGACGATGCGCCGCAGCCGGGCGTGCCGCGGGTCGTCCATGTTGATCATCGAGCCGAAGTACTCGGCGAACTCGGCGGGCATGTCGGCGATGTTGGTGGCGCCGCCCTCGCCCGAGCTGAACACCTCCGGGTTGCGGCTGATCGCCAGGACGTCAGCGTGCCGGACGATCGCGTGGTACCCCTCGCCCCGGGGCGCGAACGACAGCTCCGGCTCGGCGAAGAAGACCGGGGTCTCACGGCCGCGCAGCAGCTCGAAGGCCTGCTCGCGCTCGGCCATCGGCCGTGCCCAGAAGTCCCAGTCGGACAGGTCGATCTGGTCGTAGGAGGTGATCGGTCGGCGGCCGGGGGGTGTTTCCACGCTCATGCTTCCATGATTGAGAGAAGTGCTCACTTACGTCAAACCGCGCGATCTCCCCGGCGGCCGCGGACGGCTCAGCGGGTCCGGTAGGACATGTGCTTGATGCCGTTGATGAAGTTGGACAGCAGGTAGTCCGGCTCGCCGGTGGCCCGGATGCCGGGCAGGCGGGTGAACAGCTCGCGGAACATCACCGTGATCTCCCGCCGGGCCAAGTGGGCGCCCAGGCAGTAGTGCGGGCCCGGGCCGCCGAAGCCGAGGTGGGGGTTGGGGTCGCGGGTGATGTCGAAGACGTCGGGGTCGTCGAACACCGCCTCGTCCCGGTTGGCCGAGTTGTAGAACAGCAGCACCTTGTCGCCCTTGGTGTAGTGCTGCCCGTTCATCTCGTGGTCGCGGGTCAGCGTGCGGCGGAACTGGATCACCGGGGTGGCGTGCCGCACGACCTCCTCGACCGCGCCCGCGACGCGGGCGTCGAAGTCGCCCAGCAGCAGCTCGCGCTGGCCGGGATTGTCGGTGAACAGCTTCAGGCCGTGGGAGATGGCGTTGCGCGTGGTCTCGCTGCCGGCCACGACCAGCAGGATGAAGAACGACCCGAGCTCCTGGGAGGTCAGGTGCTCCTCGCCGTTGACCAGCATGCCGGTGAGGTCCTCGACGGGCACGCCCCGGCGCTCGCGTCCGAGCCGGCGGGCCAGCGCGCTGAGCTCGTGCCCGGCGCGCAGCAGCTTGGCCAGGCCCCGGGCGACGTTCCACCGGTTGATGTCGGGACGGATGCCGCTGTACTCGGCGTCGGCGTTGCCCAGGATGATGTTCGTGTTCCGGAACACCATTTCGTGATATTTCGCGGGAATGCCCATCATGTCGCAGATCACCTGCACGGGCAGGCGCGCGGCGATCTGCAGCACGAAGTCGCCCGGCCCCTCGGCGACGGCCCGGTCGACGATCTCGCGGGCCGCCCGGGCGAGGTCCACCTCCATCTTCCGCAGGATCTTCGGAGTGAAGGCCCGGGAGACGATGCGCCGCAGCCGCGCGTGCGCCGGATCGTCCATATTGATCATCGAGCCGAAGTAGACGGCCAGCCACCTCGGCATGTCCGGGATGCTGTTGGCCGTCGGCTCGCTGCTGAACACCCCCGCCGCACGGCTGGCCTCGGTGACGTCCGCGTGCCGCACCAGCGCGTAGTAGCCGGGCCCGTGCCCGATGAACGGGATCTTGTTCTCCCGGACGAACACCGGCCGCTCCAGCTCCCGCAGCCGCCGGAACGCCTCCTGCCGACGGCGCGGCGGCAACCCCCAGAACGGGATCTCCGACAGGTCGACGCCGGTCAGGTCCGCGGTCATCTCACGCCCCGCGGATCAGGTCGGCCGCCCGCTCGGCGATCATGATGGTCGGGGCGTGGGTGTGGCCGCGGTTCAGCATCGGCATGACCGAGGCGTCCACCACGCGCAGTCCCGGCACGCCGATGACGCGCAGCGAGGGGTCCACCACCGCGTCGTCCTCGATGCCCATCTTGCAGGTGCCCGCCGGGTGGTACAGCGTCTCGGAGCGCTCGCGGACGTACCGGGCGAGCTCCTCGTCGGTCCGCGCGCCCTCGTAGGGCTTCATCGGCGCGCCCGCGTACGGCGCGAGCGCCGTCGTGGCGAACGCCTCCTGCGCCCTTCTCAGCCCGGCCACCATCCGGCGCACGTCGGCCTGCGCGGTCAGGTAGCGCGGGTCGATCACCACGTCCCGGCCGTCCAGGGTGATCCGCCCGCGGCTCTCGGGCTGGAGCAGGATGACGCCGATGGTGATCCCGTGCCCGGGCGGCGGGGTGAGCCCGTGGTCGACGAACGGCGCCGGGGCGAACAGCAGCTCGATGTCCGGGGCGGGCTCCTCGGGGGAGGTCCGGACGAAGGCCACCGCCTCTCCGACGTTGGAGGTCAGCAGGCCGTCGCGGCGCAGCAGGTAGCGGGCGAGGTTGCCGAGCGACTGGGCGCCGGCCAGGGTGACCGGCCGGGGGCACTCCAGCATGACCGCCGAGGCGAGGTGGTCCATCAGGTTGCGGCCGACTCCGGGCAGCTCGTGCCGCGGCTCGACCCCGGCGGCCCGCAGCGCGTCGGGGTCGCCGATGCCCGAGAGCATGAGCAGGTGCGGCGAGCCGATCGCCCCGGCCGACACGATCACCTCCTTGCCCGCGCTCACCCGGCGGCCCCCGCCGTACTCCACGCCCGTCGCCCGGCCGTCCTCGTCCAGCAGGAGGCGCTCGGCCTGCGCGGCGGTGAGCACGGTCAGGTTCGGGCGGCCCATCGCGGGCCGCAGGTAGGCGTCGGCGGCGCTCCAGCGGCGCCCCCGGTCCTGGGTGACCGGCGTCGGGGAGAAGCCCTCGTTGGAGGGACCGTTGAGCTCCTCCAGGCGGGTGAGCCCCATCTCCTCGCAGGCGCGCAGGAACGCCTGGGTGGTCACGTTGGGGGCGCGCAGCTCGGAGATGTAGGTCGGGCCGTCGGTCCCGTACACCGCGCCGTGATTGGAGCCGACCCGCCGCTCCGAGCGCCGGAAGTACGGCAGGACCTCCTCGTAGGACCAGCCGGGCAGGTTCCAGCCGTCGTAGTCGGCCCGGTGACCGCGCACCCACATCTGGGCGTTCATCGACGAGGAGCCGCCCAAGGTCCTGCCGCGGGGCCAGTACAGCCTGCGCCCGCCCATCTCCTTCTGCTCGGCGGTGGTGAAGTCCCAGTCGTAGGGGGTCTTGAACAGCTTGGAGAAGGCGGCGGGCACGCGGATCTCGAACTTGCGGTCGGCCCCGCCGGCCTCCAGCAGCGCCACCCGCACCGAGGGGTCCGCCGAGAGCCGGTTGGCCAGGACGCAGCCGGCCGAGCCCGCTCCGACGATGACGTAGTCGTACTGCATGGGGGCCTCCGGGGGGACGTGATCGGCTCCCACCGTACTTACGCCCGCGCGCCGCCCCGCGTCCACGCTCGTTACCGGATAGTAGCTATCGGCTGGCAAGATGACGCCGACCCCCTGCGAGCGCCACCGCGCCGTTCGCGCCGGGGCGCCGGCAGCACGAGGAGATCGCCATGCTCAACCTTTCCGTCGTCCTGGAGGACAGCGCACGGGAGCGTCCCGACCGCACGGCCGTGGTGTTCGGAGACCTGCGCATGTCCTATGCCCTGGTGAACTCCCTGGCAGACCAGGTGGCGGGCCTGCTCGCCTCGCGGGGCATCGGCAGGGGCGACAAGGTCGCGCTCGCCTGCCCGAACCTGCCCTACTTCCCGATCGTCTACTTCGGCATCCTCAAGGCCGGCGCGACCGTCGTCCCGCTCAACGTGCTGCTCCAGGCCCGCGAGATCGCCTACCACCTGCGCGACTCGCGGGCCAAGGCGCTGTTCTGCTTCGAGGGCACCCCCGAGCTGCCGCTCGGCCGGCGCGGCCACGAGGGGTTCCGCGAGGCGGTCGCCGAGGGCGGGCCCGACCCGGACGGGTTCTTCATCCTGCCCGCCACCCCACTCGGCACCGAATCGGGCATCGAGGGCGTCCCGACCCTCTGGACGGCGCTGAGCGGGCTCCCCGACCGGTTCGAGACCGTGGCCACCGCTCCGGAGGACACCGCCGTGATCCTCTACACCAGCGGCACCACAGGGCAGCCCAAGGGCGCCGAGCTCAGCCACCAGAACATGCTGCTGAACGCCGTGATCTCCGACGAGATGTTCGAGCTGACCGGCGACGACGTCTTCCTGGCCGCCCTGCCGCTGTTCCACTCCTTCGGCCAGACCGTCATCATGAACGCCGGCTTCCGCCGCCGGGCCGCCCTGGTGATGGTGCCGCGCTTCGAGCCGGCCGCGGCGCTGGCGCTGATGCGCGAGGAGCGCGTGACCATGTTCGCGGGCGTGCCTACCATGTACTGGGCGATGCTCACCTCGGTGCACGCGGACGGCGCCGAAGTGCCCTCCACCCTGCGTACGGCGGCCTCGGGCGGCGCGTCGCTCCCCGTGGAGGTGCTCAAGGACTTCGAGAAGACCTTCGGCCTGCCGGTGATGGAAGGCTACGGGCTGTCGGAGACCTCTCCGGTGGCGAGCTTCAACCAGCGCGGCCGGCCCGCCAAGCCCGGGTCGATCGGCACCCCGGTCTGGGGTGTGGAGATGAAGCTGATCGACCCGACGTGGAACACCGTCGAAGGCGAGGGGCCGGGCGAGATCGCGATCCGCGGGCACAACGTCATGAAGGGCTATCTCGGCCGGCCGGAGGCCACCGCCGAGGTGACGAAGGACGGCTGGTTCCGCACCGGGGACATCGCCACCCGCGACGCCGACGGCTACTACTTCATCATCGACCGCGTCAAGGACATGATCATCCGCGGCGGGTTCAACGTCTATCCGCGCGAGCTGGAAGAGGTGCTGATGACCCACGAGGCGGTCTCCCTGGCCGCCGTCGTCGGCGTCCCGCACGGCTCCCACGGCGAGGAGATCAAGGCTTACGTGATCCGCAGACCGGGGGCGACCGTCACCGAGGACGAACTGCTCGCCTGGTGCAAGGAGAACATGGCGGCCTACAAGTACCCGCGGCTGGTGGAGTTCCGCGATTCGTTCCCGATGACGGCCAGCGGCAAGATCCTCAAGCGCGAGCTGCGCTGACGGCCCCCGGCCGCCGGCGTCACGGGCATCGGCGGCACGGATTCCGGCTGCCGCAGAGCAGGGACTCCAGGCACGCGACCTCCCCAAATTCGGGCAAAACAACAAGGAGGCGGGTCGAAGGATCTCCCCTGAACTGGAGGCGATGCCATGGACGTCCGCGATCACATGCGGCGGGTCCCCGAACTGGACAGGTTTCCCAGCGTGGACGAGATGGGCGCCGAGCTGGACGAACTGGCCGCCCGCTACCCAGGCCTGGTACAGGTGCGCCGCATCGGCGCCTCACGCCTGGGCGAGCCGCTGCGGGCGCTCACCGTCGGCGACGGGGACCGCGACGCGCTCATCATCGGCGGCCCGCACCCCAACGAGCCGATCGGCTCGCTCACCGTCAGCCACCTGACCCGTCTGCTCTGCCAGGACGCCGCACTGCGCGAGGGGCTCGGCTACCGCTGGCACCTGATCCCGTGCGTCGACCCCGACGGCGCCCGCCTCAACGAGGGCTGGTACGCCCGCCCCGGCGACCGGCGCCACTACGCCCGGCACTTCTACCGGCCCGCCTGGCGCGACCAGGTGGAGTGGACCTTCCCGATCTCCGGCGAGGGCTACGCGTTCGACCGCGCCCTCCCCGAGACCGAGTCGCTGATGCGGCTCATGGACCAGGTGCGGCCGGCCTTCGTCTACTCCCTGCACAACGGCGAGTACAGCGGCGCCTTCTTCTACCTCAACCACCACGACCCGGCCCTCGCCGCCCGGCTCACCGAACTGCCCGCCCTGGAGGGCATCCCGCTGCACCACGGCCAGCCCGAGCTGCCCGGCTCGGTCGCCATCGCCCCGGCCGTCTACCCCACCCCCGGCGGGCCGGGCCAGGCCAGGATCTTCGGCTCCGGCGGCGGCAGCGCCGACTACGCCGCGAGGTTCGGCGCGCTGCACCTGATCACCGAGTTGCCGTACTGGGCCGACGAGCGCGTCTGCGACCCCAGCCCCACGGCCACCTCCTACGGCGAGGTCATCAAGGCCGGGCTCGCCGCGCAACGCGAGGCCATCGACGTCCTCAGCGCGATCATGGCGGCGGTGCGGGCCGACCTCACCGTCCACTCGCCCTTCCGCCGCTCCGTCGAGGACATGCTCGACACCTACCGCAGGTTCGCCGACGTGTGGGAGGGCCTGCCAGGCGTCGAGCGCCCGGCGACCGTCGCCGAGCAGTTCGGCAACCGGCAGACCCTGCACATGCGCCGATTACGCTCCTGCGGGACCTTCCGCCGCATGCTGCACGCCGAGGCCGCCGCTGGCAACCTCACCCCCGCCATCCGGGCGCAGCGGGAGCGGCTGGGCGAGCTGTTCGACGCCTGGTACGCCGAGGCCGACGCCGAATCGGGCGGACGGCCGATCGCCATCCGCAAGCTGGTCGCGGTCCAGCTCGCCGCCGGCCTGGTCGCCGCCGAACACCACGCCCGGCGCTGAGCGGCCGCGCATCCCTCTGAACCGTCCGGCCACGTGCGGAACCGTGGCACGTACGGCGCCGTGGCACACGGGGCCGTGGCACGTACGGCGCCGTGGCACACGAGGCCGTGGCACGTACGCGGCCGGGCACGTGCCGGGAGAAGGCGGCGGCCCGCCCGGGCTCCTCAGGGGAGGCCGGACGGGCCGTCGTCACGTGATCGCGCCGGGCGCCGATCAGGGCCAGTCGAGCGCGGGCCGCAGCGGGACGCCCGACTCGCCCCGGTCGCCGAGCTTCACGCCGAGCACCTGGTGGAGCTGCACCTTGTTGCGCTCGAAGCCGACGATGCAGCCGGCCATGTAGAGCCGCCACACCCGCGCCGTGCCGGAGCCGACCTCCTCGACCGCCTCGTCCCAGTGGGCGTCGAGGTTGGCGCACCACTTCTCGAGGGTCTTGGCGTAGTGCTCGCGGAGGTTCTCCTCGTGCCGGATCTCGAAGCCGGTGTCCTCCATCTCGCGGACGAGATGACCCACCGACTCGAGCTCCCCGTCGGGGAAGACGTAGCGGTTGATGAAACCGCCCTTGTTGATCGTCCTCTCCTTGCCGGTCGGCCGGGTGATGCAGTGGTTGAGCAGCCGGCCGCCGGGCTTGAGCTTGCCGTACAGGAAGCCGAAGTAGCCGGGAAGCTGGTCCTTGCCGATGTGCTCGGTGAGGCCGATGGAGCTGACCGCGTCGAAGCCGGTCTCGGCGACGTCGCGGTAGTCCAGGTGGCGCACCTCGGCCAGCTCCGACAACCCCGCCTCGGCGATGGCCTTCTGCGCCCACTCGGCCTGCTGGCGCGACAGCGTGACCCCGAGGCCCTTGACCCCGTAGTGCTTGGCCGCGTGCATCACCATGCCGCCCCAGCCGCAGCCGACGTCCAGCAGACGCATGCCCGGCTTGAGGGCGAGCTTCTTGGCGACCAGGTCGAACTTGGCGAACTGCGCCTCCTCCAGCGAGGAGCCCTCCTCGGGGAAGGTCGCGCAGGTGTAGGCCATGGAGGGGCCGAGCACCCACTCGTAGAACCGGTTGGAGACGTCGTAGTGGTGGTGGATCGCCTCGGCGTCCCGCTGCTTGGCGTGGCGGCTGCCGAGCCTCGCCATGGCGCTGCGGCGGACCTCCTGCGGGGGCGGCGGCACCCGCATGAGCAGCGGCTTGACGCCCAGCGACCGCGCGACGGAGATCTTCTCCTTCACCGGCATGTCGTTGAGCGTGATCTGCGCCATCTCCGACAGCAGGGTGTACATGTCGCCGTGCACGTCGATGTGACCGGCGATGTAGGCCCTGGCGAGCCCCATCTCCCCTGGCGACTGCGCCAGGTAGGCCACCGCTATGGGCGACTTGACCTCGATGCGGACGGAAGCGCCCGACGGCCCGGCCTTGCTGCCGTCGTACGCCGCGAACTCGATGTTCGCGTCTGGCCCGACGATCTTCTCGAAGATCTGGGCGAGTGTCATGCGACCAACCTCCTCAACGCCCCCGTACGCATTTCTCATAGAGGTCGAGCAGCCGGGCGCCCGGGTCGTAGGCACGTTTGACCGGCCAGTAGGCGTCGCCGTTGTAGAGACGCCAGAACTCCTCACGGGGGTAGAACGATGTCGAGTACAGGGACTTGTGGCCGCCCAGGTCGTGCACGGAGTTCTCGATCAGCCGGTTGTGGTAACCGTCGGCCTGTCCGCGCGGGAGGGCGACCATGCCCCAGAACCCGAAGTTCACATAGAGCTTTCCCGGCTCCAGCGGGTACAGCGGCCACTCGCCGGTGGCCTTCAGCGGGCACATCCACACGGGCGTCATGCCCACCTTGCCGTGGAAGAACTCCAGGAAATCGGCGCCTCGCTCGACCGGGACCTCCACGTCCTGGATGACCGACTCCTGTACCGGGTTGCCGCGCCACCGGTCCACGCGGGCCGTCACGCCGTACCTCTGGTCGAGCCCGACCAGCTTGCGGTAGACGTCCGAGCGCAGGTAGCGCCGCGGCATCAGCGAGCGCACCAGCGGCTGCTGCACGCCGAAGGCCCGCGAGCACCAGAACCAGTCGGTGTCCCAGCGCCACAGGTAGTCGCGGACGGTCAGCCAGTCGCGGGTGCGGGTGCGGATCGACTGGTAGTAGATGCGCATGCCGGTGTAGTCCGAGGCGTACGGCGCGCGGTCGGCGAACTGGCCGACGGTGATGTACATCTCGCCCGGCTCGAAGAACGTGCCGTCGACGAAGTCGACCTTCTCCCCCTCGTAGTGGCCGCTGTCGCAGATCTCCTGCATGGCCAGCATGCACTTGGCGGCGTCGGAGAAGGGGATGTGCGTGAGCCGCACGTACGGCTTGACCGGGAGCAGCTTGATGCGCAGCCTCAGCGCGTAGCCCAGGGTGCCGTAGGAGTTGGGGAAGGCGTGGAACAGATCGCTGTGCTCGTTGTCGTCCCTCGCCACCACGACGCGGCCGTCACCGGTGAGGATCTCCATCTCCTCGACCGACTCGTGCGGCAGCCCGTGGCGGAAGCTGGAGGACTCGATGCCGAGCCCGGTGACCGCGCCGCCCAGGGTGATCGTCTTGAGCTGCGGGACGACGTACGGCATGAGGCCGGCCGGGAGCGTGGCGTCCACCAGGCGCTCGTAGGTCGTCATGCCCTGGACCTCGGCGGTCCTGCTCTCCGGGTCCACCTGGATCACCTTGTCCAGGTCGCGCGCGGTGAGCTTGGCCGTCTTGCCCGGCTCACGGAACCGGAACAGGTTCGTGGTCGGCTTCGCCAGCCTCGGAGAGGCTCCGTCCGGGAGGGCGGTGTAGGACTCCCTGATCTGCTCCACAGCCGCTCGATGGGCTGTCATCTGGGCGGTCGTCCTCACCGTGCGATCTGGCATGCCACCACCCCCTATAACTAAGTGCGTGGAGATCGACGCTACGACGCTATCTCCTGTCTTGACCATCGACCAGAGTAGACACGTTAAACCCGCGCAAACTCCCGACCCCCCTTCAAAGCGTTGTGGCACAAGGGTTAGCGTCATGTTCGCAGGTGAGGGGCGGGGCGGTGGGAACCGTTTTCACCAAGCGTTTGCTTGCTACCGCGATGGGGACTATCGTCGGCATCGCACCCGAGGAGAACAGCGATGAGCACGAACGGCGCCCCGGACCCCCATAACGCCCCGGCACCGCACAACTCCCCCAAAACGCCCCCTCTTCCTGCCTCCACCACCTCGGCCGGAGCCGCCGACGACTCCCCTCCTCCTGCTGCCGGCAGCCCCCAAGCCGCTACTCCCGAAGGATCCCCGGCCGCCCCGGAAAACGGCCTCACTCCTGCCCCCGCCTCCGCCTCCGCGTCCGGCCCCGGCCCTACCTCCGCCTCCGCTTCTGGCCCTGCCTCCGCCTCCGCGCCCGGCCCGGCCGCCGGCGCCGGGAGCCGCTCTCAGGGCGGACCGCTCGCCGGGGTGCGCGTGCTGGAGCTCGCAGGGCTCGCGCCCGGGCCCTTCGCGGGCATGATGCTGGCCGACCACGGCGCCGAGGTACTCAGGGTCGACCGCGTCTCCACCGTCGCCAGGAGCGGCGACCGCCCCCGCCCCGACGTCATGGACCGCGGCAAGCGCACCATCGGCCTGGACCTGAAGTCCCCCGACGGCGTCGCCGCGTTCAAGCGGATGGCCGCGACCGCCGACGTCGTCATCGACGTCTTCCGCCCCGGCGTGGCCGAGCGCCTCGGCATCGGCCCCGCCGACCTGCACGCCGTCAACGAGCGGCTCGTGTACGGCCGCATGACCGGCTGGGGCCAGGACGGCCCGCTCGCGCCGACCGCCGGGCACGACATCGGCTACATCGCCATCGCCGGCGCCCTGTCGATGCTCGGCCGCGAGGGCGACAAGCCCACTCCCCCGATCAACATCCTCGGCGACTTCGCCGGCGGAGGCCTCATGCTCGCCTACGGGGTGGTGCTCGCCCTGTTCGAGCGCGAGCGCACCGGCCGCGGCAAGGTCATCGACGCCGCGATGGTCGACGGGGCCGCCTCCCTGTTCGCGATGTTCTACCACACCGCCCAGAGCGGCCTGTGGGGCCCGCGCGGCACCAACCTGCTCGACACCGGCGCCCCGATGTACGACACCTACGAGACCGCCGACGGCCGGTACCTCGCGGTCGGCGCGCTGGAGCCCGCCTTCTGGAACGAGATGGTCACCCGCATGGGCCTGACCGACCTGCCCGACCGGGACGACCGCGCCAACTGGCCGCGGATCCGCGAACGGCTCGCCACCGCCTTCAGGTCAAGGACACGCGCCGAGTGGGAGGCCGTCTTCGAGGGCTCGGACGCGTGCGTCACGCCCGTCCTGGACATGGGCGAGGCGGCCCGGCACCCGCACAACCTCGCCCGCGGCTCGTTCGTCGAGGTCGGCGGCGTCACCCAGCCGGCGCCCGCGCCCCGCCTGCTCGGCAGCGGCCGCGGCGACCTGGCGCAGGCCACCCGGCTGCACGACCTCACCTCCTGGGGCCTGTCCGACGAGCACGCCAAAGCCCTCCGCGCAGCCGGCGTCCTCGCCTGACCCCGAACCGGCAGCGTCCCCGCCTGAACCCGAACCGGTAGCGTCCCCGCCTGAACCCGAACCGGCAACGTCCCCGCCTGAACCCGAACCGGCAACGTCATCGCCGACACCTCGCCCCGGCGTCCTGACTGAACCGTTCCGCCTGCGTCCTCGCCGAACCGCTATCGCCCGCGTCCTGGTTGAACCGCTACCGCCGGGTCCTCGCCGAACCGCTACCGCCCGCGTTCCGGTTGAACCGTTATTGCCGGGCCCTCGCCGAACCGCTACCGCCCGCGTTCCGGTTGAACCGTTATTGCCGGGCCCTCGCCGAACCGCTACCGCCGGGGTCCTCGCCTGTACCCTCGCCGGCGGTGTCCTCGCCCGCTTCGGTGACCACCGGCCCCTGCGCGGGCTCGGCTCACGCCTGGGCGCGGGCCTGGTCCATGCCGGCGGGGACGGGAGTGTGGCCTGGCAGAACCGCCAGATACAGATCGACCCCGGCCCGGTGGTGGACCTCCAGGTCGGTGGTGAAGGCCCGCGCCGGCACCCCGCCCGACTCGGTGTGCCGCCACACCTGCTGCCACGCCTCGATGAGCGACTGCGGCATCGGGCCGTGCGCCTCGACCTTGAGCGCCTGGACGCCGGGCACACGCACGGCCACCATGCCCTCGGGCAACCCGGCCGCCGTGCGCACCGCCACCCCGACGACCTGGGTGTAGGCGCCCTGATGATCGCTCTCGTAGTCGATCATCACCGCGTAGAGATTCTCGTCGATGCGCCCCGGAACGTGGGCGAACGCGCCCGGAGCACCGGCCCGTCCCCACAGGACCGGCAACTGCGCCCGCGACGGATCGGCCTCCGCCGCGTTGCTGGTGCGCACGGCGTACCCGACGACGAGCACCTCCGGTCTGTCAACGATGATCATAACGCCTCCCCACTCGAGGGCCCCCCGCCTGCCCATCGCATCGCGCGGTCAATGCGGCCGGACCGGCCGTCAGCCGACACGATCATCGCGCACAGAGGAGTCGGCAGGGGTGCCCGGTCAGATCATGTCGCACGGAGCACCCAGCTGACCTGGGAAGTCCCATTGTTTACCATGAATCGCCTAGGCTGGACCAACGTGCGATTCCTCAACGATCAGGCGCCGATCTACGACCTGACCTACAGCGACGTCTTCATGGTCCCGTCACGCTCGGCCGTCGGCTCGCGCCTCGCCGTGGACCTCTCGACCCACGACGGCACGGGCACCACGATCCCCATCGTGGTGGCGAACATGACAGCGGTGGCCGGCCGGCGCATGGCCGAGACCATCGCCCGGCGCGGGGGCATCACCGTCATCCCGCAGGACATCCCCATCGACGTCGTCGCCGACGTGATCGACTTCGTGAAGAAGCGCGACCTGGTGCACGACACCCCCATCACCCTCACCGCGCACGAAACCGTCGGCGAAGCCCTCAACCTGCTGCCCAAGCGGGCGCACGGCGCGGTCGTCGTCGTCGACTGGGACAACCGGCCGATCGGCGTCGTCACCGAGGCCGACTGCCACGGTGTGGACATGTTCACCCAGCTCTCCCAGGTGATGTCGGGCTCACCGCTCACCATCCCGGCCGGCACCGACCCGCGGGCGGCGTTCGAACTGCTGCACAACGGACGCCACCGCCTCGCCCCCGTCGTCGACGGAGAGGGCCGGCTGGTCGGCGTCCTCACCCGCACCGGCGCGCTGCGCGCCACGCTGTACGAGCCCGCGGTGGACTCCCAGGGCCGCCTGCGCGTCGCCGCCGCCGTCGGCATCAACGGCGACGTCGCCGCCAAGGCCAAGGAACTGGTGGACGCGGGCGTCGACTGCCTGGTCGTCGACACCGCCCACGGCCACCAGGAGAAGATGCTCTCGGCCCTGGCCGCGGTGCGCGCCCTCGACCCCGGCGTCCCCCTCGCCGCCGGCAACGTCGTCACCGCGGCGGGCGTGCGCGACCTGGTCCAGGCCGGCGCCGACATCGTCAAGGTGGGCGTCGGGCCGGGCGCCATGTGCACCACCCGCATGATGACCGGTGTGGGACGGCCGCAGTTCTCCGCCGTCCTCGAATGCGCGGCCGAGGCCCGCGGGCTCGGCAGGCACGTATGGGCGGACGGCGGCGTGCGCCACCCGCGCGACGTGGCCCTCGCCCTGGCGGCCGGCGCGTCCAACGTCATGATCGGGTCGTGGTTCGCGGGCACGTACGAGTCGCCGGGCGACGCGCGCACCGACGCCGACGGGCGGCGGTACAAGGAGAACTTCGGCATGGCCTCGGCCCGGGCCGTACGGCTGCGCACCGCCGAGGACACCCCCTTCGACCGCGCCCGCAAAGCCGTCTTCGAGGAGGGCATCTCCACCTCCCGGATGTACCTGGACCCGGTGCGGCCGAGCGTCGAGGACCAGATCGACGCCATCGTCGCCGGTCTGCGCTCGTCGCTCACCTACGCCGGCGCCACCTCCCTGGAGGAGTTCCACGACCGCGCCGTCATCGGCATCCAGAGCTCCTCCGGCTACTCCGAAGGCATGCCCCTCCACCAAAGCTGGTAGCCCCACCCCAGCTCGCGCCCACGCCCTCGCACACCCGCACAGTGCCACGGCCACGGCCACGGCCACAAGGACGCACAAGGACACGGCCACGCGCACGGGGACAAGGAAGCCCAGAACCCAGCGAGAGGCCCACCGGCCTCTCGCCCTCCCCGGACCTCCAAACCGTCCACCGTCCACCGGGCACCGGGCACCGTCCGCCGGGCTCGGTCGGTGATCGGTGGACGGCGCGTGATGCCGCGGGAGGAGTCGTCATTGTCGGTGGTGACGGCAGAGTGATAAGTCGCCTTCGCCGGGTAGTCCGGGTCGGCAGGTACCCCCTAGCCGCGGAGGCGAGATCTCATGATCGGTTCGTCACCCGAGCTGGCCGCGCCGTCCGCCATCGACCGGCGACTCCTGGTCAGCTACGACAACTATCCCGCCGCGCAGCGCGCGGTGGACACCCTTTCCGACGCCGGATACCCCGTGCAGAACGTGGCCATCGTCGGCAACGACCTACGACTGGAAGAGCTGGTCACGGGACGGCTCACCAATCCCCGCGCGGCCCTCTCCGGAGCCATCAGCGGAGCCGTCTTCGGGCTCGTCGTGGGCCTGTTCCTCGGGCTGTTCACCACGACGACCGCCTCGTTCTTCGCCCTTGTGGTGTGGGCGATCCTGTGGGGCGCCGTGATGGGCGCCGCCTTCGGGTTCGCCGGCCACGCGTTCAAGGGCGGCACCCGCGACTTCACCTCGCGCAGCGCCATCGTGGCCGGCAGGTACGACGTCCTGGTGCCCGCCGCCGCGATGGAGGAGGCCCTGGCAGTGCTGGAGGGCGGGAACAAGCCCGCGGACACCGTGGTCGTCGCCCGGCCTCCGTCCAGCGGCCCTCTGCGCACCCCCGGCGCCTCCGGACCTGAGACCACCACCTCACGCCCCGAGACCGCCGGCACCTCACGCCCCGAGAGGACCGGCGCCTCCAGCCCCGAGACGACGCCTGGGGCCACCGGCACGGCCCCTCCCACCTCCGACCCCTTCATCCCGACCACCGGGACGATCCTTCCCATCCCCGAGACGGTCTCGCCGGCCTCACCGACGGCTCCCCCGGCTTCCGAGGTGGCCCCTTCGGCCTCCGAGACCTCCATTCCGAGCACCGGGACGATCCTTCCCACCTCCGAGACGGTCCCTCCGGCGTCATCGGACATGAGCGTCCCCGCCGCCCATGCCCCCGGGACCGGCGAGCCCGCCGTCGAGTTCCCCGCCCAGCGTCCGGCGCCGGCCCCTGAGCCCGTTCTCCAGGTTGAGGACGAGGCCGGCCACGCCGGGTCCCCCGACCCCGCGCACGCCGACCCCTCCCAGGCGGACCCGACTTCCACAGACGTCATCTCGTCGGACACCACCTCTTCCGGGACGGCGGAGTCGGCCATCGTGCCGCCCGCCACCAGCCGCGCGGAGGCGATGGAGGAGGCCACCATCGCCATCCCGCTCTCCGCCGTGCCGCGCACGTCCACCTCCGGACCTTCCACACCGGCCTCCGAGCCGTCCTCGCCCAAGGAGACCGACACGACGCCCACGGCCTCGGAGAACGCCGGCCTCGATGCCGAACCGGCCGACCAGGCCCCCGCGAGGAAGGCCGAGGAGAAGCCGAGCGACGTCCGCGCCCGGTAGCCCTCTCTCCGGCGAACCCACCAACAGCCCACGGGCACGACCTCACCAACCGGCCAGATGAGTCAGTTCACGGGCACGGCGTCCACGGACAGCCAACACACGCGGCGCCCCGCCCGCCAAGCGACGGCCCACGGACACCACGTCCTCGGACGGCGCACAGGAGACGGCCCACGGGCCCCTGGACGGCCAGTTTGACGGGACATCCTTGTACGGCCCCGTCAGGGGACGTCCTACGGGCGTGGTGACTCGGGAGGTCCCCCACGAGGGGAGAGACGGCCTCCCCTGGCCGCCGGCCCCCCGGACCGCCTGTGGTCGGCCGGCCGCGGACCCTTGGCCGAGGGTCCGCGGCCGGTCGGCCATGGGCGGGTTCCGTACGGAAGCCCCCAAGGGGATACGCCCTCGCCGTTCGCCGGCTCCCGGAACCCCGTAGAGTCGTGCGGTCGGCCCCGACAAGGGTCGGCGATCGGTCCAGGCGCCCGTTCGGACAGGCGGGGCGCAACCTAACCAAGGAGAACACGTGGCACTCGAGAAGCCCGAGATCGACTTTCCGGAGGGCGACGCGCCGGCGGATCTCGAGATCATAGACATCACCGTGGGCGACGGTGAGGAGGCCAAGCCGGGCCACATGGTGACGGTTCACTATGTCGGCGTGGCGTTCTCCACCGGCGAGGAGTTCGACGCGTCATGGAACCGCGGCGACTCCTTCAACTTCCCGCTCGGCGCCGGCCGCGTCATCGCCGGATGGGACCAGGGTGTCGCCGGCATGCGCGTCGGCGGCCGTCGCAAGCTGGTCATCCCGCCGCACCTGGGCTACGGCAACCGCGGCGCGGGCAACGCCATCAAGCCGGGCGAGACGCTGATCTTCGTCGTCGACCTGCTCGGCGTCAGCTGACCCGACCCTCACGCCCGATGCCGATCGCCCCGAGTCGCGCCCGGCATCTTCACGCGGTGTCCACGAACATTCACCACGCCGCCCGCCATACGGCACCCGCACCGCCGTGCCTTCCTACCGCCGCGGCGCCATCGGCGCACGTGTCCGGATGGGTGAAATGGCGGTGCTCCGCCGTGTGCGCGGGCGGGGCGGATGTGGCCATGAGCCACCACCGATGACTTACCGTATACACGGGTGCCCGCACCGCCACCCCTACCCATCGGCGCACACGTCTCGGATGTGAAGGCGGGTGGTCGCCGCGCTAACTGCTCGGCCAGGGTGCCGGCACCTCGCGGCGTGGCAGGCGATACGTAGTCGTTTATCGGGACATTGAGCGTTTTGTCGGCCATGGGGGACGGCTGCCACCTGGGCGCGCGGGGGGCGGCGTGAACTGGCACGATGAGACGTGTGTTGCTCATCGACCTCGCGCGCACTTCTGCCTCCGTAGCAGCGGACTCGGCCCGCCTCGCCAAGATCGGACATATCGCCGAACTATTGAGCAGAGTGCGGCCGGAAGAGGCCGAGATCGCCATCGCCTATCTGTCCGGTGAGCTACCTCAGCGGCAGATCGGCGTGGGATGGCGCACCCTCCAGGACCTGCCCGAACCACGCCAGATCGCCAGCGCGAGCCTGACCCGCATCGACGACCTGCTCAGCCGCATCAAGGCGCAGAGCGGCCCGGGATCCCAGGCCGCGCGCAAGGAGCTGGTCGGGGAGCTGTTCCGTTCGGTGACCCGCCAGGAGCAGTCGTTCCTGCTGCGCCTGCTGGCGGGCGAGCTGCGTCAGGGAGCCTTGAACGGGGTGATGGTCGAGGCGGTCGCCAAGGCGTCGGGCACGCCCGCGGCGGAGGTCCGGCGCGCCCTCACGCTGCGAGGATGGCTGCCCGCCGTGGGCGCCGCCGCGCTCACCGGCGGCGTGGAGGCGCTGCGCGCGTTCCACCTCGAGGTGGGCCGTCCCGTGTCGCCGATGCTGGCGCAGAGCGCTCCGAACATCCCCGCCGCCCTGGAGAAGCTCGGCGGGCTCGCGGCACTCGAGTGGAAGCTCGACGGGATACGGGTGCAGGCCCACCGCTCCGGCTCGGACGTCAAGGTGTTCACCCGCACCCTGGACGAGATCACCGCGCAGGTCCCCGAGCTGATGGAGGCCGTGCTCGCGCTGCCCGTCGACGACATCGTGCTGGACGGCGAGGTCATCGCGCTGCGACCCGACGGCCGGCCCGAGCCGTTCCAGGTGACCGCCTCCCGGGTCACCAGCAAGATCGACACCGCCCGCCTGCGCGAGACCACGCCGCTGAGCGTGTTCTTCTTCGACGCACTCCGCGTGGGCGGCGTCGACCTGCTCGACCTGCCCGACAGCGAGCGGCACGCGGCGCTCGCGCGGTCGGTGCCTGCCGAACTGATCACTCCGCGCCTGGTCACATCCGATCCCGACGAGGGCATGGCCTTCTTCGCGGAGGTGGTCCGACGGGGACATGAGGGCGTCGTGGCCAAGTCCCCGAACACGCCGTACGCCGCCGGGCGACGCGGGGCCGGCTGGGTGAAGGTCAAGCCCCGCCACACCCTCGACCTGGTCGTGCTGGCCGCCGAATGGGGCCACGGCCGGCGCCAGGGCAAGCTCTCCAACCTCCATCTCGGCGCCAGGGACCCTCAGTCGGGCGACTTCGTGATGCTCGGCAAGACCTTCAAGGGCCTGACCGACGAGTTGCTCGCATGGCAGACCGAGCGCTTCCTGGCTCTGGCTGACGGACCGAGCGACGAGTGGGTGGTCAGAGTGCGTCCCGAGATGGTGGTCGAAGTCGCCTTCGACGGCGTGCAGCGGTCGCCGAGGTATCCCGGCGGCATGGCGCTGCGCTTCGCCCGCGTGCTCCGCTACCGCCCGGACAAGCGCCCCGAAGACGCCGACACAGTGGACTCGGTCCGCGAACTCCTGTTCTGACCCCCACATCCTCACACCCTGTTCTAACCCCCGCACCTCCGCCTTGTTCTGACCTCCCGAATCCCCGCATCCTGGTCTGAACCACCACGCCGCCCGCTCATCACGCCGGCGCTCATCACGCTGGCGAGCACGCGTCCGCAGCCACTTTGATCACCACCCTGCTGCCGCCGGCCACCAGCCCCCTCATGGCTTCCGAACCGGCCAGGTGTATGGGTGGCATGAGTTGGCCGGCCTTGAGCTGTTCCGCTCACGTATGGGATTCGGGCAGGTCGGCCGTGATCACGCTATGAGCATGGATGATCACTCTCCGAGTGACTTGCGTCACTTTGCCCGTGCTTTATCTCCCTTTACTCCCCGTTTGTCCCATATGGTGCTGCGAATTACGTAGTGGGCGGATCCCGCTCGCCGCGTACCGGGACGACGGCATGTCTCCCCATGCCGCGTGCGCTCCCCCGCGCCGTGTCCCGTGTCCTGTCCCCTATCTAGGACCGTGGTTCCCCTTGGGCATGCACGCCTCCCCCTCCCGCTGGTACGAGAAGAGCCTCTCCCGGTCACGCAAGGGCGCCGAGCGGCGCCGGACCTCGCTGGCCGTCCCCCTCACCACCACCATCGCCGTGACCGTCGTGATGACCGCCGCCCTGGTGAGCGGCTGGGTCTGGTTGAACGGCGCCGACCCCACGTCCACGACCATGAGCGCAGGCCTGCGTCCGGCAGCACCGGCCACCACCGCCGTGCCCACCACGGGTGCACCGGACAGCTCGGCCTCCCCATCCAGCTTCTCAGCATCACCGGACCCCTTCAGCGAGCTCACCTCGGCGGGCTCCGCACCGAACCCGCTCGCCCCTCCGGCGTCCGACGCCGGATCGCCGTCCCGGTCGGCCGAGGCCGAGAGCTCGGACGGCGCCGCCCCCACCAGCGCGGAGGGGGATGAGCACCCCGCCGGATCCGACACCACGACCAAGGCGGCGGCGACGGCCGATGACACCGCGAACACCCCGAAGAAGCCCGCCGCGCCTGCCGAACCCGCCAAGAAGCGGACCGCCGCGAAGAAGCCCAAGGTGATCGCGTCGGGTCGGTGCGGGGCCTCGTACTACGACGAGGGACAGATGACGGCCAGCGGCGAGCGGTTCAACCCCAACGCGATGACGGCGGCCCACAAGACCCTCCCCATGGGCAGCCGCGTGCGCGTCACCAATCCGAACAACGGCAAGACCGTGACGGTGCGCATCAACGACCGCGGGCCGTATGTCGGCGGCCGTTGCCTGGATCTCTCGCGCGCGGCGTTCGACGCCATCGGCAACCTCGACACCGGCGCCATGAGCGTCGAATACGCCGTCCTGGCCCGCTGACCACCCGGTCGCCACCTTCCCCCCTCCCAGTCAGCCGATGGCGGGAAGGTGGGGACCGTGAAGGTGGGCTACTTGATGAGGCGAAGGGTCAGCGGGTAGCGGAACCGGTTGTCGTTGAGGGCCGCTGCCGCGCCCACGATGCCCAAGACGAAGGCCGCGATCCAGATGATCGGGACCAGGACGATCCCGATGATGGTGAACGGCAGCAGGATGGTGGCGCCGAGCACGGTGAGGTGGAAGTTAAGCGACTCGACCGCGTGCTGCCGGATGTAGGGCGAGTGGCGCCCACCGGTCAGCATCATGATCAGCGGGCCGATCACCGTCAGCCCGGCGAGCGGGAGCAGATGCCCGGCCGCGGCCCCCAGACGGTCGCTCCCCGTCAGCGGCATCGGATGGTGTGCCGGTGCGTGCGACCGTGGTTGCGGGATGCGGGGCATGGTCCACGAGGGATACAGGTCGCGCATGATCGGAGCGAGGTCGGCATGGGTGCGCGCCGTCATCGCCCGGTGCAGCCTGTCGTCGAACTCCTCCTTGTCGAGCCTGCCCTCCGCGTAGGCGGCGGTGACGTGCTCGACCACCTGATCTCGATCGTCGTTGGTGACCCGGAGCTGAGGGTGAGGAGGCGCCCCCCACCCTCCGGTGGACGGTGTCGCCGAAGGTCTCACTACCCCTGCCATTAGTGGCCGTGCCTTTCCCGTAGAACGCGTCGTCTTTCCCATTCTTCGTCGCCGGCCGAAGCCGGTCTATCCGGAACAACCCCGACGCGACCCCGATGTGGCCCGGAGGCACCCATTTGTGACCCGGGCCAGGTATACAAGGGATATGGGATGGCGAGATCGCTATGGGATTCGTCGGCTGCGCGGCACGAGGATCGCCAAGTTCGACCGCGAGGCCAATGACGGCGACATCGAGACGCTGATCGCCTTCGCGAAGTCCCGCCGGGGCGTGGAGTTCTACGTCGAGCCCGAGACCTTCGCCACCGACACCACAGCCGTCGCCGTCGCCCATGACGGCGAGTGGACGCGCCGCAGGGTCGGTTCTCCCGCGGTCATCATCAAGGTGGCCAGAAACCTCGCGCTTCCTGTGTACGACGTCCAGCTGACCGGATACCCGAACCGGATGCGGGCCTACAACGAGCGCCGCCGGACCGACCCCGTGCAGGACTGACAGCGAGCCCACGGGCTTCCCCCTCAGGCACCGCCTCAAGCACCGCCCGATACCCACCCGCCACCGTCGGACATCCGCCACCTTGCTCAAGGTTCCGCGTAGACGGCCGAGCCGAGGCCGGCGGTGGATGAGCCCGCCCGGCATGCAAGTGAGCGGTCCAGATGTGGCCGCCCACCCGTGGGAAGTGGATGGTCCGGGTGCGGCTGCCCACCCCGTGCGAGTGGATGGTCCCATGTGGCCGCCCACCCGTTCGAGTGGGTGGTCCGGATGCGGCTGCGCGGCGGTCATGGTGTGCGGAGGGTGTGGTCGTCGAGGAGTTCGAGCATGGGATGGAGCCACTCCATGCGCGGCGGCCCCATGCTCGCGTCGAGTTCCTCGGGGGTGGGCATGCGCTGCCTAAGGACCGCCGGGCTCACGAGTTGCTGCAGGCCCTGCGCGAGAAGGTTCGCCATCGAGTAGGACGGGTCCACGGCGAGCGCCCGCTCGACGGCTATCCCCGCGAGCGCCGAGTCGCCGCGGCGCCAGGCGGCGGCGCCCAGCAAGGAGGCGGCCGGCGGGACGAACGGAGCCTCCAGCCGGCGCGTGAGGTCGCCCCACAACGCGACATGGGTGTCCTGGGTGTCGTCGTCCATGAGCGTCCACGCCTCGTCGCGGACCCGGACCACGGACAGGTCGATGCCCAGCCGGGCGGCCTCGTGGTCGGGAAGCGGCCCGAGCCGGTGGAAGGCGTCGATGGACCGGCGGACCCGCTCCAGCCCTTGGGCGACGAACGCGGCGGGAGCCTCGCGCGGCTCCGCCACGGTGACGATCTTCCCCCGCACGTCCGCGGCCACGGAACGGGTGGCCTCACGCATGGTGACCCGGGCGGCTCCCGTGACCGGGACGATCGAGCGTCGCAGGCTCTCGCGGTCGGGCAGCGCCATGAGGCCGGCGAAGGTGGCCTGGGCGGCGACCTCCCCCGCGAGCGGGTCGTACGGCCGCCCCTCGGGCGGACAGCACTCGGCGCGGGTGCAGACGTAGGACCAGTAGCGTCCGTCGTCGGCGCGCAGCGCCTCGATGACGTTGACGCCGGCGACGGAGAGCAGCCGGCGGACCTCGTCCATGGCCGGTGTCACAAGGACGCCGTCGCCGAACCCGGCGAGGATGGTGTGCGTGACCCCCTCGCGCTGGAGGAGGGGGACGAGCCGGTCGAGGGCTCCGGGTGCGATCGGGAGATCCCAGCGCGTGGTGACGCGCAGCCGGCCGCGCGCTCCCCTCCCCGCGAACGCGATGACCACGAGACTGTCCGCCGGGTGGAAGCCCAGGATGTAGGGCACGGCCCCGAGGATGTCGTCGGGGGAGGTGAGGAGGATCGGTGATGGCGTCATGCACGCGAGAATCGCCGACCCGCGACGTGGCCATTCGCGGGAATCCCGTCTCTGTGGACGAGCAACGGAACGCCGTTCGCGAGCATCGGGGATGGCGAATAGCCAAGGTACGGCTATATCGGCCGCTTATCTCACGCCATAAGTGGTTTTATCCGGCTGGGAGGAACGTCGCCTGTCACCGTATTGCGGGTGCATCGGGCTGCGGAGAAGCGCACGGCCTTGTCCACAGCCATCCCCGCGCGTCGAGAACCCCGCGGATCACGTGAGCGGGGATGACGGAAGGGGCCCGCGCCGCGTCGTACGACCCGGGACAGTGAGCGGGGGCCAAAGTGGCCCCCCGCTGGCATCCGGTCGAGGGATGGACGCCTGTGGCCCGCGCACGCGGGTCAGGCTGTGCGGGGCGGCGGGGTGGGTGAGAGGCGGGTGCGGACCAGGATGGTGGCGCCGGCGACCGCGGCGGGCATGGCGACGACCGCGCCCAGTGGGATCAGGAAGATCAGGAAGACCACCACGCCGAACCCGAGGGCGGCGGCCCGGTCGGCGCGCAGCAGCGCGAACCGCTGCTTGCGGCCGAACCCCCTGCGCTCCATGGCCAGCGCGGTCAGCTCCACCGAGAGGAAGAATCCCGACACCGCCGCGCCCAGCACCGGGACCACCGTCTGCCCGACCACCGGCACGAACCCCAGGACGAAGAGCGGGATGGTGAACATCAGCACGTACGCCAGCGTGATCAGGCTGTCGCGCACGGACCGGATGATGGACCTCCAGAGCGGGAGGTCGACGGCCTTGTCGACGCCCCCCATGTCGTGCTCGACCCGTTCGGAGAGCTTCTCGTAGAACGGCTCCCCTATGGCCAGCGTGGCGGCGGTGAAGGTGATGACCGACAGCACCAGGCCGAGGGCGAAGACCACGATGCCGAGCAGTGTGCGCACGGTGCCGCGGAGGGCCGGTTCCCAGTCGTCGGCGAACGGCGTGGCCCAGGCGGCGAGGTCTCCGGCGTAGGTGCCCAGGAGCACGAGCGCGACGACGTAGAGCACCAGCGCGATCAGCGCCGGGATGAGCCCGAAGACCCACTGCCCGGGGTGCCGCGCCACCCAGCCGAGGCCCTGGAAGAAGTACTTGACGCCGTCGGCGAAGCCGCCGATCCCGCGGCGGGTGGGCTGCCCCATGCTGTTCATGCCCGGCAGGCTAACGCCTCCGGCCCACCCGATCGCAAGATCAGCTGAAAGATCCCTGTTTCCAGAGAGAAGTCACCTCAACGCCCAGTTGCCGGAAGAGGCGGCGGAGCAGGGGCAGCGAGATGCCGAGCACGTTGCCATGGTCGCCCTCGATGCCCTCCACGAACCAGCCGCCGAGGCCGTCCAGCGTGAAGGCGCCCGCCACCCGCAACGGCTCACCGCTGCCGGCGTAGGCCGCGATCTCGTCGTCGCCCGGCGTGCCGAAGCGCACCACCGTCGAGCCGACCTCGGCCGCCTCGGCGCCCGTGGCGGCGTCGATCACGCAGTGCCCGGTGAGTAGCCTGCCGGTGCGCCCGCGCATCGAGCGCCACCGCGCGATGGCGTCTTCGGCCGACGCCGGCTTGCCGTACGCGCGCCCGTCGAGCTCGAGCACGGAGTCGCAGCCGATCACCAGGCCCGTGGTCAGGCCCTTCGCGACCACCGACGCCTTGGCGCGGGCCAGGGTGAGGCTGAGCTCGGCGGGCGAGGCGGCGGTGACGGCCTCCTCGTCCACACCGCTCACGATCACCTTGGGGTCGAGCCCGGCGCTGCGCAGCAACGCGAGCCGGGCCGGTGAGGAGGACGCGAGAACGAGCTCCGCCTTGTCTTCCGCGTCTGCGATCTGCGTCATCTCATCCGATCTTCCGCGCCTGGGCTCTCCGTTACGCCTCCCGAGCCTAATGCGCCCGCGAGCCGGGAGATCCGCCGCCTCAGTGCTCGACCGCACCCCCCGGTGGCACCGGCCACAGGACCACAGGACATGGAGCGCGGTCAGAGCGGCCGGATGCTGCTGATCAACGTGTTGATGTCGGCCCAGCGCTTCTTCTGCGCGTCGGGGATCGTGATGAAGACCATGGCCGGCTTCGCCGCCGGAACGTCGACCAGGGCGACGGCCGCGGTGGCCACGTGCTTCTTCCCGCCGGCCTTGTAGGTGACCCTGTAGCCGAGCAGCCAGCCCTCCCGCTTGCCCGCCTTGAAGCCCTGCGAGGCGGTCCACGTGATCTTGGAACCGTCGGGGTGGTAGTTCAGGGTCCAGCGGGCCGCCAGAAACGCGGTGTCCTTGAGCTCGTCCTGCACCGCGATCGGGACGGGGCAGGTCGCCAGCAGTCCGCGGTGCCCGGCTCCCTTCACGGCGGGGAGCACTCTGCGCGTGGCGAACGGCGAGGACTTGGTGAGCTTCCACTGCTTGACGAAGCGCGTGAAGGAGATGCCCGACCTGTTGTCCTTCACCCGTCCCTTGGCCGGCGCGCCGTGCCCGGGGTAGTTCGCGAGCCGGCGGTTCGCCGGAAGCGCGGGGACGCGCGGGTCGGCCTCGGCGTCGGCGAGGGCGCTCTTGCCGGGTTGCGGGGTGGCGACCGGCGTCGACCCGGCCCCGGCGGGCTCCGTCGTGACTCCCGGAGACGCCGATGTCCCAGCGGTCGCGGCGAGCGCCGGCGACGCGGAGGCTCCCGGGGCGGCGGAGACGCCCGGATCCGCGGCGGATCCGGAGGCCGGCGCCGCCGCGGAGGCGGACGTCCCCTCGAGGGGCGCTTGTGAGGTGGCGGGGGCGCCGGACGGTGGCGCGGCGCCCGTGCCCTGGACCGGCAGCGTGGACGGCGGTCCCGCCGGGGCCGGACCGGCGGCCGTCGGGGCGCCCTTGCCGAGGTCGGTGACGGAGAACGCCACGACGGCCGCCACGACGGCCACGGCCGCGACGACGCCGGCCAGCCCTCGGTAGATGACGCGCATCGGCAGGTCGCCCAACCGGGCGATCGGCGATCGGCGCTTGGCGGGTGGTGGCGGCGGCGGAGGCTCCTCGACGGTGATCTTCGGCAGCGGCGCGGTCGGCGCGTCGGCCGTTACGTACGCTGGGACGGCTTTTGTCCCGTAGTTCCCACCCACCCCATTTGGCACGTTGGGGAGCGTACGGCAATTCGCCGGACCATGCCCGAGTTCCCGATCACACTTCGGGAACGAGTCCCTACCGCATCGAGGTTTCCGTACGCCCTGACCTCCCCTTTCGCCTTCCGGTCAACGGCGCGGGAGAGCCGGTCACGCCACCGCGGCAAGCCCCCTACCAGCCGGTATGATCATGGAGCAACGGCTACCGCGACGGCTACCGCGACGGGTCGCGCAGCGGTCCCCAGCCGGCCGGGCGCAGGCCGCCGGCCCTCAGCCACGGCGCGTCCGCGACGACCGTTCGCGAGCCGGGCTCGATCTCGGTGAACCCGGCGTCGCGCACGACGGGAAGCCCGCTGTCCACCAGGGCGGCCCACCGCCAGGGCTCGGCCGTGCGCACGGTGACCCCCAGGCCGCCGGCGTGCCACGCGGCGCGGGCGGCCTCGTCGGTGCCCCACCAGGCGAGCTGGGCCGCGTGACCGGCCTGGGCCATGGCCTTGCCCGCCGACATGTCCAAAGACGGGTTGAACCACAGCACGACGCCGCCGGGCGGGGGCTGCGAGGGCGGCGCGGAGTCCACCAGGTCGGTGCCGGAGACCTGCAGGCGCGACAGCTCCTTGGGCCAGGCGTCGAGCGGGATCGGCGGGTGCACCCGCACCTCGGCCGAGCGCAGCGTCACCGTGGCGCCGGGAAGCTCCTCGACCCGCCGCCACTCGGCGCCCCTGGCCCGGCGCACGACCTTCCTGATGCCGATGGTCTCCCACGCCTGGACGGACTCGGCCCACTCACCGCTCACCGCGCGCTCGTCGGTCAGCAGGGTGAGCACGGCCATCGCCGCCGCCTCGAGGGCGTCGGTGCGCTCGGGCGGCGTGGCACGCTCGATGCGGACGACTAGGGGGAGCACTCTCTGGTCTGGCGCGTTCACGCCCCCAAGGATCTCACCGCCCACCGACAAGCGAGCGCCGAGGCGCGAGACGGGCCGGGGGGTCAGGTAGCGGTGGCGGCGGGGACCGGTTCGGCGGTGGGGGCCGCGCCGGAGGCGGACCCGCCCCTGCCGACGCGCAGCGACATGACCGCGGCCACGGCGCACAGCAGGCCCGCGCCGTACCAGGCCGCGTCGTAGTGGCCGAGGTGGTCGCGGGTGAGGCCCGCGGCGACCGCGGCGATGGCCGCGCCGACCTGATGAGAAGCGAAGACCCAGCCGAACACCACGCTGCCGTCCTTGCCGAAGAGCTTGCGGCACAGCGCCACGGTCGGCGGGACGGTGGCCACCCAGTCGAGGCCGTAGAAGATGATGAACACGAGCATGCTCGGCTCGGCCGTCGCGGCGAACAGGGGCGGCAGCACCAGCAGTGACGCGCCGCGCAGCGCGTAGTACGCCCCGAGCAGCACCCGCGAGTCGACCCGGTCGCTGAGCCAGCCGGAGAAGATCGTGCCCGCGATGTCGAAGACGCCGATGAGGGCGAGCAGGCCGGCGGCGGTGGTCTCGGCCATGCCGTGGTCGTGCGCGGCGGGGATGAAGTGCGTTCCGACCAGGCCGTTGGTGCTCGCGCCGCAGATGGCGAAGCCACCGGCGAGGTACCAGAACGAGCGGGTACGCGCGGCCGACCGCAGCACGCTGATCGCCCGCACCGCCGCGCCTCCCGGCCGCCCGGCCGTACGCGCGCCGCTGCCACGGACGGCCGTGTCACCCGCGGCCGGACCAGCGGCAGCGGAACCGGCCGGACCACCGGCCGCGGAACCGGCCGCAGGGGCCGCGGGGACGACCGCGGGTTCGGCGCCCAGAGCGGTCAGGCCGACGTCCTCGGGGCGGTCGCGCAGGAGGAGCCAGACCACCGGGACGACGGCGAGCGCCGCCACGGCCACCACCACGGCGGCCGTCCGCCAGCCCGGCCCCTCGGCCAGCCAGGCGAGCACGGGCAGGAAGATGAGCTGCCCGGTGGCGCCTCCGGCGGTCAGCACGCCGGTGACGACGCCGCGGTGCCGCACGAACCACCGGTCGGTGACCGTGGCGACGAAGGCCAGCGCCATCGAGCCGGTGCCGAGCCCGACCAGCACACCCCAGCACAGGATGAGCTGCCAACTGGAGGTCATGAAGACCGTGAGCCCGCTGCCGAGGGCCACCAGCAGCAGCGCGGAGGCGACCACGCGGCGCATGCCGAGCCGGTCCATCAGAGCGGCGGCGAACGGCGCGGTCAGGCCGAACAGCATCAGGTTCACCGACACGGCCAGAGAGATGGTCCCCCGGGACCAGCCGAACTCGGTCTCGAGCGGGGTGATCAGCACTCCCGGTGTGGCGCGGAAGCCGGCGGCTCCGATGATGGCGACGAAGGCCACCGCCGCCACCGCCCAGGCCCGATGCGGCCACCGTCCGCGCCTCACGTCTTGCGTCAGCATCATGCCGACCATAGTGAGGTGTCCGATTCACCGGCCACGAGTGGCTTGACAGCCAACATGTGAAAGAATCCGGCCATGGTTCACCGCATCGCCGTCGTCGCCCTGGACGACTTCGCGACTCTGGACCTCGGCGTTCCCGGCCAGGTGTTCCGGGTCGCCGAGGACGCCGATGGCCGGCGGCTCTACGAGATCGTCACCTGCACCCCTGGCGGGCGCACGGTGCGCGGGCCCGCCGGGTTCAGCGTGATCCCCGACCACGACCTGTCGGTCCTGGCCACGGCGGACACCGTCATCGTCCCGGGCGTCCACAGCGGCTCCGCTTTCAGCGACGGCACGATCGACGACGAACTGCGCGACGCGTTGCGCGGGGCCGCCCTCCGGTCGCGGCTGATGTCGATCTGCACGGGGGCGTTCGTGCTGGCCGCCGCCGGGTTGCTGGACGGCCGGCCGGCCACGACGCACTGGAGGAGCGCCGAGCTGTTCCGCTCGCTGTACCCGCGGGTGCTGCTCGACCCCGACGTGCTGTTCATCGACGACGGCGACCTGCTGACCTCCGCCGGCGTCGCGGCGGGCATCGACCTGTGCCTGCACGTGATCCGCCGCGACCACGGCAGCGAGATCGCCAACCGGGTGGCACGGCGCTGCGTCACCCCGCCGTGGCGCGAGGGCGGTCAGGCGCAGTACATCGAACGCCCGCTGCCGGCCGCCGGGGACGCCACCACCGCGCCCACCCGCGCGTGGATGCTGGACCGGCTCCAGGAGCCGCTGGACCTGGCCACCTTGGCCAGGCACGCCCGCATGAGCGTGCGCACCTTCACCCGCCGCTTCCGCGAGGAGACCGGGCTCAGCCCGGCACGATGGCTCATCAGGCAGCGGGTGGAGCGCGCCCGCCATCTGCTCGAGACGACCGAACTCCCGGTCGACCAGGTGGCGGTCCGGGCGGGCTTCGGCACGGCCGTCTCGCTGCGCCAGCACCTGCACGCGACGGTGGGCGTGGCCCCGCTGACCTACCGGCACACCTTCCGCGCGGAGGCCCCGGCGGCCTTCCGCTCCGCCTGATCCGGCCGGGCCCCTCGCCCCGTCACGCCGTCGGGCTGTTGCTCTGTCCTGAGACGGGGGGCTGAGTCATGATGGCGGTTCGGGCGATCGGTGAGGGAACGAGGAACCATGTCGTACGCGGACGCCTTCGCGATGAGCATCGATGATCCGGACGGGTTCTGGGGCCGGGCGGCCACGGCCGTGACCTGGGACCGCATCCCCGACATGACGCTGGACGCCGATGCGGCCCCGTTCTACCGGTGGTTCCCCGGCGGGGAGCTCAACACCTGCCACAACGCCCTGGACCGGCATGTGGCCGGCGGTCGCGGCGGGCAGGCGGCGCTGATCTACGACAGCCCGCTCACCGGGACCTCCCGCACCTACACCTACGCCGAACTGCTGGAGGAGGTGGCGCGGTTCGCCGGCGTGCTGCGCGGCCTCGGCGTCGGCAGAGGCGACCGGGTCGTCATCTACATGCCGATGGTGCCCGAGGCGGTCGTGGCCATGCTCGCCTGCGCCCGCCTCGGGGCCGTGCACTCGGTGGTGTTCGGCGGCTTCGCCCCACGTGAGCTGGCCGTGCGCATCGACGACGCCCGGCCCGTGGTGGTCGTGTCCGCCTCCTGCGGCATCGAGCCGTCCCGCGTGGTGGAGTACAAGCCGATGCTCGACAGCGCGCTGGAGATGGCCGCGCACCGGCCGGCGCACTGCGTGATCCTCCAGCGCGAGCAGGCGCCCGCCGCGCTGACGCCCGGCCGCGACATCGACTGGCGCGAGGCCATGGCCGCGGCCGAGCCGGCGGAGTGCGTGCCGGTGGCGGCGACCGACCCCCTCTACATCCTCTACACCAGCGGCACCACGGGGAAGCCGAAGGGCGTGGTGCGCGACAACGGCGGCCACGCGGTCGCGCTGCTGTGGAGCATGCGCAACGTGTACGCCATCGCGCCGGGCGAGGTCTTCTGGGCGGCCTCGGACGTGGGGTGGGTGGTCGGACACTCCTACATCGTGTACGCCCCGCTACTGCTCGGCGCGACGACGGTGCTGTACGAGGGGAAGCCGGTGGGCACGCCGGACGCCGGGGCGTTCTGGCGGGTCATCTCCGACTACGGGGTGCGCGCCCTGTTCACCGCGCCGACGGCGTTCCGCGCCATCAAGAAGGTGGACCCGGAGGCGGCCTACCTGGCCAAGTACGACATCTCCTCGTTGCGAACGCTCTTCTTGGCGGGCGAGCGGCTGGACCCGGACACCTACCACTGGGCCACCGAGAAGCTCGGCGTGCCGGTGGTGGACCACTGGTGGCAGACCGAGACCGGCTGGGCCGTCGCCGCCAACCTGCGCGGCCTGGACCCGATGCCGATCAAGCCGGGGTCGCCCACGGTCGCGGTGCCCGGATACGACGTGCGCGTGCTCGACCCCGAGGGCCGGCCGTGCCCTCCGGGCGTGGACGGGGCGATCTGCGTGCGGCTGCCGCTTCCGCCGGGCACGCTGCCCACGCTCTGGCGGGACGACGAGCGCTACGTCGCCTCCTACCTGTCGGCCTACCCCGGGCATTACCTGACCGGCGACGGCGGGCACGTCGACGAGGACGGCTACCTGTACGTCATGGGACGCACCGACGACGTGATCAACGTGGCCGGGCACCGTCTGTCCACCGGTTCGATGGAGGCCGTGCTGGCCGGCCATCCCGCCGTCGCCGAGTGCGCGGTGATCGGCGTGGCCGACGAGCTGAAGGGCCAGGTGCCGCGCGGCCTGGTCGTGCTCAAGAGCGGCGTCGAGGCCGACCCCGGGCGGCTGTGCGAGGACCTGGTGCGGCTGGTGCGCGACCAGATCGGGGCCGTGGCGGCGCTGAGGCGGGTGGACATCGTCCCGGGGCTGCCCAAGACGCGGTCGGGGAAGATCCTGCGCAAGACCATGCGCGGCATCGCCGACGGCGCCGACGAGCCCGTCCCCTCCACCATCGAGGACGCCTCGGTGCTGGACACCCTGCGGCCGATCCTCCGCGCCCGCCCCTGATCGCGGGCGCCCGCCCCGGGCGCCTCACACCAGCCGTCCACCGCGCAGGAGGGGGGCGAGGGCCGTGCGCCGCACAGATCGGGGGAGGGCCGTGCACCGCACAGGACCGGGCGAAGGCCGTGCACTGGGCAGGGTCGGACAAGGCCCGCAAACGCGAGATCCCGGCTGGACGGTGTCCGGCCGGGATCTCGTGGTGCTCTCATGCCGCCCGCGAGGACGGCCCCAGGTGGAGCTATGGGGATTCGAACCCCAGACCTCCTCCATGCCATGGAGGCGCGCTACCAGCTGCGCCATAGCCCCTGGTCGCTCGGCGGACCCCCTTGCGGCGGCGCCGTGCCTCGCCAGTGTATCGGAATTCGCGACCCCGGCCGAACCGCCGGAGCGGGCACCGGCGGCTCCGGAGCGGCGCGCCGCCGCACCGGCGGTCCACCCAGCAGGAACGTAGACGGCCACACACCATCTGGCCTGCGGTGATGGCCACGCGCAAGTGAGCGCCATCACGACTTGCGGCCAGTCGGTCACCTTGTTGGAGGGGGCGGTTTCCCGGCAGGACGATCTTCACGATCGGCCACCGACGAGGGCCCCGCCCATCCCGGCACCCCGAGGCAGGACTTCCCGGCCGGCAAGCTCACTCACCTTGACAGCGACTCTTACTTAGGGTGACCATTAGTCGCCCTGCGTAATCGTCCGCTAGGAGCCGACATGCATCGCAGCCCCCACGCGCTCAACGCCGGATCCGCGTTCGACACCAGCGATGTCGATCAGGACGGCTACATCGACAAGGAGGACATGCGCCTCATCGGCCTGCACCTGGCCGACCGGCTCGGCCTGCCCGCCGACTCCCCCGCCCGCGCCGGCCTGCTGGCCGCCTACGCCCACGTCTGGGCCAACGTCGTGGCCGCGGTCGGCACCGACGACAACGGCCGCATCAGCCGGCAGCGGTACATCGAGTACGCCGTCTCCCCCACGCTCGACCGCACGCGGTTCATCGTGGCCATCGTCTGGCCCATCACCGACGCACTGTGGGACGCGCTGGACGCCGACGGCGACCAGAGGCTCAGCATGCACGAGTACCTCCGCCTCTGGTCGGCCTACGACGTCGAGACGGCCGAGGCGCGCGAGGCGTTCATCCTGCTGGACACCGACGGCGACGGCCACCTCGGCAAGGACGAGTTCGCCCAGGCCATGTACGACTTCTACTTCAGTGACGATCCGCGCAAGGCCGCCATCCCGATCCTCGGCCGCTCCTGACCCCGCTCACCCGCCTGAATCCCGCTCGACCCGGCCGCACCCCTCGCCCGCCGGAACCCGGCTCACCCCGAATCCCGGCCATCCCGGCCATCCCGGCCTGGCTCGTGCTCATCGCAGTGAGCCGGCCCTGCGGATCAGTCCGGCCAGCTCGGTGACCATGGGGTCCTCGGTCGCCGCCGAGAGCCGCTCGGCGTGGCCCGCCAGCGTGCCGAGGTCCTCGGTGAACATCTCGTCCTCGGCGTGCCTGAGCCGCTGGGCGAACGCCGCGACCACCGCGTCCACCTGCAGCCGCGGCGCCGCCGTCTCCCACAGGCGGTCCGATAGCCCGCCCACCTCCAGCGCGCGGCTGGTCTCGGCGGGCTCGCGGGTGTCGGGGTCCTGCCAGCGAACCGTGGCCACGGCGAGCTGCCCCGAGGTTCCCGGGCGCAGGCGCACCGCGTACAGCGCGGTGACCGCGTGGCCGGGCCCGACCTCGCCGCCGTCCTTGGTGTCGTCGCGGAAGTCCTCCGCGGCGATCGCCCGGTTGTCGTATCCGAGCAGCCGGTAGGACTCGACGGTGGCCGGGTTGAACGCCACCTGCGCCTTGGCGTCGCGGGCCCGCAGATCGAGGTTCGCCGGCAGGCGCTCGACGAAGACCTCACGCGCCTCCTGCTGCGAGCCGACGTAGACGGCGGCGCCGTCGCCGTGGTCGGCGAGCTGTTCCATCAGCGTGTCGCCGTACTCGCGGCCGACGCCGACGCACAGCAGCGTGACGCGTCGCCCGGCGAACTCCTCGACCCGGTCGAGGATGCCCTGCCAGGTGGTGTCCCCGGTGTTGGCAAGGCCGTCGGACAGCAGGATGACCCGATTGGTGGCGACCGGCCGGAAGGCGCGCGCCGCCTCCTCGTACCCGGTGACCAGCCCCGCCTGCAGGTCGGTCGATCCCTCGGTGGCGAGGGTGTCGATGGCGGCGTGCAGGTCGTGCCGCTCGCTCGCCGGAGTCATGGAGATGCGCACCCTGGCCTGGTCACTGAAGGACACGATCGAGACCCGGTCGCCCGGGCCGAGCTGGTCCACCAGCGTGTGCAGGGCGTCGCGCACCAGGTCCAGCCGGCCGGGGTCGCCCATGGAGCCCGAGACGTCGACCACGAAGGTCAGGTTGGCGGGCCGCCGAGCGGCGGCGTCGGCGGTGCGGGTCTGCAGTCCGACCCGCAGCAGGGCGGTGCCTTCGGCGGCGCCCCTGGCCCCGTCGAGCCGGACCGCGAAGCCGTCCCCCGGCGGCTCGGGGTAGCCCTGCCGGAAGGCGTTGACCCACTCCTCCGGCCGCACCTGCGCCGGGTCGGGCAGGCGTCCGGCGTTGATCGTGCCCCGCGCGTAGCCGTAGGAGGCGGTGTCGACGTCCAGCGCGAAGGTGGAGATCTTGTCCGGCGACTCGGCCTGTCCGGTGGGCGCCGGCGGCGCGGTCGCGCCGGGCTCGTCGTTCGCGGCGGCGTTGCCCTGCCCGGACTGCCCGGACTGCCCGGACTCTCCGGACCCTTGCCCGGAGGTGGCGCCGCCGGGGCGGGACGGTTCGCGCGCCCCGGAGGTGTCGTTGGAGGTGCCGCCGCATGCTGAGACGAGCAGCACGAGCGCGGCCAGGACGCAGATGAGGATTCGTGACTTCACAGGAGGCCCCCTCTCGGTGTCACCTCCTACGACGGTCCCGCGGACGCCCGCGCCGGAGCCGTCACCCAAGCGACGGCGAACCGTGCCCGCCGCGTGACCACCCGGCGGCGGCCGGGCACCCGCGATCCACACGGCGGACCAGGAACGGACACCGCCGCCGGACGGTCAGAAGGTGTTCCTGCGGCAGTTCAGGAACAGCTGCATCTCCAGCGGCTCGTCCTCGGTCGCGGGGACGTAGGCCAGGTCCATCTGCTCGCGCACGCTGAACCCGGCCTCCTCGACGACGGCCCGCAGTGCGTAGCGGGCGTAGCCGGTCATCCGCAGCCAGGTGTCCAGGACGCGGATCGGGGCGTCGTCGATGTCCATCTCGACCATGCCGATGGCCAGCCAGCCGCCGGGGACGAGCAGGTGGTGCAGGCGCAGCAGGGTGGCCATGATCTCGTCGCGCCGCAGCATCGACAGGGAGAAGTAGGCCACGACGGCGTCGAACCGGCCGAGGCCGTCGTCGATGTCCACGACGTCCAGCCGGCGCAGGTCCGCCTCGGGCACGTTCCCGGCGGCGAGGGCCAGCATGACCGGCGAGATGTCGATGCCGGTCACCTCGCAGCCGGCGTCCACCAGTTGCCTCGCCGTGGGCAGACCGGTGCCGCAGCCGACGTCGAGCACCCGCGCGCCCGGGCGGAGCTTGCGGAGAATCCATTCGGCGGAGGCGATCTGGCCCCCCTTGTAGGGGAACGCCTCGTCGTACCGAGCGCCGATGCGGTCGAACGCGTCCGCCTGCGCGGCCCGGTGCGCCGGACGTGAGCGTCTCGCAGTCATCCATTCCACCCAACACTGAGCCGTCAACTTGTTTCTCATTAGATAGAGTGCCAACACTATGTAAGTCAAGACCAGTCAGGACATGAGTTGATGCAGTTAATGTGACAATTGCCGCTCACAGCGCATTCAACGACTGTGCGACGCCGGCGGCCGGTTTCCGGCCCGGTCGAAGCCTTAATTCGCGCACGCCCTTGCCGGCCCGCCAACGGGCGCGACGGGTACGCCCCCGGCTCGAGGGGTGGTGGAAGTTTCAGCCGCGAACGCCGGGGTCAGGGCGGCGACCTGCGAAACCCTCCGCCGCCGCCGACCGGCGTTGTCCCGCGTTTCCGCGCCGACTTAGGGTGACCCCGCCCCGCGTGGGAAGCCGGGCCGGCCGGTGTGGCCGGGCGACGGCGTGAGGAGGCGGCGATGAGGATTGTGTACCGCGCTCGACCGGCGGGAGCGGCACCCGGCGGCCGGAGGCGACCGTCCCGATCGCGCCTCGTCATCGCGGTGCTGCTGTCGGCCGTGGCCGTGTTCCAGCTCTCCGCGCGGGCGCTCGCGCTCGCCGATCCGCCCGCGCCGGTGACCGGCAACGCCACCTACTTCGACGCGCTGGGCGCCCCCTACGGCGGATGCGGGCTGCCGCAGTCGGTGCTGGAGAGTCAGGACTTCGTCGCGCTCAACGTGTACAACACCCCGGGCGACTACGGCTTCTACGCCCGCCCGCTGCCGCCCTCGATGGCCGACAAGATCGGCATGTGGGACAACGGCCGCAACTGCGGGCGCTGGGTGCAGGTCTCGATCGCCGACTACTGCACCGGGGTGAACGACGGCGCGCAGAGCCAGGCGTTCTGCCGCAACGGCTCGTGGGTGAGCGACGCCTACAACGGGGCCACGCTCACCATGCTGGTGGCCGACAGCTGCGGCGACACCAACGCCTGGTGCCGTGACGACCGCTACCACCTCGACCTCGCCAAGGACTCGATCAACAGGTTCGCCAAGAACGGCGCCCCGGTCGGAGACCTGTACCCGAACCACTGGAACAACCGGCACGTCACCTGGTCGTTCGTCCCCGCACCCGGGTACACCGGTGACATCCAGATCGGGTTCATCCAGGGCGCGCAGCGCTACTGGCCGGCGATAGCGGTGTCCCGCCTGCCGAACGGGCTGCACGGGGTGGAGTACCAGGTGGGCGGCGCCTGGCAGCAGGCCCAGATGAACGGCGACATGGGGCAGTCGTACATCATCGCCCCGACCGAGACAGGCGGGACGCGGTACCGGATCAGAGCGCGCGACGCCTCGGACGCGCCGGTCAACGCGGGCCGGGTGTACGAGTTCTCGCTGCCCTCGGCGTGCTCGCCCTGCGGCGCGGCCTACACCAAGGTCACCTACACCACCGACACCTCGACGCCCACGCCCACCCCCTCGGCCACGCCGACGCCGACGCCCACCGCGACGCCGACGCGCACGCCCACCCCCACCCCGTCGGCGACCCCGACGCCCACTCCTACGCCCACGCCGACGTCCTGCACGGCGCGGTACGCCACGCAGAGCCAGTGGCCGGGCGGGTTCACCGGGCAGATCTCGGTGACCAACGGCGGCCCGCCGCTGTCGGCCTGGACGATCACCTTCACCGTGCCGGCCGGCGTCACGGTCGCCTCGGGCTGGAACGGCACCTGGACGCAGTCGGGCAGCACGGTGACCGTGAAGAACACCTCGTGGAACGGATCGGTCGGCACCGGAGGGATCATCACGCTGGGCTTCAACGGCACCACCACGGGCTCCGCCGCCCCGGGCGCGACGGCGTTCACCCTCAACGGCTCTCCCTGCGCCTGACCACGCCCGCCGTCACCCGGACGCGCCCGCCGTCACATCGAACGGCGGGCGCGTCCGCGCGTCGCGTCCGGCGCCGCCCGCCGTCACTCGCAGCGGCGGGCGGGCACGTCACGACCGGGCGGCCAGCGTGATGGCGGCGTAGTCGGCGACCGGCTCGTAGCCGAGCGCCTGGTAGACGGAGTTCGACGTCGGATTGGCCAGGTCGGTGAACAGCAGCAGCAGGTCGGCCCCGGCCTCCTGTGCCACGCGGCTCGCGCCGTGGGTCACCACCGAGCCGTAGCCGCGCCTGCGGAACTCCGGCGGGGTGTACACCGGGCCGATGCGCGACATTCCGATGATCGGTCGCGAGAAGCCCGCCATGGCGACCGGCCGGCCGGCCTCCTCGGCCAGGACGAACTCGCCCTGGCCGACGCGGTGCTTGACCTGCGCCGCCGGGTCGTCGTGGCCGACCTCGGGCTCGGCCTCGGCGAGGAACTCGCGCATCCACTGGGTGATCAGCTCGACGTCGCGCTCGCCGGCGACGCGGGCGGCGCCCCCGCGCGACGGCGGGCGCAGAGCGCCCAGCCGGTAGAGCCGCATCGACACACGGGCGGTCTCGGCGCGGCCGGACGCGGCGGCGAACGCCTCGGTTTGGCGCAGCGGCCCGTTGACGCCGGTGGCCTCGCGCTCGCGCAGCTCGCGGGCGAGCGGGGCCACGGTGTCGAGCGGGATGTCGCCGAGCAGCAGGGGACTCGGCGGGGTGTGGAGCATCGCCGCGCGCACCTCGCCGCCGGAGGTGAACCAGCCGAGCAGCGGATCGTCCTGCCACAGGCCGTGCCGCATGCGGCCGAGCACGGTCAGCGGGACCGTGTTGCGGACCGGATCGCGGCGCAGCCACGCCTCGGCCGCGCCCGGGAACTCGTCAAGGGACGCCGTGAACCTCCACACCATGCGGGACAGTGTGCCAACGAGCACCCCGATCGGGCGAGCCGTTTTCCCCGGTCAGAACTCGTCGGCGCCCGCGACCTGACGGACGGGGAACACATGGCGGGACGCCGCGCACACGGTCTCGAGGACGTGGACGGGAGTGCCGCCGGTGGAGTACCCGGCCCGCAGGATGCGCACGACCCACTCCCCCGGCGGCAGGAGCAGCGTCTCGCGCTCGAAGACGGTGGGCTCGCGGGCGATGAGCTCCTCCTCGGCGTGGCCGAAGCGGTGGCCGAGGGCCTCGATGCCCGCCTGCAGGCTGGGCAGGACGAAGCCCGGCGCGGCGAGCGGCGTGCCGCCGAACAGGTCGAGGCGGAAGTAGCTGGTGGCGATGCGCACGGGAACCTCGTCGGCCAGCAGCAGCTTGCGCCGCGCCAGCACCTCGGCGCCGGGCCGCACGCGCAGCGCCTCGGCGACGCGCTCACCCGCGGGCTCGGGGCCGACGTGGAGCATGCGCCGGTCGGCGCGGACGCCCTGCCGCTCGGCCTCGGCCACGAACAGGGAGGCCGACCCGCGGTCGGCGGGCTCGCTCGGCAGCGCACGGCGCACGACCACCTGGGGGACGCCCGCTTCGCGGTGAAGGCCGGCCATGCCCAGAGCGGCCGCCTCACGGGGGTCGCCGCTCTCGCGGCTCTCGCCGGGGCCGCCGGACGCCTCGCGGCCCGCGCGCCCCGCCGCGTCGAGTTCCACGCGAATCGCCTTTCCGATGTCGGCCGTGGCCACAGGGCGCCGTCTCTGCGATCGACGGCCGCCCACCACGTCTCGGGCGGTGATGCCACGCCCGTGTAACGCCAGGTGGAGCTATGGGGATTCGAACCCCAGACCTCCTCCATGCCATGGAGGCGCGCTACCAGCTGCGCCATAGCCCCTTGCGATGCGCCGACAGTCTATCGGAACCCGGCGGGGCCCGTGTACCGATGACCGCCGCCTCCGGCCGCGCGAGAGGCGGCCGTGGAGCGCAGGTCACGACATGGGGATGCCGACGCGTCGGGTAAGACCGTTGAGACGTTCGAGCGGAACCACCGCGTGCTTGCCGAGCGAGCCGGGGTTCGCCGGCTCGGTCAGGCGGGCTCGTCCTCCAGGTAGCGGTCGCCCGCGGCGTACCAGCCGGTGAGGATGTGCGCCGCGACCACGGCGAACAGCAGCGTGAAGGGCAGCGTCCACCCGCCGGTGGCCGAGTACAGCACGCCCACGGCGAGCGGCCCGGCGCCGGCGATGAGGTACCCGACGCTCTGCGCGAAGGCCGACAGCGCCTGGGTCGCCTCCGCGGTGCGGGTGCGCAGGGCGAACAGCGTCAGGGCCAGCGGGAACGAGCCCATCGCCACGCCGGTCAGCATCACGAAGACCCACAGCGCCGAGACCGGCGCCCACAGCATGCCGCTCAGGCCGACGAGGTACAGCAGGCCGAGGCCGGCGACCATGGGACGGCGGCCGGTCACCCGTGCGGCCAGGACGGGCACGGCCAGCGAGACCGGGATGCCGAGCGCGGTGAAGACCGCCATGCTGAGCCCGGCCTGGCCGTCGGTGTATCCGCGGTCCTGCAGGAGCTGCGGCAGCCAGCCGAACATCACGTACGCCACCAGCGACTGGGTGCCGAAGTACCCGGTCACCGCCCAGGCCAGCCGGTTGCGCACCAGCGCCCGCGTCCCGGCCCTCTCTCGCCCGCTGAACCGCTCCGGCTCACTGCGCGACAGCGCAAGCCACGGAATGGCGGCCACAGCGGCGAGTGCCGCCCACACACCGAGGGCGACGTGCCAGTCGCCGGCGGCCCGTTCAATGGGGACCGTCGCGGCGGCGGCGAGCATGGTGCCGACGGCCAGTGCCGTCGCGTACACAGTGGTCATGGTGGCGGCGCGCTGCGGGAAGTGCCGCTTGATCAGCGCCGGGATCAACACGTTGCCGATCGCGCCCCCCGAGAGCGCCACCACGCTCGCCGCGAGGAACACGACGCTGGAATCGGTCATGACCCGCGCGAGCAACCCGGTGCCGAGGAGCAGCAGCGCCCCCAGCAGCAGGCGGTGCTCGCCGAGGCGCCGCGCCAGCCAGGGCGTCACCGAGCCGAACACGGCGAAGCAGAGCACCGGCAGGGTGGTCAGCAGGCCGGCGACGACCCCGGACATGCCGAGAGCGCCGCTGACCTGGTCCAGGACCGGCCCCAGGCTGGTGACCGCGGTGCGCAGGTTGAGCGCCGCGAGCACCAGGCCAAGACCCACCAGCCATGACAGCCGTACCCGCGGCCGGCGGTGCGACGCGGCGGTGGCGGACGGGGCGGTGGTGAGCACGCTCATGGCGGGGACTGGTCTCCGTTGGTCGATCAATACATCGAATCATGGGATGACTGGATGTCATTGATGTTAACAGACCCACAGACTGTCCGCTTTGCCGGGGTGACACCCCCGCTATGGCCGCCCTTGGCATCATGTCGAGGTGCCCGTCCGGCGGCATGAAGAAGGGGGCGGGCCGCCGCCCGCCCCCTCCTCCTCGCGCGCGTCAGCCCAGGCGCTCGGGGCGCTCGGGCGCCAGCGGCGGCTCCTCGTCCCAGCGAGGGGTGCCCTGCGGCGAGACCGGGCCGGTGCCCGGCGCGGGGAGCGGGGTCTCCGGCGGGTAGTCACGCTGGACCGGCTGCGGCGGCATCGGCTCGCCGTACGCGGCGCCCGTCCCCGCCATCGTGCCGGTGCCCGCCACCGGGTCGGCGCCCGTGGCCGTCCCGGCCGCCGGGGTCAGCCCGGGCCCGGCCGTGGTGCCGGTGCTCGGCATCACATCGGCATCCGGCGCCGTGCGCGCCGCCGCCGCGGAGTCGCCGCCGATCGGCGAGGGCACCTCGCCGCGCCAGCCGCCGGTCTCGCGGCCCCGGGACTCGATGAACTGCTTGAAGCGCTCCAGGTCCCCGTGGACGCGCATGCGCACCAGCTGCAGCTTGTCTCCGACCGTCTCCACGACGCCCTCGGGCTCGAAGTCCATCCGGAGCATGACCCGGGTGCTCTCGGCGTCGAGCGGCTGGAAGGTCACCACGCCGCCCTGGCGGGGCTCATCCATGGACCGCCAGGCGACCACCTCGTCGGGGCGCTGTTCGGTGATCTCCGCCTCGAACTCACGGTGGACGCCGGCGACCTGGACGCTCCAGGCCAGGCGCGTGTCGTCGATCTGCTTGACCGACTCCACCCCTTCCATGAACTCGGGGAAGCTCTCGAACTGGGTCCACTGGTTGTAGGCCGTCCGGACGGGCACGGCCACGTCGACCGAATGCTCGATGGTGCTCATCGGCTTCCTCCCTTTTTGTGGGTTCGGAAACCTGCTCTGCCCATCAATGAAAGCGCTATTCGGACTTCGGTCCAGCAATACCGGGCCATGGGACGATCAACCACTGCACCAGGGGTGCCGGGCCGAAATTCCCGCGTCACCTCCGCCCGGCCGGTCGCCGGGCGGGAGGCGCCGCGGGGAATCAGTGGCAGTTCACCAGCACGATGGATACGACCGTGCAGCGCACCTGGGCGGTGTCGTTGGCGGCCACCGGGTCGGTGGGGCTGGAGCTCGTGCGGGCGGCCGTGAAGGTGTAGGGCACGCCGATGTTCAGCAGCCCGACCGGCACCGAGAACTTCCTGGTCTGCGTGGCGCCCGGCGCGAGCGGGCCCACCGTGCAGTTGACCGCTCCCGAGACGGCGGCGCAGTCGCCGGGCGTGGCGCTGAGCCCGGGCGGCAGCGTCGTGGTGACCGTGGCGGTCTGCACCGTTCCGGGACCGTTGCCGGTGACGCCGACGGTGAACTCGATCTTCGGGACCAGCAGGGCGAGCTTGGGCGTCGCGGTCAGGCGCACGGCGGCGTCGGCCTGGTTCACGATGGTCAGGACCGGTCCGGTGACGATCTCGGAGGCGTAGTTGGAGCCGCCGAGCTGGCCCTGGAAGGTCTGGTCGCCGGCCGGCGCGTCGTCGGCGATGTCCAGGGTGAAGGCGACGGTCGCCGAGGCCCCGCCGGACAGCGCCCCGACCGGGGCCTGCACGCCGATGGGCCCGCCGGGGCCGGGAATGGTGGAGCACGGCCCGGCCGCGCCGTCGCATCCGGTCAGCACGGCGTAGGAGGGGAGGACACCGGGGGTGGTGAACAGCCTGGCGGTGGCGTTGAGCACCGTGAAGGCGTGGATGTTGGTGACCTTGACGGTGACCGTGACCGCGTCGCCGGTGTTGACCTGGGATGCCGACAGGGCCAGTTGCACCTCCGGCTCCTCGGCGGAGGCGGGGGTGGCGAACAGCGGGGACAGGACCATCGCGATGACCGTGAACGCGAGGGCCAGGGGGTGCCGGAGGGGTCTCATCGCAGCCTTTCCATCGAAGACCTGGACCATCCGACTATGGCCGTTCATAACTCCGCAGGAAGCGAATCGAGGTAATTATGTGACCACATATGGTGACCAATTGTGGACGCCTGCCACGGCCAACGCACCGCCGGTCCCAAGCGTCCAACACATTCGCCCCGAAGCGGCCGAGTCACGGCAGTGGCCCGTCCACCCATGCGGCAGTGGTGAGCCCGAAGGCGCGGACACGCCGCAGGAGACGTTGACGAGGCTCACCGCGTTCATCGCCGACGACAAGGGCGAGGACGCCTGTGAGGTGCGCGAGAGGGAGCCGTCTGGGCCACCGATCAGCTGAGACCTTCCTCGGGCCATGCTTCACCTTCTTCCACGTCGCCGCCTACACCGGAGCGCGGGACGGGGAGCCGAACTGTGGCCGGGGACCGATCGTTCTCGGTGGCGACGGCGGAAGCGGACAGGAGCGTCGCGGCGGCGAGGCCGCCCCAGAGTGCGGCCTCGCCGTGGGAGGCGAGAGCGGTGATGACCGCCGGGGAGACGGCGAGGCCGAACCCCGTGGAGAGCTGGAAGCGCGCGAGGGCACGTCCCAGGACAGGGGCCGGAGCAAGGGCGGTGACGAGCGCGGTGGCGCTACCGGCGTAGATGATCTCACCGATGGTGCAGACCACGGCCACCATGGCGACGGCCGGGGCGCCCCAGCCGCGTCCCAGCGAGGTGGCCGCGAGGAAGCCGAGGTAGGAAGCGGTGAGTACCACGCCTGCGAGGGCCAGCACGGTCCGCCGGGAGAAGCGGGACATCAGGACGGTGACCGGAACCTGCAGGGTGACCACCAGCACCGTGTTGGCCACGAAGACGGCTGACGACCACACGGGTGATGCGTGCAACCGGGTCACCAGGACCAGGGGGACCGCGACTTCGAAGATGTTGAGGCAGAAGACATAGACCACGTTGGCGGCCAGCAGCGCGCGCATGCGAGGAGCGGGCCCGTCGTCCCTGCCCCTGGGCGGGGTGGCAGCCGGATGAGCGTGCACGTGGACCGACCACGCCAAGGCCGCCGCAACGAGATAGGCGAGCCCGGTGACGGCTGCCAGCGCCTGCAACGCGGTGGTGCCGCCGGTCAGGCAGGCGGTGGCAAGGAGCGCCCCCGCCCCCAGGCCGGCGTTGCGCAGGGCACGGCCTCCCGCGAGAGCGGCGTCCCGCTCGAGGCCGTGGGCGACCGTGGCCACCAGGGCTGCGTGGGCGGCCGGCCATGCCTGGTTGCCGATGCCGAGGAAGAGCGCCGCCGCCGCGAACAACCAGACGTGGCCCGCCGGGGCGGCCAGCAGCAGCGCCACACCCAGGACCCGCACCAACATCGACGCCGCCACGACCGTGCTGCGTGCGCCTCGGTCCAGCCATCGGCCGACCGCGGGCATGCACACCAGACCCATGACGGCGCCGACCGTCATGGCGATGCCGGTGGCCGACGCGGACAACCTCAGCACCGTCACCCCGTACAGCAGCAGAAAGGGCCGCAGCATGCCGGTGCCGAGCGCGTCCACGGCCAGGGCGACGGCATAGCGGGGGCCGCCGGAGGCACGGACGAGAGCGCGCGGCTGGATCTTGGTGGTGGTCGCCATGGCGCCAACGGTGCGTTCGGGCGCCGCGCTGGGCACGCCGGTTGACGGACACCGTCAATCGACGCGGCCGTCGGCCATCCGACCAGCGATGATGAGGGGATGACGTTGAGGATCGACATCAGCGGCCTGCCGTCCGGGCGACTGCGGTTCGCCGCCTCCCCGCTGGCCGAGCTGACCGCGATGCTCCACGTACTGGCCGAACCCGGGCATCACCCGCGGCTGGCCGCCTGGGCCGCGGACGTCTGGGCCGGGCTGCGGCCGGAGCCGGCCGAGCGGCTCAAGGAGGCGGAGTTCCTCTGGCGTTCCTCACGAGCCGACTTCCTGGTCCCCGCCCGGCCCCGGCCGAGCCTCGCCGAGGAGTTGGACGATGTGGACCGGATCGACGATGAGACCTACGTGACCGCCGCGCTCGTCACCACCTGCGGCAGCAACCGGGTCCGCTTCGGCGCGCCGTCGCCGCTCGCCGACGCGACGGCGCGCGAGCGGGCCCTGGACCTCGCCCAGGCTCGCGGCGCGCTCCAAGAGGCCTTCGCGGAACGGCTGCTCGCGGACCCGGCCGCCGTCCGGGCACGGGTGCGTCACACCCTCGAACAGTGCGCCGAGGCCTTCTTCGACGCCGCCTGGGCAGGCGTCGCCGTGCGACTGGCCACCGACCTGCGCCTGAAGCACGACCTGCTGAAGCGCCAGGGCATCGGGGCGGCACTCGCGTCGGTCTCCGGCGCGGTCACCCTGGCGCCGGACGGCGACCACATCGTCGTGGACAAGTTGCAGGACAACGCGATCCCCGCCCACGGCACCGGGGTCACCTTCCTTCCCAGTGTCTTCGGCCATCCGCACCTGGTGGTGATCCACGCGCCCGGATGGCAGCCGGTGGTGCAGTACCCCGTGGCCGAGCCGATTCCATCGGAGCCGGTACCACTGGAAACGGTCACGCTACGGCTGGAGGCACTCGCGCATCCGGTACGGCTGCGGCTGCTGCGCACCCTGGCCCGCGGCCCGCACACCACCGGCGAGCTGGCCCACGCCTGGGAACTCACACCCCCGGAGGTCTCCCGCCACCTCGCCGTCCTGCGCCGCGCGGGCCTGCTCACGGCCCGGCGGCACGGTCGTTACGTCCGCTACACCGTTAATCTGCCCGACCTGACGGCGTTGGGCGCCGACCTGCTGGCGGCCGTACTGCGCTGAGCAGCCCGCCACATCACGCGCCTCCACCACAGCCAGGCGGACGGTGCTGATGCGCTACGCCACCTGTACCAGGTGCTCACCGAAGAACCCGGCGATCCTCTCGACGGCGAGGTCCACGTACTGATTGTTGTCATAGAGGTCAACGTGACTGGCGCCGTCCATCCAGTGGATCTCCTTGGGGCCGGTGGCCCGCTGGAAGGCTTCGACGCTCATCCACGACGTGACGGCACGGGAGCCGACGATCATGAGCAGCGGGCGGCGCCCGATCAGTGGGATCGGCGCGAAGGCGTCGAACGCCGCCATCTTGTCGATGCTGTCCCAGGTGAGGAAGCCCGCCGAACGGGGATGCCGGGCACGCTCGGTGCGGTAGTACTCGAAGCCCTCGGCACCGTGCTCTCCACCCAGCGCATACGCCTGTTCGGCGGTGTCGGGAAAAAGGGTCAGCACCGGCGGCTTCCCGCCCCGGGCCTCGACGGTGCGGGCGTGGGCCGCGGCGTCCAGCATGCCGAGGAACACGGCCGGGTCCTGGGAACCGTCGGCCCCCAAGCGGAACTGGCGCGCCACGTCCACGGCGCTGACGGTGGCGAGGGCCTTGACCCGGCGGTCACCCGCGGTGGCCGAGAGGGCGTACCCGCCGGAGGCGCAGATGCCGAGCAGGCCGATGCGGTCCGGATCGACGTCGCCCCGGCCGGTGAGGAAGGAGACGGCGGCCTTGAGGTCCTCGACGCGCTGCGCGGGGTCCTCCAGGCCGCGAGGTTCGCCGCCGCTCTCGCCTTGGTAGGCCGCGTCGTAGGCGAGCGCGGTGAACCCCCTTTCGGCCAGGAGCCGGGCGTAGAGGCCGGCAGCCTGCTCCTTCACACCGGTGCCGGGGTGGCCGACGACGATCGCCGGACGCGGCCCCTCGGGAGGGGTGTCGGGCATGTAGAGATGACCGGCGAGCGGGATGCCGGCGCTGTGGAAGGTGACGTCGATCTTCGCCATGGAACTCTCCGTTGAACGGTCAGCCGGCCCGGCACGGTGCCGGGCTCGTGTCCACGGTCGTCACAGTCCCGAGCAGGCGTAAGCGGCGAGTTCTTGCCTGGGAAAAACCCTGCCCCCTCACCCACACCGCTACAGGCTCGACAATGGAGGACATGAGCACCGTGTCCGGACCCGGCGAGCTGGGCGCCTTCCTCAAGGCTCGCCGGGCGCAGCTGGCCCTGCAGAACCTCGGCCTGCCCGAACAGGACTCCCGCCGCAAGGTCGCGGGGCTCCGCCGCGAGGAGGTCGCCCAACTCGCCGCGATCAGCGTCGACTACTACACGCGGCTGGAGCAGGGGCGGGTCAGAGCCTCCGCGTCGGTGCTCGCCACGCTGGCTCGGGCACTGCGCCTCGACGACGACCAGCAGCGATACCTGTATCGACTGGCCGGCAAATCCGACACGCGGCCCAGGAGGCGCCGGCCCCCGCAGCGCGTACGCCCCGCCATGCGACGCCTGCTCGATCAGCTCACCGGAACCCCCGCCGTCGTCCTGGGCAAACGGCTGGACATCCTGGAATGGAACGCGGGCGCCGCAGCCCTGTACACGGACTTCTCACAGATCCCCGCGGGCCGGCGCAACTATCTGTACCTGCTGTTCACCGACCCGATCATGCGAGGCATGCACCTGGAGTGGGAGCACGATGCGCGCGACGCCGTCGCCGCTCTGCGCATGGAGTCCGCGGCCGATCCCGACGACCCCCAGCTCGCCCTGCTCGTCGGCGAGCTGTCCGTGCGGGACGCCGACTTCCGTACCTGGTGGGCGGAGCATCGCGTCAACAATGCCACGTATGGCACCAAGCGTTACCGGCATCCGCTGGTCGGTGATCTCACCCTCGACTGCGACACCTGGAGCAGCCCCGACGGCTCAGGACAGCGCCTGATGGTCCTCACCGCCGAGCCTGGTTCCCCATCCCACGACGCGCTGCTCATCCTCACCGCATGGGCGTCGAGGCAGCCGAGCGAGAACCTTCCTTCCACGCCACGATGATGTCCCGCCCAGCGGCGACGCCGCCGATCGGGCGCGAACAGGCCGAGCCGCGCCGCCGGGTCCGTAACACTTCATGTTGGCTCCGGGGATCTTCTCGGTTGGCCTGTCGGGTCAGAGTCCCAGGTTGAGGAGTTGAGCGCAGAGGTCGTCCGCTTGCTGCTGTGATTCGGCGTAGAGGGCGATGAGCTTTTTTCCGGTCGGGAACAGATGGGCCTCACCGTTGTAGACGGCAAGGAGTGTGCCGTCACCTTGCCACCAGTTGTCCGCGAGTCCTTCGACTCCCGCTCATGTCGGGCAACGCCGTCCTCGGTGACGTGGCCGGCCAGGTGTCCCGCAGTGCCGCTGGCACCACACTTCGGTGGCCCGCCGGCGTGGCCGGGCCTCCTGGCAGAAGCACGCGGCGCTCATCGACGCCATCGCCGCCGGCGACGCCGACCTGGCCGGCGAGATCATGAAGAACCACACCGAGCAGACCCGCCACCTGTACATCAGCCAGTTCGGCGAGGAGGAGCCCGCCCAGCCCCCGCCGAGCCGGCGCCGCAGGCGGCGGGCGCCCGCGTCGTTCGGAAGTTGACACAGATGTCACCCGCGGCTCGCTAAGAGGAAACATCGCCCGAGGAGATTGATCACGAGGGCGAAGTCGCTTGTCTCCACGGGAAAGCCGTGTGGCGGCGCGTCCGCCTCCGAGGCCGGGGACGCCTCGGGAGGGCGGCCGCGTCGCCACACGCCGATACCTCGCACCGTTGGTCTCCCAGGATTCAGCCGCCTGGCCCTCCCCGCCCCCGGGCCGGTGAAGGACCCTCGCGGGCTAGCGCGCCAGTGACAGCAGCAGCGCGCCGCCGATGGCGAACCCGTAGCCGGCGGCGGCCAGTGCGACGACCTGGGTGCGCCGCGGCTCGTCCCAGCGGGTGCGCCCCAGCAGCCAGGCCAGCGCCGGGAGCACCAGCACTCCGTGCAGGCTCACCCCGTGCACGGGCTTGAGGAAGCCGCCGGCCTGGTAGGCGAGCTCGGACCGGCCCGCGGCGACCAGGGTCATGCCACGGGCGATCATCGCGGCGCCCGAGGCCAGCCCGACGAGCAGGGTGAGGAACCCCGCGCGCAGCGCCAGTCGCATGCTCGCCGGCAGACCGGGGTCGCCGCGCAGGGCCTGGACCGAGAAGACGACCAGGACCGCCACCAGGATGACGCCCCCGGCCGCCAGCATCGTCGACACCAGGCCGTCCACGGTGGTCTCGCGGTTGAAGTGCGAGGGGACGTGCCGCCACGCCTGCAGGGTGATGCCGCCCACCTCGGCCGCACAGTCGGCGGCGAAGACCCCGAGCAGCACGGCACGCGGGCGCGGTCGCAGGCGCACGTACGAGGTCACCCAGGCGATCGTGATCAGGGTCAGCCCGAAGGACACGCCGAACGTCGCAGGCTTGCGCCAGGACACCGGCCCCTCCCAGGGACCGCCGAGGACGGCGAACACCCCGAGATGGAACACCCCCGCCGCCACCAGCACCACGCCCACGACGTGACAGACGCGCTCGGCGGCAGGGGCGTCGTCCCAGTGGGCCGCCAGGACGGCGAGGCCCCGGCGGAGCGGCGAGGCCGGGCGGGCGCCCGCGGTGGCCGTGGTCATCACGGTTCCACCCTCCCGGCTGCCGCCGAGCCCCGCATCGTACGGCGGGCGGCGTTCGCCGTACGACCACGGGAGTACCCCCAGCGGGATTGACGGGGACCCGCCGCCACGGCGCCCGTGGAGCGTGGCCGTCAGGAGGCGTCGAGAAGGTGGCGGGCGACGAAGTCGTTGGCGAACCTGCCGGTGGGGTCGTAGCGGCGGGCGAGCGCCTGGAAGTCGCCGAGGCGGGGGTAGCGCGACCGGAGCGTCTCAGGGTCGACGGTGAAGAGCTTGCCCCAATGGGGACGCGGGGCGTAGGGGGCCAGGCGGTCCTCGATGAGGCCGAGGACGGGCGTGACCGCGTCGGCGTCCTTGATCCAGGTGAAGTGGAAGGCCACGCTGTCGCGCTCGTGGAAGGGGCTGAGCCACTGCCGGTCGGCGGCGATGGTGCGGATCTCGGAGATCTGCAGCACGGGGGCGATGCGGTCGCTGATCGCCTCCAGGGCGTGCAGCGCTGCCACCGCGTCCCGGCGGGCGACCATGTACTCCGACTGCAGTTCCTCGCCGCTGCTCGGGGTGAAGTCGGGGCGGAAGTGCGGCAGCCGCTCGAACCAAGGTCCGGGGACGCCCATCTGCTCGGTGCAGTGGACGGCCGGCATGCCGGGCACCGGGTGCCTGGGCCCGTCGGCCGGGGTGGCGCCGAACAGATCGGGGACGGGCGCGGGACCGGTGGCCTGGTCCAGGCGCTCCTTGACCCACACCTGGCCGATGCGCGAGGTGCGCCAGTCGGTGAACATGCTGACGCTGTAGGCGCGCGAGACCAGGTCCTCGAAGTGGTCGTCCAGCGCCTCGACGGGCAGCCCCTCGTAGACGTACTGCCGCACCTCGAAGGCGGGGACGATGTCGAGGGTCAGGCCGACGACGGCCCCGAGGGCGCCGAGCGCCACGACGGCGCCGTCGAACTCCTCCCCGTCCCGGTCGCGGCTCAGCGTCACCAGGTCGCCGTCGGCGGTGACCATCTTCACCGCCGACACGGCCGTCGCGAGGCTCCCGTTTCCGACGCCGGACCCGTGGGTCGCCGTGGCGCAGGAGCCGGCGACCGAGATGTGCGGCAGCGACGCCATGTTGGGGACCGCGTACCCCTTGTCGTGCAGGCGCCGCCCGAGCTCGGCGTACCGCACGCTGCCGGAGACGTGCACGGCCGCCGAGGCGGTGTCGATCTCCACGACCTGCGGCAGCCCGTCCAGCGAGACCAGGGCGCCCGGCGAGTCGGCGACGCGGTTGAACGAGTGCCCGCTTCCGAGCACCCGCACCTTGGCGCTTCCCGCGATCAGGCCGCGCAGCTCGTCCAGTGACGAGGGGGCGTCGAGACGCTCCGCCGCGAAAGTGATATTACGTGCCCAATTAGTCAGCTTCTGCGTCAACTGCGGCTTCCCTCGGCTTTCACGGCAAGTGCTCCATTTGACCGCTGAATGGCACTCTAGACGTAAGGGATCCATCCGGGGAGGCCGCCTGCCCGGCACGGCGTCGGCGCGCCCGCCGCGACGGGCGCCCGACGACCCCGGCCACGGCGGACGCGGCAGAGGCCGCCGGCCGGGCAGGAATGCGGGAGCCAGGCGTCACGCGCCGCGGCGGGCGGCCCAGTCGGGAGCCAGGACGGACATCACGATCGCGTCGTGCCAGGCTCCGTCCCAGCGCAGCGCGTCGCGCAGCACGCCCTCCTCCACGAAGCCCGCCTTGCGGTACACGTGCCGGGCCCGCTCGTTGAAGTCGAAGACCTCGAGCGAGACCCGGTGCAGCCCCACCGTGGCGAAGACGTGCGCGAGGACCAGCTCTATCGCCTCGGAGCCGTAGCCGCGGCCGAAGACCCGCGGCCCGGCCAGGGCGATGCGCATGCCGCAGGACAGGTTGTCGGCGTCCAGGTCGTTCAACACGATCTCACCGACGTAATCGCCCTCCTTGACGTCGCAGATGGCGAGGTCGAGCCGATTGTCCTGCTCACCCCGGGTGGAGTACCACTTCTCGATCGCCGCACGGGTGGGCTTCCCGTGCGAGCCCGTCAGGCGCACGGTCTCGGGATCGTTGACGAGTTCCCACAGGCCCTCGACGTGCTCGGGACCGGCCGGGCGAAGCACGACGCGCTCACCGGTCAACGTGGGCTTGCTGGCGAATGTCACCCGCCAGTGCTACCAGCCGCGCACCGGCCGGGACAACCGCTTTCGCGCCCGGCACGCCGCCCGGGCCGACTCGCGCCCGGCCCACCGCCGGGGCGGCCCCGCGGCCGGCCGCCCCCTGTCTCAGCCGGCCCCGCCCGGCTCGCGGCCGGGCGCCCGCCCCCGGCCGGTCCCGAACGCTCGGTGAGCGTGCACCAGCAGCTCACGCGCCGCGGGACCGTGGGTGTCCTTCCACACCAGGGCGAGCAGGGCCGGTGTCTCGACGTCGTCGATGGGCAGCGCGGTGAGGTCCCGGTGACCGCCCACCATCGAGTCGCACAGGACGGCGACCCCCAGCCCGCGGCCGGCGAGGTCGGCGATGGCGTCGGCGGCGCTGGCCTGCAAGGCGATCAGCGGCCGGAGGTTCCGCGCCGCGCAGGCCTGGTCGAAGACCGTGCGCAGGCCGGTGCCGGGCGGCATGCAGATGATCGGCAGGTCCACCAGGTCGCGCAGCGTGACCCGGGGCAGGGACGTCAGGGGGTGGCCGGCCTGGACCACCGCGACGAGGCGCTCGCTGATGATCGTGAGCGCGCCCAGTCCTTCGGGGGTGGCGGTCGCGGTGCCGATCAGGGCCAGGTCGACGGTGCCGGCGCGCACGCCCTCGACGAGCCGGTCGGAGTTGTCCTCCAGCAGCGAGATCTCCACGCCGGGGTGCGCCCGGTGGAAGGCGGCGAGGGCGTCGAACAGGGGCGTGATGGTGCAGCCGATGACCATGCCGACCGTCAGCCGCCCCCGGATCAGGTCGGTCACCTCGCCGACCGCCTGGCCGAGCGCCCCGGCGGCGGCGAGCGCCGCCCGGGCGTGCTCGAGCGCGGCCTTCCCCGCGACCGTGAGGGTGGCCGACCGCGCGGACCGGTCGAACAGCTCGGCGCCGAGCTCCCGTTCGAGCTGCCGGATCTGGGCGCTGACGCCGGACTGGCTGATGTGCACCCGCTCGGCGGCGCGGGTGAAGTTGCGCTCCTCGGCGACGGCGACGAAGTATTCCAGCTGCCGGAGTTCCATGACTGTTGATTCTAGCTTCTAGCAGATCCATCTGTTGGACTTCTGGTCGTGGTGCGCGCAACCTGGGACACGTCAGAGCCCGATGCCAGGAGGAAGATCCATGACGGAGTACGAGAAGGCCATGCGGCCGGAGGACGTCACCCGCTTGTTCGTCGAGCGCTCCAACGCCGGCGACGCGGCCGGGGTCGCCGCCCTCTACGAGGAGGAGGCGGTGCTGGCGTACCCGCCCGGCGGCCGGACGGCCGGCCGGGAGGCGATCCGCGCGCTGTGGGAGCAGGTGCTGGCGGGCCGCCCCCACTTCGAGCCGGAGGAGCCGCTGCCCACGCTGATCAGCGGCGACATCGCCCTCACCTCCACCGCGCCGAGGGACGGCGCCGGCGCCCGCGCCCAGGTCCTGCGCCGCCGGCCCGACGGCAGCTGGCTCCGCCTCCTCGACCAGCCCGAATTCGTTCCCCTCTCCCGCTGAACCACCCTCGACACCACCGAAGGAACAGGTATCGACATGCGCAAGTGGCTGCCGCTGATCACGGTCTGCCTGGGCACGTTCATGCTGCTGATCGACGTCACGATCGTGAACGTGGCCTTGCCGGACATGGTGGGCGACCTCGGCGCGTCGTTCGGGGCGCTGCAATGGGTCGTGGACGCCTACGCCCTCGCGCTGGCCGCGCTCCTGCTCGGCGCGGGGTCGATCGCCGATCTCGCCGGGCACCGCCGCGCCTACATCGCCGGGCTCGCCCTCTTCGCGATCTCGTCGGCCGCGTGCGGCCTGGCCCCCGGCACCGGCGTGCTGATCGCCGCCCGCGCCGTGCAGGGCATCGGCGCGGCCGCCATGTTCGCCACCACGTTCGCGCTGCTCAACAGCGCCTACACCGGACGCGACCGCGGCAGCGCGTACGGCGTGTGGGGCGCGGTGGCGGGGGCCTCGGCCGCGGTGGGCCCGATCCTCGGCGGCCTGCTCACCGAGGGCGTCTCCTGGCGCTGGATCTTCTTCGTCAACCTGCCGGTCTGCGCCGTCGCGATCGTGCTCTGCGTCAGAGTGCTCGCCGGCGCGAACGCGCCCGCCCGAGGCCGGGTCGACGTCCTGGGCATCGCGAGCTTCAGCGCCGCGGCCGCCTGCGGCACCTACGCGCTGATCCGCGCGAACGAGGAGGGCTGGTCCGACGCCGCGGTCTGGTGGCTCCTGGTCCTGGCTGCGGCGTTGCTGGCCGTGTTCGCCGTCTTCGAGGCGCGCTCACGCCACCCGATGTTCGACCTGAGGCTGCTGCGCGACCGCCCGTTCGCGGGCGTCCTGCTCGCCGGAGCGCTGATGACGTTCGCGGCCTTCGCCCCCTTCACCTACACCTCGATCTGGCTGCAGTCGGTGCTCGGACTGACCCCCATCGGCGCGGGGCTCACCGGACTCCCGATGTCGGTCATGTCGTTCATCATCTCGGCGCTGCTGGGACGGGCGCTGCACGGCCGGCGGCCGGACCTGGTGATCGGCGCGGGACTGCTGTTCGTCGGCCTCGGCTGCCTGCTCGCCGCCGCGCTCGTGCACGGTGCGGCCGGCTGGACGGCGCTGCTGCCCGGCTTCGCCGTGATCGGCGTCGGGGTCGGCCTGGCGACGCCGATCCTCGGCTCGGTGTCCATGTCGCTCGTCCCGCCCGAGCGGGGCGGAATGGCCGCCGGCGCGGTCAACACCACCCGCCAGCTCGGCTTCGCCCTGGGCATCGCCGCCCTCGGCAGCGTCTTCGCCGCCCGCGCCCAGACCGGCCTGTCCGAGCACGGCCTCCCGCAGGCCGCCCGACTCGCCCGGGGCATCGCCGGCGGGCAGACGCCCGCGCTGCTGGCCGCCGTGCCGCCCGCCGCGCGCCAGGCGCTGGACGGCGCGGCGCACGCCGCGGCCGTGTCGGGCGTCCAGGCCACCTACGCCGTAGGCGGGGCCGCCGGTGTCCTCGCCGCCCTGCTGGTGGTCGTGCTCATGCGGCCGGCCCGGCCGCCCGCCGCGCGTCAGGACGACCGGCCGCCCGTCGCGGAGCCGGCCCGCCGATAGGGCCCGGACGCGAAGATCCCGCCCGATCGTTGATCGGGCGGGATCTCGTCGCTTCCCTGGAACCGTCCTGAGGACGGGCCCCGGTGGAGCTATGGGGATTCGAACCCCAGACCTCCTCCATGCCATGGAGGCGCGCTACCAGCTGCGCCATAGCCCCTGGTCACCGCTCGGGGTGTTCCCCTTGCGGCGCTCGGAGAGCATATAGCGACAACCCCCCGTTGACCTAATCGACACCTTCCCGCCGCCCGGACGCCGCGCGCCGCCGCGACCGGGCCGCGCGGTTCAGATGGCGGCCGGAGCCGAGTCGGGACGGTCGTCGCTGCTGATCGGCTCGGGGAGCGTGCCGGCGTTGTGCTCCAGCAGGCGCCAGCCCTTGCGACCCTCCTGCAGGACGGACCAGGAACAGTTGCTCAGGCCGCCCAGGATGGACCACAGCTCCTCCGGCAGGCCGAGCAGCCGCGCCAGCCCCAGGCGGATCGCCGCGCCGTGGGAGGCGACGACGAGCAGGCCACCCTCCTCCAGCCGGGCCACCCAGCGCCGGGTGGCGGCGGCCACGCGGTCGGCGACGTCGGTGACGGCCTCGCCGCCCGGCGCCTCCCACTCGGCGTACTGCACCGGCCAGCCCGCCGCGATCTCGGCGCGGGTGAGCCCCTCCCACTCGCCGCCGCCGCGCTCACGCAGGTCCTTGTCCACCAGGACGTCCAGCCCGGCGACCGTCCCGAGTGCGGCGGCGGTGTCCTGAGCCCGTCGCAGGTGCGAGGAGACGATCAGCGACGGGCGCAGCGACGCGAGCAGCGAGGCCGCCCGCTCGGCCTGGGCCACACCGGTCTCGTCGAGCGGGATGTCGGTGTGCCCCTGGAAGCGCTGTTCGACGTTCCACAGCGTCTGGCCGTGGCGCCAGAACACGACGCGCCGGCCACCGCGCTTCCCCTCACTCACCTGCCGTCCCGCGGCCCCGCTGGGCCTGCACCCGCCGCACGCTCTCGGGCAGGGCGATGGACGGGCAGTCCTTCCACAGCCGCTCCAGGGCGTAGAAGGTGCGGTCCTCCTCGTGCTGCACGTGCACGACGATGTCCAGATAGTCCAGGAGCACCCAGCGTCCCTCCCGCTCGCCCTCGCGGCGGACGGGCTTGGCGTGGGCCTCGATGCGCAGCCGCTCCTCGATCTCGTCGACGATCGCGCGGACCTGGCGGTCGTTGGAGGCGGAGCAGAGCACGAAGGCGTCGGTGATGACCAGCTGGTCGCTCACGTCATAGGCGATGATGTCGTCCGCCAGTTTCTCTGCCGCCGCCTCGGCGGCGAGCTGGACGAGCTGGCGGGATCTCTCGGATGCTGTCACGATGCGGCTTGTTCCTCCTGTGAAGGGTACGAGGTCCAGCATTCCCATTATCAGGATGCCCGGTAAAGCCCCCGCTTGTTGATGTACTGAACAATCCCGTCGGGGACCAGGTACCAGATCGGTTCCCCGGCGGCCACCCGCTGCCGGCACTCCGAGGAAGAGATCGCGAGCGCCGGGATCTCGACGAGGCTGACCTTTCCCTCCGGGAGGCCCGGGTCCTGCAGGAGATGGCCCGGACGAGTACAGCCTACGAAATGCGCCATCGTGAAGAGCTCATCGACGTCGCGCCAGCTCAGAATCTGCGCCAGCGCGTCGGCGCCGGTGATGAAGTACAGCTCGGCGCCCGGCTCGTACATGGCCGCGATGTCGCGCAGAGTGTCGATCGTGAAGGTCGGCCCCGGACGGTCGACGTCGATGCGGCTCACCGAGAAGCGAGGGTTGGACGCGGTCGCGATGACCGTCATCAGATAGCGGTCCTCCGCCGCCGACACCGTCTGCTCGGCCTTCTGCCACGGCCGGCCGGTCGGGACGAACACCACCTCGTCCAGGTTGAAGTGATGGGCGACCTCGCTGGCCGCGACGAGGTGGCCATGGTGGATCGGGTCGAACGTCCCGCCCATGATGCCAAGCCGCCTGGTAGGGGCCCCATTTCTCATGCGAGGGACCCTAACGTGCCGCTCGGCCCCGCGGGGCTCCGGCCCCCCGGCGTCGCGGCGGCACGCCCGGGCGCCCCGCCGGGGCAGGAAGCATCTTCCTGGGCCGCGCGCGGGCATCCGCCCCGACGTAGCATGCCGACCATGACCACCTCCACCCCGGATCGCAACCGTATCCAGCTGCCCGGCATCAGTTCCCGGGCCTACGAGCATCCAGCCGACCGGTCGGCTCTCGTGGCGATGCGCTCCCTGTCGGGCTTCGACTCGGTGCTCAAGCGCATGTCCGGCCTGTTCAGCGAGCGCCGTCTGCGGCTGATGTTCCTCGGCTCCTCGGTGCGGGCCAGCGAAACCCAGTTCCGCGCCCTGTACGACATGGGCCGCGACAGCGCCTACATCCTCGACCTGCACCGCATCCCCGAGGTCTACGTCCAGCAGGACCCGCGGCCGAACGCCATGGCGGTCGGCTTCGACGACCCGTTCATCGTGGTCAACACGGGCCTGCTCGACCTGATGGACGAGGAGGAGCTGCGGTTCGTCATCGGGCACGAGACCTCGCACATCCTGTCCGGCCACGCCGTCTACGGCACGATGCTGGCGATCCTGACCCGCCTGGCCACCCGCGTGGCGTGGATCCCGCTCGGGTACATCGGGCTGCGCATCATCGTCACCGCCCTGGAGGAGTGGCACCGCAAGGCCGAGCTGTCGGCCGACCGCGGCGGCATGCTCTGCGGGCAGGACCCCGAGGCCGCCATGCGCGCCCTGATGAAGCTCGCCGGCGGCTCCCGCCTGCACGAGATGAACATCGAGGCCTTCCTGGACCAGGCCCGCGAGTACGACACCGCCGGCGACGTGCGTGACGGCCTGCTGAAGGTGCTCAACCTGCTGGGCTCCACCCACCCGTTCGCGGTGATGCGCGTGGCCGAGCTCGACCGGTGGCGGCGGGACGGCGAGTACGAGACCATCCTGTCCGGCGACTACCCCCGCCGCGAGGACGACGCCAACGCCAAGCTCTCCGAGGAGGTCAAGGCGGCCGCCCGCTCCTACCGCGAGTCGTGGGCGCAGTCCCAGGACCCGTTCATCGGCGTCCTGCGCGACGTCGCCGAGGGCGCGGTCAACGCCGGCGAGCGCATCTTCAACCGGTTCGCCCGCCGGGACAACTGACCGGCGCCCGCGGTCCACGGCCGGCGGGCGAGCCGGCCGCGACCGGTCAGCGGCATCGGCCGGCACGCCGTCGAGCTGCGCACGGGGGCGGACGCGGTGCGCGCCGCCGCAGCTCACGGCCTTTCGTCCCGGCCGGCGGCCCCTCCTGACGGGCCCCGGCCCGCCGGGTGGCCCGGTGTCCTCAGAAGGCGTGCGGCAGCACCCAGGCCAGGACGCGGACGGCGGCGGCGCACACCGCGACGAAGCCGCCGAGGACGGCGAGCGCCCGCAGCCCTTCCCTGCGCAGGTCGGGCACGCGGACGCCGGCCCGCTCGACCTCGCTGCCGACGATGCCGCCGCACACGACGCCGAAGACCACCCCGGCCACGGTCATCGGGCCCGGCTGCGTCCACCACTCGCCCTCGATGCTCCCTCCGGCGGCGACCCAGAACGCCGAGGCGGCGATCGCGGAGGCGGGCACTCCCGGCCACACCGCCGCGCTGAGGATCGACCCGGTCAGGGTCACCGGGAAGCACACCACGCGCAGCGCTCCCCGCACTCTGGCCGACCTTCGGTTCCTGACCAGCCAGTGCCCGGTCCACCAGGCGCGGGCCAGCACGCACAGGGCCGCCGTGACGATGAACGTGGCCGGCGGCCAGATCACCGACACCACCACGCAGGGCACGGCCAGCATGGCCAGGACGATGAGCACGGCACTGCCGGGCGGGGAGGAGATCGACGCGGCCGGCGCGGCGTCGGTCGCGAGCGCCGACTCCCTGACGTCGGCGGCGGCCCGCCGGACCCTGGCCATCGCCGTGGCCCCGCCGGCCCTGGTGCGGCGCTCGGCGGCCTCACCCCGCACCCGTCGCGCGGAAGCCTCGGCCTTCGCCCCGCGCTCCTGGCCGTCGGCCTTGGCCCGCCGACCGGCGTCGGCTTTACCCCGGCGCTCTACGGCGTCGGCCTTACCTCGGCGCTCTACGGCGTCGGGCTTGGCCCGGCGGTCGGCGGCGGCGTCCGCCGCGGAGGGGCGAATCCGGGCGCGCTCCCCCGGCGTCTCCTCCTGAGCCCGGCCTGTGACGGCGTCCTCGGGCCTGCTCCGGCCGCCCGCGGGACCATCGGCCTTCCCCCGGCCGGCGGCGGCGTCGGGCTTCGCCCGCCCGGCGGCCGGGCCGTCGGCCTTGGCCCGCACCACCGGCGGGCCGTCCGCCTTTGCGCGGACGGCCGCGGGACCCTCCGGCAGCGCGCGTGCGGCAGTGGCGCCCTCGGGCTTCGGCCGGGCGACCGGCGGCGCGTCGGCGGCCTTGGCCCGGGCGTTCGCCGCGCCGTCGGACCGGACGCGGCCCGCCGCCGGGTCGTCGTGCGCACCGCCGGCCGCGGGCGCCGTCGCGCGGGCCAGGCGAGCCAGCCGGTCCGACAGCAACGCGGCGGTCGGCCGCTTGGCCGGCTCGCGGTTCAGCGCGGCGCGCACCAGCGGCAGCAGGGAGCCGGGCACGCCCGCCAGGTCGGCCCGCCCGTTCAGGACGGCGTACATCTGCGCCTCGACGGTGCCGCGGCCGAACGTCGGGCGCCCGGTGGCCGCGAACGCGACCGTCGCCGCCCAGGAGTGGACGTCAGCGGGCTCGCCGACGGACTCCTCGGCGAACACCTCGGGGGCCGAGTATCCGGGCGTGCCGAGGAAGGTGCCGGTCATGGTGACCCGGGTGGCGTCCGACACCTGCGCGATGCCGAAGTCGATCAGCACGGGCCCGTCGGGGCCGAGCACCACGTTGGCCGGCTTGACGTCGCGGTGGACGACCCCCGCGGCGTGGATGATCGCGATCGCCGTGGCCAGCCCTCGGGCGAGGTCGACGAGCTGCGGACCCGACAGGGGGCCGCCCCGCCGCACCGCGTCGAGGAGGGTCTCCCCCTCGATGTGCTCCATGACCAGGTAGGGCCGGTCCCCGGACAGATCGGCGTCCAGCACGCGGGCGACGTAGGGGCTCTCGACCCGGCGCAGCGCACGCACCTCGCGGTCGAGCCTTAATCGGGAGTCGGGATCGTCTCCGATGGGGTCACGCAGGATCTTGACGGCGACCTTCGCCCCGCGTCGGCCGATGGCGAGGTAGACCTCGCCCATGCCACCACGTCCGAGGCGCTCCACCATGGTGTACGGGCCGACTCTCCCGGGCCCGCCCACTCGCCGTCCACCCATAGGGAACGCCACCATAGCGCCCAACGACCCGCGCGCGTCGGCGACGCGCCGGAAGCGGTAGTTGAAGTTTGCTCGAATTCGCCGCGCGCCACAGACCACCATGAAGCCGCGGACCGCCATGAACCGGAGATCACCGGGAGGGCGAGGAGTCCTCCAGCAGGGTGTCCAGGCGGACGCGCGGCACCGTGGACAGCGCCTTCCTGCCGGTGCGCCGCCAGTTGACGTGACCGCGGCGCTCCAGCCACAGCATGATCTGGTCGGCCGCCGCCATGACCAGGGCGGCGTACCCGAGCGCGAAGACGAGACTCATGGCCACAGTCAACCGCCACCCAGGCGCGCTCACCCACGGCGACACGCCGAACACGTGAAGTCACCACAACACTGGGCGCCCACTGAGACGCCCCGTGCCGTCCGCGCCGGGTCAGAAACCGGCGATCACGGTGCCCGCGGAGGTGCGCAGGTGGCCGTCGCCGGTGTAGACCCACTTGGTGGAGGTTAGCTCGGGCAGCCCCATCGGCCCCCGGGCGTGCAGCTTCTGCGTCGAGATGCCGATCTCGGCGCCGAACCCGAACTCGCCGCCGTCGGTGAACCGCGTGGAGGCGTTGACCGCCACCGCCGCCGAGTCGACCAGCGCCACGAACCGCCGCGCGGCCTTCTGCGAGCGGGTGACGATCGCGTCGGTGTGCGCCGACCCGTACCGCCGGATGTGCGCGACGGCGTCCTCGAGCGTGTCCACCACCGCGGCGGCGATGTCGAGCGAGAGGTACTCCTGCCCGAAGTCGTCCTCGTTGGCGGGCACGACGGCCTCGCCGTAGGCGGCGACCCGCTCGTCCCCGTGCACGGTGACGCCCTCCTGGGCCAGCCGCGCCAGGGCCGCCGGGACGAAGGCGTCGGCCACGGCCGCGTGCACCAGCAGCGTCTCGGCGGCGTTGCACACCGAGGGGCGCTGCACCTTGGCGTTGACCAGGATCTCCATGGCCAGGTCGAGGTCGGCGTCGGCGTCCACGTACACGTGGCAGTTGCCGACGCCGGTCTCGATCACCGGCACCGTGGACTCCTCCACCACCGAGTTGATCAGCGAGGCGCCGCCGCGCGGGATCAGGACGTCGACCAGCCCGCGGGCCCGCATCAGGTGCTTGACCGACTCGCGGGTGGTGCCCGGCACGAGCTGCACCGCCCCCGCCGGGACCTCGGTGCCCTTCAAAGCGTCCTGCATGACGCGCACCAGGGCGGTGTTGGAGTGGTAGGCGCTGGACGAGCCGCGCAGCAGCACGGCGTTGCCGCTCTTGAGGCACAGCGCCGCCGCGTCGACGGTCACGTTGGGCCGGCCCTCGTAGATGATGCCGACGACGCCGAGCGGGACGCGGAGCTGCCGCAGCTCCAGGCCGTTCGGCAGCGTGTTCCCCCGGACCACCTCGCCGACCGGGTCGGGCAGGTCGGCCACCTCGCGCACCGCGCCGGCGATGTCCGCGACCCGCGCGGCGTTCAGCCGCAGGCGGTCGATCATGGTCTCGGTCGTGCCACCCTCGCGCGCGGCGGCGACGTCCAGGGCGTTGGCCTCGACGATCTCGCCGACCCTGTCCACCAGGGCGTCGGCGACGGCATGCAGAGCGGCGTCCTTCGCGGCACGCGGAAGCGGCGCGAGCTCGGCGGCGGCCTCTCGGGCGGCGTGGGCGACCTTCAGGAAGTCATCGGCCTCAGACATGCCTCGCGCTCCTGCTCTCGGTGGTGGGGTCCAGTATGACGATGTCGTCGCGGTGGATCAGCTCTCGCTCGTATTCGGGGCCGAGGGTCGCGGCCAGCTCGCGCGTGGAACGCCCGAGCAGCTCGGGGATCTCCGCGGCGTCGAAGTTCACCAGCCCGCGCGCCACCGGCGTGCCGTGCGGGCTGTAGAGATCGACCGGGTCGCCGGCGCTGAAGTCGCCCTCGACGCGGGTCACCCCGGCGGGCAGCAGCGACTTGCGCCGGCCCACCACGGCCTCCACCGCGCCGGGATCCAGGTGCAGGCGGCCGCGCCCGGTCGTGGCGTGCGCCAGCCAGAGCAGACGGGTGCCGGGGTAGCGGCCGTCGGGCTGGAAGAAGGTGCCGACGTCCGCCCCGGCCAGGGCCTGGGCGGCGTGGGCGGCGGCGGTGAGCACGACCGGCACCCCCGCACCGGTGGCGATGCGCGCGGCCTCGACCTTGGTGATCATGCCGCCGGTGCCGACCCGGCCCGACCTGCCGAGCTCGACCCCTTCCAGGTCCGCCGCCCCCCGGACGTGCGGGATGCGGCGCGAACCCGGCTGGCGAGGGTCCCCGTCGTACAGGGCGTCCACGTCGGACAGCAGCACCAGCGCGTCGGCGTGGATGAGGTGGGCCACCAGGGCCGCGAGACGGTCGTTGTCGCCGAAGCGGATCTCGTCGGTGGCGACGGTGTCGTTCTCGTTGACCACCGGGACGATGCCGAGCTCCAGCAGCCGCAGCAGCGTGCGCTGGGCGTTGCGGTGGTGGGAGCGGCGCATCATGTCGTCGGCGGTGAGCAGCACCTGCCCGACGCGGCGGCCGTACCGGGCGAAGGAGGAGGTGTAGCGGGCGACCAGCACGCCTTGCCCGACCGAGGCGGCGGCCTGCTGGGTGGCCAGGTCGCGCGGGCGGGCGGACAGGCCGAGCGGGCCGAGGCCGGCCGCGATGGCGCCGGAGGACACCAGCACGATGTGGGCGCCGCCCGCGCCGCGCGCGGCGAGCACGTCGACCAGCGCGTCCACCCGGTCGACGTCGATGGTGCCCTGCGGGGTCGTCAGCGAGGACGATCCCACCTTCACGACCAGGCGGGAGGCGTGCGCCACCCGCTCCCGGCCGGTGCTGTCCATCACGGTCGCTCCCCTTCGCTCGTGCGGGCACGGCCCGCTCCACTGGTGCCGGCCAGGCCCGCCGCCGGTCGTGCCCCTAGGGCGCCGCGGCGGCGCCGCTAGTCCTGCGAGCGGCGCTCGTTTCTGGCCGCCTCGGCGATCCCGACGCGGTCGTCGGACCCGCGCGGGCCCTGGGCGGCGTCGGCGTCCAGGGTGGGCCGCCAGTCGAACAGGTAGCCGCCCTCCATCGGGCCGATGACGACCTCCGCCCCCTCCTTGGCGCCGGCCTCGCTCAGGGCCTTCTCGATGCCGAGCCGCTCGAGCCGGTCGGACAGGTAACCGACCGCCTCGTCGTTGCTGAAGTCGGTCTGGCGGATCCACCGCTCGGGCTTCTCGCCGGTGACCTGGAAGGTGTTGGCGTCGACGCGCTTGACGGCGAACCCGGCGTCGCCGTACTGCTTGGGCCGGATGACCAGGCGCGTCGGCTCCTCGACCGGCTTGGCGGCCCGGGCGGCCGCCACCATCTCCGCCATCGCGAACGACAGCTCGCGCAGGCCCTCGTGCGAGGCCGCGGAGATCTCGAAGACCTTGAGGTCCTTGCCCTCGAGCATCGGCCGCACCATGTCGGCCAGCTCGCGCGCCTCGGGCACGTCGACCTTGTTCAGCACGGCCAGCCGCGGCCGGTCGTCCAGCTCGCCGTAGGCCGCCAGCTCGGCCTCGATCACCGAGAAGTCGGTCAGCGGGTCGCGGCCAGGCTCCAGGGTGGCGCAGTCGAGCACGTGGACGATCGTCGAGCAGCGCTCCACGTGACGCAGGAACTCGTGCCCGAGGCCGCGCCCCTCGGAGGCGCCGGGGATCAGCCCGGGGACGTCGGCGACGGTGAACACCGTCTCGCCCGCCGTGACGACGCCCAGGTTGGGCACCAGCGTCGTGAACGGATAGTCGGCGATCTTGGGACGGGCGGCGCTGAGGGCCGCGATGAGCGAGGACTTGCCCGCGTTGGGGAACCCGACGAGCGCCACGTCGGCGACCGTCTTCAGCTCAAGGACGACCTCGCGCTCGTCGCCGTCCTCGCCGAGCAGCGCGAACCCGGGGGCCTTGCGCCTGGCCGAGGCCAGCGCGGCGTTGCCGAGCCCTCCGTGCCCGCCCTGGGCCACGACGTACCGCGTGCCCGCGCCGACCAGGTCGATCAGCGCCTCGCCGGTCTTGGCGTCCTTGACGACGGTGCCGTTGGGCACCTTGAGCACCACGTCCTCGCCGGTGGCGCCGTCGCGGTTGGCGCCCATGCCCTGCTTGCCGTTGGCGGCCTTGCGGTGCGGCCGGTGGTGGTAGTCGAGCAGGGTGGAGGTGTTGGGATCAACCTCGAGGATCACATCGCCCCCGCGGCCGCCGTTGCCGCCGTCGGGGCCGCCGAGCGGCTTGAACTTCTCGCGGTGGATCGAGGCGCAGCCGTTTCCCCCGTCACCGGCCTTGATGTAGAGGACCACCTGGTCCACGAACTCCGCCACCGTCACTCCTTCTCACCGGCGCGGCCGTTCGGCCCGCGCCGTTCACCGCCGCGCCGGGCGCCGATACAGCCCCCCTCACGACGATGAGGCGGATCGAGAAGTCGATCCGCCTCATCAACGTTCTGTCTCGGCCGCCGCCGCGCTCACGCGCGGCCCGGCGGCCCGTGTCTCGCTGCCGGCGGATCTACTCCGCGGCCGGGACGATGCTCACGGCGCGACGGCCGCGCTTGTTGCCGAACTGCACGTGGCCCGCGATCAGCGCGAACAGCGTGTCGTCGCCGCCACGGCCGACGTTGTCGCCCGGGTGGAAGTGGGTGCCGCGCTGGCGGACGATGATCTCGCCGGCGTTGACGAGCTGCCCGCCGAAACGCTTGACCCCGAGCCGCTGGGCGTTGGAGTCACGGCCGTTCCGGGTGGACGATGCGCCCTTCTTGTGTGCCATGGTTCGCTACCACTACTTCCCGGGGTTGATGCCGGTGACCTTCACCTGGGTGTACCGCTGACGGTGCCCCTGGCGCTTCTTGTAACCGGTCTTGTTCTTGTACTTGAGGATGTGGATCTTGGGGCCCTTGGTCTCGCCGAGAATCTCGGCGGTCACCTCGAACTTGCCAAGCGTGGCAGCGTCGGTGGTGACATCGCCGTCGTTGACGACGAGCACCGGCGCCAGCGACACCGTGGAGCCGACCTCACCGGCGACCTTGTCTACCTCGAGGACGTCACCGACGGAGACCTTCTGCTGCCTGCCGCCGCAACGAACGATCGCGTACACCGCGGAACCCTTCTTCTGGCTAATTGCTCGCTGAACGCTGCGCCTCTGCATCCAGCTCCCGTCGAATACACACGACCGGCGAACCGGGTAGGCGCGCGAAGCTAGGCGCGCCACCGGACGCACCGATTGACAAGGATACCGGATTGCTGGTGCCCTGGTCGAACCGGACGGTACGCCGGGTTGCCGGCCTATTCGGCCGGCCCTGCCGGTCTGGTCGCCTTTCGGGAGCGTCGCCGCCCCCGGGCGGAGGGCTGTGCCGCTTGCCCGTCCTCGCCCGCGGAGCCGTCAAGGGCATCGGTCACACTATCACGACCGCCCTCACCGCTCGCGGCGACCGCGATGCCGCCCTCCTTGACCAGCTTGTCGGAGGAGGCCCTCTCGAGCTTCTCGGCGACGGCCTTCTCCACCGCCATCTTGCCCTGGGTGGCCCTGGGCTCGATGGCCTTGGACTCCACCGGCTCGGTGGAGACGATCAGCCCGCGGCCGTGGCAGCAGTCGCAGGGCGTCGAGAAGGCCTCCAGCAGGCCCTGGCCGACCCGCTTGCGGGTCATCTGCACCAGGCCGAGCGAGGTGACCTCGGCCACCTGGTGCTTGGTGCGGTCGCGGGCCAGGCACTCGAGCATGCGCCGCAGCACCAGGTCGCGGTTGCTCTCGAGCACCATGTCGATGAAGTCGACGACGATGATGCCGCCGATGTCGCGCAGCCGCAGCTGGCGGACGATCTCCTCGGCGGCCTCCAGGTTGTTCCTGGTGACCGTCTCCTCCAGGTTGCCGCCCTGACCGGTGAACTTGCCGGTGTTGACGTCGACCACGGTCATCGCCTCGGTGCGGTCGATGACCAGCGAGCCGCCGCTCGGCAGCCACACCTTGCGCTCCATCGCCTTGGCGATCTGCTCGTCGATGCGGTAGGCCGCGAAGACGTCGCCGTCCTCCCACTTGCTGAGGCGGTCGGCCAGGTGCGGCGCGACGTAGCGGACGTACTCGTCCACCGTGCCCCACACCTCGTCGCCGGCCACGACCAGCGAGGAGAAGTCCTCGTTGAACACATCGCGCACCACGCGCACCGTCAGGTCGGGCTCGGAGGACAGCAGCTCCGGCGGGCTGGCCGACTTGGCCTTGCGCTGGATGTTCTCCCACTGCGCCGAAAGGCGGGCGACGTCGCGGCTGAGCTCGTCCTCCGAGGCGCCCTCGGCGGCGGTGCGCACGATCACGCCGGCGTTCTCGGGCATGACCTTCTTCAGGATGGCCTTGAGCCTGCTGCGCTCCTTGTCGGGGAGCTTGCGGCTGATGCCGGTCATCGAGCCGTCGGGCACGTAGACCAGGTAGCGGCCCGGAAGGCTGATCTGGCTGGTCAGACGGGCGCCCTTGTGGCCCATGGGGTCCTTGGTGACCTGGACCAGCACCGACTGACCGGACTTCAGCGCCGCCTCGATGCGCTTGGGCTGGCCCTCCAGGCCCGCGGTGTCGAAGTTGACCTCGCCGGCGTACAGGACGGCGTTGCGGCCCTTGCCGACGTCGATGAAGGCGGCCTCCATCGACGGCAGGACGTTCTGCACCTTGCCCAGGTAGACGTTGCCGACGTAGGACTGGCTGGCCTCGCGGTCGACGTAGTGCTCGACCAGGACGCCGTCCTCCAGCACCGCGATCTGGGTGCGGCCGCCCTGGCGGCGCACGACCATGACCCGCTCGACGCTCTCGCGGCGGGCCAGGAACTCCGACTCGGTGATCACAGGCGGGCGGCGCCGGCCCTGCTCGCGGCCCTCCCGGCGGCGCTGCTTCTTGGCCTCGAGGCGGGTGGAGCCGCGGAAGCCCTGCACCTCGTCCACCGACACCGGACGGCCGGCCCGGGGCGCGCGGATGCGCACCACGGTGTTCGGCGGGTCGTCGACGGTGGCCTCGCCCTCGTCCCCTCCCCTGCGGCGGCGACGACGGCGGCGGCGGGAGGTGCCGGATTCGTCGTCGTCCTGGTCGCCGGCGGCCTCGGCGGCCGGCTGCGCCTGCTCGGCGGAGGCGTCCTGCCCCTCGTCGCCCGCGTCCTCGAGGTCGTCGGCCTCGTCGTGCTCGCGCACCTTCCGGCCGCGGCCTCCCCTGCGGCGGCGACGACGGCGACCGGCAGCGTCGTCCTCCTGCTCGTCGTCCTCGTCGGAGTCGACCTCCGCGAGCTCCGCGGCCTCGGCGGCGTCTTCGGCCTCGGCCGGCTCAGGCTCGGGTTCGGGCTTCGCGTGGGGCCGGGGCTCGGGCACGTGCGGCACGGCCGCGCGCGGCTCGGGCGCCTGGAAGATCGGCTGGAACACGGCGGCGGGGGCCTGGAAGGTGACGGCCGGAGCGATGCGCGCCTCTGAGACGGCGCTCAGGCCGAACGGGTCGGCGAACACCGCGCCCTGCGGACGGGCCTCCTCGGCGACGTCCTCACCGGCGGGCTCGTCGTCCAGCGGCTCCTCGGTGGGAAGCGCCTCGATGATCTCGGGCGTGACCTGCTCGGACACCGCGGGCGGCGTCTCGGCCGCGACGGCCGGCGGCTCGGCGGCGACGGCACGCTCCGCCGGAGCCTCGGCGGCCTCGGCGGTCTTCCTGGTGCGCCTGCGGCGCGCCGGGGCGGCCGGGGCGGCCTCCTCCGGGGCGGCG